>JAUNQV010000145.1:0-1435 GCA_030535995.1 Bacteroidales bacterium
TGCCCGAATCGCCCCTTTACAACGGACAAATCCAGAGTATCGGTCCGCGCTACTGTCCCAGCATAGAAACCAAAATCGTCACCTTCCCCGATAAGGAACAGCACCAGCTCTTCCTCGAGCCCGAGGGTGAAACGACGAACGAACTTTACCTTAACGGCTTCTCTTCGTCGCTCCCGATGGAGATACAGATTGAGGCACTTCGTCACGTACCGGCTTTCCGCGACATCGAGGTTTACCGCCCGGGATATGCCATCGAGTATGATTACTTCGACCCCACGCAACTGCGCCACACACTCGAATCAAAGATAGTAAAAGGACTCTTCCTTGCCGGACAAGTAAATGGCACCACAGGTTATGAAGAGGCCGCAGGCCAAGGACTCATCGCAGGTATCAATGCACATATTGCATGCCATGGTGGCGATCCCTTCACGCTGGGTCGCGACGAAGCATACATCGGTGTACTCATCGATGACCTCGTGACAAAGGGGGTTGACGAACCTTATCGTATGTTTACTTCACGTGCCGAGTACCGCATCCTTTTACGTCAGGACGATGCCGACATGCGCCTCACCGAGCGTTCATACAACCTTGGCCTTGCCTCACGCGAGCGCTACGAGCACCTGTGTCGCAAACGTGAAAAGATTGACGAGATCATCGGTTTTGCCAAGGGATTCTCAATCAAACCTGCACTTATCAATGACACCTTGGAAAGCCTCGGTACTACCCCACTTGCTCACGGTTGCAAGCTTATAGACCTTATCAATCGTCCGCAAATCACACTCGACAATATGAGTCGTGAGATACGCGCTTTGGGCACATTGCTCGATGGTATTACCGAGCGTAAGGAAGAGATTATCGAAGCTGCCGAGATCAAGATAAAGTATCAAGGCTACATCGAACGTGAACGCATGATTGCCGACAAGATGCAACGCCTCGAAAGTATCAAGATTCGTGGTCGATTTGATTACAATTCCCTGCAATCACTCTCTACCGAAGCACGTCAAAAACTCACTAAAATAGATCCCGAAACCCTCGCGCAAGCAAGCCGCATCCCCGGCGTTTCACCCAGCGATATCAATGTGCTTTTAGTGCTTTTAGGCAGATAATGTTTCACGTGGAACAAAACACTGTTAAAAATAATGCCACACAACAAAGCAGACTTCAGTAGTAATCGTTATAATCGTCGAACTCTTCGCCGCGATTTACGGAACAACGGAACTCCAGCAGAGGCCACTTTATGGCATAGCTTACGCGCAAAACAAATCGAAAATATACAATGGAGAAGGCAATTCAGCATAGGACCTTTTATCCTTGATTTTTATGCTCCACAATTAAAACTCTGCATTGAGTTAGATGGCGAACCGCACTACACACCCGAGGGTCATGATTACGATATGCAAAGAGAAGAATGGCTATTTAGAGAACACGGGATTCG
>JAUNQV010000145.1:1445-1730 GCA_030535995.1 Bacteroidales bacterium
AGGCATAATGAGAGTATTGTGGAATATATACGTAAGGTGACAAAAGAGATATTAGATGATAATTTTACAAAAGAGATACGATAACACGACCCCATTCTCCCTCTGTTTATAGAGGGAGTACGGCAAAGCCGGGAGGGAGTTCCAAACGAAGTGCGGAGAAGAAAACAATACATATTGAAAGACTACGCGCTTCGCTTGTAACGCCCCCGCCCTACGGGCACCCCCTCTATAAACAGAGGGGGAGTTGGAGGGACTTGAGGTCATCGTGGGTTTGTGTTAGTTGTA
>JAUNQV010000145.1:1740-4019 GCA_030535995.1 Bacteroidales bacterium
AAGACAAAAACAAGCCAAGAACAGGACAAAACAAGACAAATAAACTACAAACCATAATAAACAACAAAGTTTATGAACAAAGAATTGCTATTATCGAATCTTCGAAGTATTCCAGATTTCCCCATTCCCGGTGTATTATTTCGTGATGTCACCACCCTATTCAAGAGTCACGAATGCTTGAAGGAGTTAGAGGACACACTCTATGAAACGTATAAAGACAAAGGCATCACCAAGGTCGTAGGCATCGAGTCGCGCGGCTTCATTCTTGGCGCAAGCTTGGCTATCCGATTGGGTGCAGGCTTCGTATTGGCACGCAAACCAGGCAAACTTCCCGCCGAGACAATCCAAGAAAGTTACCAAAAAGAGTACGGCGTTGACACCATTGAGGTTCACAAAGATTCCATTTCGGACAACGATGTAGTGCTTCTCCACGATGATCTTTTAGCAACTGGGGGCACCATGCTTGCTGCCTACAACTTGGTGCAGAAGTTTGCTCCTAAAGCAACTTACATCAACTTTATCATTGAGCTTGTAGACCTCAAAGGCCGCGCCATCTTTCCCGAAAATGTAGAGGTAACTTCACTGCTTTGTCTCGATGGCGAATGAGCGGTAGAGATTTACTATAATAAAAAAAATCTGCGACTTTACATTGTTGGCACGTGACATGAATCCTAATGAAACAACTCGACTACGTTTTCGTCCTTGGGCGGAGTCCGACGCAGAAGTGCTCTTCAACTATGCATCAGATCCCGATGTGGGGCCTCGTGCCGGCTGGCCACCTCATCAGTCTGTGGAAGAGAGTCTGGAAATCATTCAGAACATATTTTCTAACGACCACACTTGGGCTATAGAGTTGAAGGAGAACGGAGAAGTCATCGGATGCATTGGGTATTACCCGTATGATGAGAGCAACATCGGGATAGGCGAGATGGATGCCGAGTTGGGCTACTGGATAGCCAAACCCTACTGGAATCAGGGACTATGTACCGAAGCACTACGCAGCATCATAGACTACTGTTTCAACGCGAAGGGATTCTTCACTCTCTGGTGCGACTTCTTCGTAGACAACCCTGCCTCCGGGCGAGTGATGGAGAAATGTGGCTTCCGCGATACAGGAGAGTTCAATTGGCTGAGTCATCTATACCGAGGTGACGAAAGACCAGTAAAAGTGATGCGGCTAGATTATGCACTGGAAACAATGTAATAGAACAATGTTTTGATAGTGTCGCAAAAAGGCCTTAAACAAATCGCCAAATCCTTGCGATATTTCCGACCAACGGGTCAGGCGAGCGAAAAGACGCGATTCTCAGAGGGCATTTTTTGATTTAATACACTCATATTCATTTGTTTAACCTCGATTTTCTTTGTCGGAATTTTTCTCCGTCTCGCGAAAAGGTGAGACTAACAGGCAAAAAAGAGACTTGACTTCACTATAATCAGAGAATTTGACTACTTTTGCACGCAAACAATAATACCTTTGGGAAAAATGAGAAAGAACACACATAAGGCAATCCTTCGAAAAGCAGCACTTGCATTGCTCACTCCCCTACTCTTCTCGGCTTGCAACAATTTGAACCGACAGGCCGAAGCCATTGACACCGACTCACTACTTGTGCTCATCCACGAGCGCGACCAGCAGATACGGCACGAACTGATGAGGGTGCAGCGGGCTTTCATCGCCGATCAACGAGCCGAGTTGGTCGATTCCATTGTGATGCTTGTTGAGGAGCAAGAGCGTGCGGATAGTACCAACAGGTGTGTGGTGGACTCGCTCCTGCGTGATGGCTGGCCCGAGGGATTGAGCGAACAGTCGAACCATACCATCTGGCTCGTCATCGACCATGCCGATGTGGATTATCAGGAGCGTTACCTCCCGTTGATAGAGCAGCAGGTGACGCGTGGAGTCATCAGTGCTGCCGACTACGCTACCCTATCGGACCGCGTGAATGTGCATCGTCAACGTCCTCAACGCTACGGCACACAAACGGGATATAAGCAGCACAACGAAGAGACGTTCACCTACGTTTATCCGATAGAAGATATTGAAAGGTTAGATTCGCTTCGCCTTTCTGTGGGTCTTGATTCTATGCATATCTATCTTCACCGAGTGAGCGAAACATTAGGCACTACGGTGGCTCTTGACCCACAACTGACATGGGAGCAATTAAACACACAGATTGCTGCAATTACCGAGAAATAGTCGGTGCATTCTCATGAAATAGACTTAGAATCTGTTTGGATTTTACCGCTAATAAGTTTTATGTTATACTTTTCAGTTT
>JAUNQV010000146.1 GCA_030535995.1 Bacteroidales bacterium
ATTTCGAACGAAGGTGAGAAATCCCAAGAACAAAATTGGGAGCAAATGCCAAAAGTCACTGATTTTGGGAACCGGAACATTGAAACACCATTTGCAAGCAATGGATTCAGTACAGGATTATTTGGGAATGGCAGATAAGGGGCTATCTAATCTGGAGTTTCAAGAACACGTACTGAAGGATTTGTATAACTATTCTTATCAAAAAACTGAAACAAAGAATTTTGATTACAAATGGGAATATATGTTAAAAATACTCGAAATTCCATATAATAAATTATAATATGAAACGTATATTTTTTATATTTTTTATATCATCTATATTCACATACACGTTTGGACATAATAGTACAGAAATCACTATACCATCATATTCAGTATGTAAATGTGACACTATTTATACAAATTACAGTTCAAACTTAATAACACGCGGTATAGCTAGCCTCAACGACAGTAGCAGTGTGGATTACAATAATGTAAATCCCGATTTAATAAATGCAAAGAGTGATGAATATATTAAGAATTATACTCCGGCAATAGTACAAAGTATATTAAAAGGGTATGGCAGGAGAGAATGTGAAACAATGCTTAAAGCACTGATTAATTCAAATAGGCGTTCTGCATTTTTTGTTCTCATTAGAGTAAGTAATAATGGCGATATAACCAGTGTAAAGTTTATGTACCATAAGTCTTTAAGTGACTTTATGACCTATGAAGATGTAACACGCAACAGTCAAATTATTGTAAACAGCAAACCCGTTCCTTTTTTAGCAGAATATGGAATAAAGCTATCCCCATGGATAGTATTCCCTGTAGGCAAAGAACACATACATGAATTTCTGGAAGAAGCAACAGGAGAATAAGTATTACATCGAAAAAGATATTTAGAAAGTTAATAACAAAAAAGCGATGATGCCATAATTGTAAACAGTGAGCACCATCGCTTTTTATAATAGTACACATGAAGAAACACCACACAAGGTCACCTCATTCTCAATGGCTGTATTATAGTCTTTACACCCTTTATCTTTTCTCCCTCTACCTTTTTAAGAACGCTCCTCATCTGTTTGAGCTTGACAGCCACGTATGAATAATCCTGGAATACAAGAATTGTACCCACTTCTTCGGGTTTCAGGCCGCCTTTCTTAATAAAGAAACCGGCAATATCACCACGGCTCAACTTGTCGCGCTTTCCTTTTCCCACATACAGCACTGTCCACTCCGGAGCCGGCGGCAGCATATTGCGCTTTGGAAGCGCATACTCATTTAAGTCGGCAGGAACAAAATCGGGCAGTTCCTTGCTTTCGAAAGCAATCATATAAACAGCACCGTCGGCCTCCCAACGGGCAGTACGGCCGTTGCGATGGGTGAAAATATCGGCCGAAAGTGCACGTTGATAATGCACAACATGCTTCACATCCTTTATATCAAGGCCACGTGCAGCAAGGTCGGTACAGACAAGAATATTAGAGCAGCCGCTTGTAAAACGGTAGAGCGCAAGCTCACGCACTTTTTGTTCCATTGCTCCGTTATAAGCAACACAATTAAGGGAAGCCTTTGTGAGATATTTACAAACCTCGTCCACCGTCTCGCGGAAATTACAGAACACAATCGCAGGCTCACCCTGAAACGAGCAGAGAAGAGAGAAGAGTTTTTCAAGGCGATTTTCGGGCGTTACGGTTACTATATAGAACGAAGTACGTGCCGCAGGCTTGTCTACGGCTTCACGAAAATCGAGTTTCTCCACCCCCGATGCACCTGCAAACAGAGGTATCTCCGCGGCATCGGTAGCCGATAGCAGAAAACGCGACTTTGCTGCCGGCAGTTTCTCAACGAGTTTCGACATCTCTTCCTGAAAGCCCATCTCAAGACACTTGTCGAACTCATCGATTACAAGCAGATTACACTCCCCCACAACAAACGATGCACGGTTCAAGTGGTCGAGCAGACGACCCGGGGTACCGACAATAACAGCCGGAGAAGAACCGCCAAGCGATGCAATCTCCTGTTCCAGCGGTCTGCCGCCATAAAGTGCAACCATCTGGAAAGGTGTTGCCATGGCGCGCCACACCTCAAAGACCTGCCTTGCAAGTTCACGTGTAGGCAGCACTATGAGGGCCTGCACACCACTACACGATGGGTTGAGCCGCTCAAGCAACGGCAACAGGAACGCCAATGTCTTTCCTGTTCCTGTGGGCGAGAGAAGCACCATATCGCCATTTGCACGACAATGCGCAATGGAAGCCACCTGCATAGCATTGAGTTCTCTTATACCAAGCCTCTCCAGCGCGTTGCGCTGTATGTCATTAAGTTCTGTGTTCATCTGCATTCTATGTAATAACCTCTCCGGTTGCGTATATTTTCCAATTCCTTTTTCAAGCCATTGACAAGCGTAGGGTATTCACCGGCAACATTGTTGTTCTCGTCAAGTTCACCGTCAACCATCTTATACAATTGAGGTTCAGCTGAATATCCCGTCTCTATCTTCGGCCCCCAAGGCACCATTGCAGGCCCGCCCTTTGGCTCAATGTACTTCCAGCCGAACATTATTAGAGATAGCGTATGGTTTGCCGCCATTTCCACGGCAAAGGGACGGCCACCGTCATCGGCACCAAGCCAAGTATTTTTCTCTATCGGTGCTCCGTCGGGCGAAACACGTTCTCCGCTGCTCACACCTGTTATGCTTGCCATAACATCAAGGAAATCAATCTGCGATACAAGCCCCGTTCTCACCCCACTCTCCTTTATCCTTGCCGGCCAATGTACAATGAAAGGCACTCGCGTTCCACCCTCGAAGGTGCTGTACTTGCCGCCACGCAAGCCGCCTGTCGGCGAGTGCTCACCTACCAGTTCCTCTGCACCATCGGCGTAACCGTCATCGAGCACAGGGCCGTTGTCACTTGTGAGAATAATGAGCGTATTTTCAAGCACGCCCTTCTCCTCAAGCGCACGTATAATCTCCCCCACGCACCAGTCGAACTGCGCAATGGCATCACCACGCAGCCCCATAGAACTCCGGCCACGAAAACGTTCATGCGGAAAACGCGGTACATGAACATCGTTCGTTGCAAAATAGATGAAAAAAGGCGCATCACCACTTTTCTCAATGAACTTTACAGCCTTTAGAGTTATACTATCGGCAATATTCTCATCTTTCCACAGCGCATTACCCCCACCCTTCATGTAACCTATTCGCCCAATTCCATTCACAATAGACATATCGTGCCCATGAGAGTGTTTAAGGTTATACAACAGCTCGGGATTTTCGCGCCCAGTAGGCTCACCCTCGAAATTCTTTTTATAGCTTACATAGATTGGGGCTGAAGGGTCGTAATTTGCCACCTTGCCATTCTCTATGAAAACACATGGCACCCTGTCGGCAGTAGCCGCCATAATATAAGAATAGTCGAAGCCGATATCTGCCAAAGCCGGCGATACAGGCCCGTTCCAGTTCTGCTTTCCGCTCTCCGCGCCAAGCCCGAGATGCCATTTCCCGAAAGCCGCAGTTGTGTAGCCGGCCTCCCTGAAGACATCGGCAACTGTATGCTGGTCAGGTGATATTATCATTGCAGCATCGCCGGCAGCAACATCGGTTCCCGGTTTGCGCCAAGGATACTCACCGGTGAGCAGAGAATAGCGCGAAGGGGTGCTCGTTGAAGCCACAGAATGAGCATTCGTAAACCGCAAACCATTTAGTGCCAATTTATTGACATTTGGCGTTTTAACACCTTTGGCACCGTAACATTCAAGGTCACCAAAACCAATATCATCGGCATAAATGAGCACGACATTGGGAAGAGCCTTCTCCGGCTTGTCTACCCCCTGCGACAATGCTACCGCCGGAGCTGCAAACAGCAAAGGCAACATGTATAATTCTGTTCTTTTCATAGCACATACAATACGCAATAGGACAAAAGTAACAAAACAGGCATAAAAATACAAAAAGCTATCAGAATATTTTGCGGATTCAAAAAA
>JAUNQV010000147.1 GCA_030535995.1 Bacteroidales bacterium
AACTATCAAAAAAAGACCAACAAATAAAAGTTCTCCAAAAGGAATCAATTAAAAATAAAACAACAATCAACTCACTAAACGATCTTACTAAGAGCCAAGATTCTGTAATTAACAACTTGAGGAGTGAATTATCTTCTGTAAATAATAGTTTATCCTCAACAAATAGTGAACTATCGAAAGCACAAAAGAATTTATCATATTATCAGAATAAGGTGGGTAAATATATGCCACTAATTGTTACTGATATCGAAATTGCTAATAGCTATAAAGGTGGAACTCATGAGACTGGATTTGGAGGAATAATATATAGCAAGAACTCTATGTATTTGACGCCACGTATTAAATACATAGGATTAGTAGAAGGAAGTAGAAATATCCTTGTTAAATTGTTCAAACCAAATGGTTCATTAAGTACAGGTAGCCCTTCATCAGAGACGCCCAAAGGATACTCATATTCATCATCGGCATATATTTACGAAGGTGAGAATACTAGAGAATTATCCAGCTGGGGTAATGAAAAGAAAGGCAACTGGCCTAAAGGCACTTATAGAATTGAGATATGGTACAATGATAGGTGCCTGAAAGCTAAATCATTTACTATATACTAAATATATCAACTAGGGATAACAAGAAAAGTGCGCCCTCACATGGATGCTCTACCCCGATGGTATGTATTTTGCCGACAGCGATGGCTTTGGAGGAAAGGACAACGACGAGGAGAATGTTTATGCAATCATCGACACCAACCTCGATATTGTTGAGCCGTTCCGCCCGATAGATGATGTTTCGGCATACCTGAAGAAGATTAGAGGTATTGACACAGAACTTTGACTACTTGCCAAGCTCTGCCACTACCCTTCCATCTTTTATGTCGAGGTTGATTGTGCGGCTCTCGCCTACTCCTATGATTGAGGGCTTGTCGGTTCTTGCATCGACGACAAACAGCGACGACGATGATGTGAAGTGCTGCACGGCGACAACGGTGTCTATTCCTGCAACGGTAACCGGTTCATGGGTTACATAACGTGCTACACGCAACACTGTGTCGGCCTTAAAGGGGCAACCGGCATAGAGGAGGCTGTCGTCCATGAATACTTTGTAGCAACCTTCGTTGAAAGCGGGGCTGAAACTGACGGTGTAGACAACGCCGGCATTAGGCGACTTGTTCCATGCCTCGCGCATGGCATAGTATGTGAAGAGCATTATGCTTATTATAATCATGGCAAAGAATGCGACGCTTCCGAAGAGGAAACGCATATTGGAAGCACTGCTTTTTTTGGTACGTAGCATTGGTTGTGTATTCGTTATCGGTTTTCACCGGCGAAGATACGAAATTATTGTGTTGCAGCAAAAATATTCTTATAAACAGCCAACCCTGGCAACTTCGCACCACTCCACCTCTTGAATACACAAAATTTCCGAAATGAGAAAAATAACACAAAAGGCTTGCACAGCTTGCCTTTTATTCGTACATTTGCAGTGTAATGATGATGATGAGGGGCCGGCAAGCCCCTCATTTTCGTTGGTTACAACAGAACCATATCAACAATTATAAACAGAAGTTTATTTTATATGATTGACAAACAACAGGTTATCGATTTAACAAACGAATGGCTTGCCGACAAGGAGTATTTCCTGGTCGATGTATTTATTGGAAAAGACGACAAGATAACAGTAGAAATTGACCATGCCGACGGTGTGTGGATTGAGGACTGCGCCGAGCTGAGCCGTCACATTGAAAACGGCCTTAACGGTGCCGCCGACGACTATGAGCTTGAGGTGGGTTCGGCAGGGCTTGGACAGCCTTTTAAGGTTGTACAGCAATACAAGATACATGTAGGCTGTGAGGTTGAGGTTCTCACCAAGGAGGGAAAGAAGCTCAAAGGCACACTCAAAGAGGCTACCGACGATAATTTCACAATTACTATAACAAAAAAGGAGAAACCCGAAGGCGCAAAGCGCCCGCAGCTGGTAGAGGAAGACCTTGTCTTCGCATACGGCAGCGTAAAATACACGAAGTATATTATAAATTTCAAATAAAATGGCAAAGAAAGAAGAAACAATCAGCCTTCTTGATACATTTCAAGAATTCAAAGAGTCGAAGAATATCGACCGTACAACAATGATCAGTGTACTCGAAGAGAGTTTCCGCAAGGTAATCGTGAACATCTTCGGTACCGATGAGAACTACTCTGTCATCGTCAACCCCGACCGTGGCGACTTTGAGATACAGCGCCGCCGTGTGGTTGTTGCCGACAACGAGGTAAAGGACAGCAACCTCGAAATTTCTCTCTCCGAGGCACAGCTCATCGACGACACCTTCGAAGTAGGCGAGGAGGTGAGTGAAATAGTGAACTTCGCAGAGTTCGGACGCCGTGCCATCCTGAACCTTCGCCAGACACTCGCATCGAAAATACTTGAGCTGGAGAAAGACAGCCTCTACAACAAGTATAGCGAGAGAATCGGCCAGATTGTCAGCGGCGAGGTTTACCAGATATGGAAAAAGGAGCTTCTGCTCGTCGACGACGAGGGCAACGAGCTCATTCTCCCCAAGAGCGAGCAGATACCGAGCGACTTTTACCGCAAGGGCGACAATGTACGCGCCGTTGTTGCACGTGTAGACAACCAGAACAACAACCCGAAGATTATCTTGAGCCGTACATCACCCATGTTCCTGCAGCGTCTCTTCGAGCTTGAGGTTCCCGAAATAAACGACGGCCTCATCACAATAAAGAAGATTGCCCGCATCCCCGGCAAACGCGCGAAGATTGCCGTTGAGACATACGACGAGCGCATTGACCCGGTTGGTGCATGCGTTGGTGTAAAGGGTTCACGTATACATGGCATCGTGCGCGAGTTGCGTAACGAGAATATCGATGTCATACCTTATACTTCAAATATCGAGCTCTTCATCAAACGCGCATTGAGCCCTGCAAAAATCCAGGAAATCACTCTCGACGAGGAGAAGCGCGTAGCCGATGTAAACCTCAAGAAAGAGGAGGTATCCCTTGCTATCGGTAAGGATGGTTTGAACATCAAGCTCGCAAGTATGATTACCGAGTACACAATCAACGTATACCGTGAGATTGATGCACAGCAGGAGGATGACATATACCTCGACGAGTTTGCCGACGAAATTGAAGAGTGGGTAATTGAATCTATAAAGAAACTTGGCCTTGACACAGCAAAGGCAGTCCTTAACACTCCCCGCGAAGTGCTTATAGAAAAAGCCGACCTTGAGGAGGACACTGTTGACCACGTTATTGAAGTTCTGAAATCGGAATTCGAGGACGAGGAATAAGATAAACTAAGGAAAAACAAAAAAGAAAAGTACAAGGAATGAAGATTAGATTAAATAAAGTACAAAAGGAGCTTAATCTTGGCCTTTCCACTATTGTGGAGTTTCTTCAGAAGAAGGGTTTTGAGATAAAGGAAGACCCTAACGCAGTCGTTCCCGAAGAGGGATATGACATGCTCATCGAAGAGTTCAGCGCCGACAAGAAAGCCCGTATACAATCGGACAACTTTACCAAGGAGCGACAGAACAAGGAGAAGCCGAAAGCTACACCTGTCGTTGAGGAGAAGCCGGTTGTAGCACAGCCTGCGCCGAAGGTTGTGGAGGCACCGAAAGTTGAGGAGCCGAAGAGAGAAGAGCCGAAGATAAAGGTTACCGGCAGAATTGACCTTGATGCGCTCAACCGCAAGGCACAGCCAAAGAAAAAAGAGGAGGAGCCGAAGACCGAACCTGTAGAACAGAAGCCTGCAGCAGAGGCTCCCGCCAAAGAGGAGGAGAAGCCGCAAGTTCAGGAAACACCCGCAGTAGAACCCCAAGAGGAGCCCGCTACAGAGGTACAGCAAGAGCAGCAGCCACAGCTCACCCAGGTCGAAGAGGTTGCTCCCAAATTGAACATCATAGGCCAGATTGACCTCTCTGCAATTAACCAGTCTACCCGCCC
>JAUNQV010000058.1 GCA_030535995.1 Bacteroidales bacterium
AGGTACAATACTACAGCAAGGTTATACCGTGTTTCATCATCGGCAGGATTGTTGCGCAAAGCCTCTTTATACTCTTCTGCAGCCATTTCCAAAGAGTCACTCAAGTGATATATTAGAGCGTTATTGTGTCGGGCAGAAGCTATTTTCAATTTGTCGGTTTCGTTTCCGGCAGCAGTGAGCAGTTGGTCCGATGCATCGTTATACACGCCTGCAACAACATCGGCCTCGGCTACCTTCTCCTTTATATCCTTGTAGTTCTTGAGCAGAAGATTCGTTCCGCTATTGTAATTTGCAAGGCTGCTTCCGGGCTCCATGTCAACGGCACGGCGATAGGGCTCAATGGCTTTATCGTAGAGACTGTCCTTGTGGAAAGCATTTGCACTCTTTATATGTTCACGCATGCTCTTGAGCAATGGAGAGCCATCGGCTATAAGAGAGACTGCCGAGTATAGCATGGCTATAAAAGCAATGCCTGCAAGTATTGAATATACAATGTATTTTAATTTGGGTTTTTCCATACAAATCAACAAATTACGACTGTTAGAATTTTGTTAATCCCTCTCTCCCTTTCTGTTCTTTGCCTGTATTATAGCGTCTATAGCCGCTGTAACAACCATTTCGGCCACAAGGACTACAAGCAACATAAAGGCTATGACAATGAACTGCTCTTTATATTTTGTATATACCTCGGTCCTGACTTCGTCCTGTTGCAGTTTTTCAAGTTCATTCTCTATTATGGCTTGTGCATTATTGGTATTGTCGACACGCACATAAGTGCCCTTACCGGCCTCGGCAATACTTCGGGCCATCTCCTCGTTAAGTTTAGAGAGTACCTGGTAGCCCTGTTCATCTCTCATATATTCATCTTTGCCTCCAACAGGTATTCGGCCGCCTTTGTCGGTACCAATTCCAAGCACGAACACATTCATTCCTTTCTCTGCCGCACGTTTGGCAGCCTCCTCGGCACCACCTTCGTGGTTCTCGCCATCGGTTATGAGAATTATCGCCTTTCCAATCTTCTCATTAGGAGTAAAACTCTTGGCTGCCAGGTCTATTGCAGCACCGATATCTGTACCTTGATACTCGATGAGGGAAGGTGAAATGCTTTCAAGAAACATTCCGGCAGATATGAAATCATCGGTAATGGGCAATTGTACAAAAGCATCTCCGGCAAAGACAATAAGTGCCACTTTATTCTCTTTGGATTTGCTCATAATGCGCGATATGAGCCTTTTTGCCTTTTCAAGCCTGTTGGGCTTAATATCATCGGCAAGCATGGAGTTTGAAATGTCGAGTGCCACCACAACCTCTACTCCACGGGTTGTGACAACCTCCTTGCTGGAGCCGAACTGCGGACGGGCAAGCATGACTATTGCAAGCACAACAGCTACAGTCAACAACCAGAACGTTATCTTGCCACGTAACGATGCCATAGAGGGCATGAGCCTCTTCAACAGTTCGATATCGCCATAACTTTTAAGGGCTTGCTTTCTCCTATGGACTGAATATATGAAGAGTGCTACCAGAAGAGGCAGCAACAATGCCAACAAATAAAGATATTCGGGGTTTGCAAATCTCATCTCACAATATTTTAAGGTAGTTTTCTTAAAATGGTATTACGCAATACAACCTCAAGCAGCAATGTCACCAGAGCTATGAGTGCAAATATGTAATACTCCTCATCGTAGGCACTGCGTTCAAGTTTGTCTATCTCGGAATATATTTCGGCAAGACTCTCTTTGCTTGTCGCACGATAATACTGTCCGTTGGTAATATCCGCAATTCTCTGCAAGGTAGCCTCGTCTATCTCTACAGGTACGTTTATCACCTCACCGCCATAGGGATATGGTGCTGTTTTGTTGTTCGTACCTACACCAATGGCATATACCCTTATACCGAACTCTTTGGCAATTTCGGCGGCAGCCTCAGGCGAAATCTCACCGCTGTTGTTCGAGCCATCGGTCAGCAATATTATCACCTTTGACTTTGCCTTGCTCTCTTTAAGGCGGGAAACACCGTTGGCTATACCCATTCCAATTGCTGTTCCATCCTCAATTACACCATTCAGCGCAATTTCGCATTGTACAGCATTGAGCATGTTGAGCACTGCTGCATGGTCAATAGTCAAAGGGCATTGCGTGAAGCTCTCGCCGGCAAAAATTGTTAGGCCTATATTGTCGTTTTTGCGGCTGTTCACGAAGTTGGCGGCAACCTCCTTTGCAGCTTCAATGCGGTTGGGTTTCAAATCCATTGCAAGCATACTGGTGGAGACATCGGTAGCCAGCATGATATCGATACCCTCTACATCGCTCTCCTCCCAGTTCTCTGCTGTTTGAGGGCGGGCAAGGACAATTATAACCATTGAAAGTGTGATTATTCTCAACACAAAAGGCAGATGGATGATAGATGTCCGGAATGTCCTGATGTTTTTGGCAAACGGCATAACTGTTGAGACCTTCATCGAAGGCTCCATTCTCTTGCCTTTCAACAGATACCATACGACGTATGCTATCAGCGGAATAAAAAGCAATAAATATGATATTTCGGCAAAAAACATATTCAATTCATATTAGCTGAACAGGTTATACAAATCGGTTGTCAGAAGCACTGCTACAGCAATAACGGTAATGGCTATTGCGACAATGGAGAATACCAGCACACGTTTCTCAACAACCGAGCGCTTGTTCACGACACGTTTCTCTGTAGGCTTGAGGTTCTCCTCTTCTATGTTCTTGGTAACATTGACATACTCTATTGCATTTGCCATATTACGGTCGTTCTCATTCATAGAGGGGTGCATTTTTGCAAATTTCACAAGGTCGGCAACCTCAAGAATCTCTTTCACCTCGCTCAAATTACCAAGATTATCGACATTGCGAAGTGCTTGAATGATTTCGGAGGTTGTCATTTCGGTTGCATTGAACCCGAAGCGCTCGTGCATGTATTCACGCAAGGTGTCGGTGAGCTTGGTATAATACTCCTTGGTATTACCGTCGGCGCGCCATGAATTATCGCCCTTAATCTCATCAATCTTCTGCAGAGCCACTATGTGAGACGGTTGCTTGGGCTTTATCTTTACAATACGTATAATCGGTTTGTTCTTGACAAGCCTTATGACAACCCAGACAAGCAGGGCAAGCATAAACAGAAGAATGTAACCGAGATATACGGTATCGCGGTACTCCTCCCATGTGAGTTCCACATCCCAGACTCCTTTGGGGCCACAAATATTCTGCAGGTTGGCAGTATCTATGGGCACAGAATAGACAAAAAGAGCAAGGGAGTTCGAGAGATACGCACTGTCATCGACAAAGACCTCGAACGGCGGTATTGAATAGAGAGTGCTGTCGAACGATGTTATAAGATACTCATCGATAAAGACATTACGTTGCCCGTTATTGAGTGTATTCACACTGCTTTTTTTGTCGAGCAGTTCAATGCCGGGCATGAGTTCCTTGCCGAACTGCGGCATCTTCACCCTATGGCCCGAGTCGACATTGAGTTCAAGCTTTATTGTGGCCTGCTCTCCAATGAGCATCTGGAAAGTATCTATTTCGGCATTCAGGACAACATTCTGTGCCCGGGTATTGCCGATAGCCAGTGCAAAAAAGAGTGCAATTATATAAACTAATCTTTTTCTCATATTGCAAATAGAGTTAACTGCGCCTTGAAAAGAGAGCAAGCAATGCTTTTACATAATCCTGGTCGGTGCTTATCGACACGGAATCGACGCGGCTCTTTTTCAAGACCTCGTCGAGATTGGCACACTGCCCGTTCCACCAACGGCGTTGCTCTTCCTGAACTTTCGCGGAAGAGGTATCGACATACATCTCTTCGCCTGTTTCGGCATCCCTGAATTTTACCAATCCGATACGGGGCATGCTTGCAAGGCGGCGGTCATATACCTGAATGGCAACGACATCGTGCTTGCGGTTGGCAATAGTCATAGCATTCCTGTAATCGTCATTTGAAATGAAGTCACTTATTATGAACGCTGTACAGCGTTTCTTTATGGCGTTGGTAAGATATTCCAAAGGAACACGTATGCTTGTCCTTTTGCTTTCAGGTTCAAAATTTATCAGTTCTCGTATTATGTAGAGGATATGTTTCCTGCCCTTCTGCGGCGGAATGAATTTCTCAACCTTGTCGGTAAAGAAGATTACGCCTATCTTGTCATTGTTCTGTATTGCAGCAAATGCTATTGTCGCTGCAATTTCGGTCACCATTTCACGCTTTGTGCGGTTTACCGTTCCAAAGTCAAGACTGTCGGAGAGGTCGACCAGGAGCATTACGGTGAGTTCGCGCTCCTCCTCAAAGACCTTTATATACGGTTTGTTGAAACGCGCCGTAACATTCCAGTCAATGTCGCGCACATCATCGCCATACTGGTACTCACGCACCTCGCTGAAGGACATACCACGCCCTTTGAAGGCCGAATGGTATTGCCCGGCAAAGATATTGTGAGACAAGCCACGGGTCTTTATCTCTATCTTGCGAACCTTTTTTATAAGCTCACTCGTTTCCATACCAAACTATTAGGGTACCTCTACACTGTTAAGTATGTTGCTTACAATTTCGTCGGCGGTGATGTTGCTTGCCTCGGCCTCATAACTCAAGCCGATGCGATGGCGGAGAACATCGTGGGCAACAGCACGTACATCCTCGGGAACCACGTAACCTCTGCGCTTGATGAATGCATAGGCGCGTGCTGCAAGAGCAAGGTTTATTGATGCGCGGGGAGAGGCTCCGAAGGATATCATATCCTTCATCTGCTTCATTCCGTAACGGTCGGGGAAACGTGTGGCAAAGACGATATCGGCAATGTACTGTTCGATTTTCTCATCGATATATACCTGGCGCACAACCTTACGCGCTTCAATTATCTCTTGGGGCTTGAGGATAGGCTTTACCTCAACACTCTCACCGGTTATGTTCTGGCGAATGATTCTTTTTTCCTCGGAGAGTTCGGGGTAGCCAATTACTACCTTCATCATGAAACGGTCTACCTGTGCCTCGGGAAGCGGATATGTACCCTCCTGCTCTATCGGGTTCTGCGTTGCAAGAACCAGGAACGGCTCGGGCATTTTGAAAGTCTCCTTTCCAATGGTTACCTGACGCTCCTGCATCGCTTCGAGCAGTGCACTCTGAACTTTTGCCGGAGCACGGTTAATTTCATCGGCAAGCACAAAGTTTGCAAACACCGGGCCTCTTTTCACCTTGAACTCCTCGCTCTTCTGGCTATAGACCATTGTACCTACGACATCGGCAGGAAGAAGGTCGGGAGTAAACTGTATGCGGCTGAAATCGGCTGCAATAAGTTGTGACAATGTCTTTATTGCAAGTGTCTTTGCCAAACCGGGAAGACCTTCGAGAAGTATATGGCCATCAGCCAACAGGCCTATGAGCAAAGATTCAACCAAATGTTTCTGACCAACGATTACCTGGTCCATTCCTGCTTGCAGATTGGTTACAAAGCCACTCTGCTTTTCAATCATTTCATTCAATTCGCGAATGTCAATTGTTCCACTCATAATTATGTTTTTGTAACTTTTTATTATTATTTGGGTCAAAAGTACTGCTTTTAAAATTGGCAGCGTGTTAATTTTCTAAAAAGAGATTTAAGCAATGTTGCTTTAAACATACTTTAACGGATAGGGGCTATTTAGCTGGTTTTAACCTCGGAATGGATATTTCCATTCCCTTGCAAAGGTCGTTGGGCTTTGCAAGATTGTTATACTTTACTATATATGGCCATAACTTTTTATCGCCGAAATATTTAAAAGCGATTTTCGTCAGTGTTTCATCGGCCGTAACAATGTGCTTTGCAAATTCTCCATCTGCGATATAAAGCATTGTATCGGCAACGGTTATACCGGCAAGAGGTGTTTCGGCAAGTTCATTTACCATGACAAAGGTATATGGTTGCTCTGTTTCTGCCTCTTTTTGCGAAAGATTGGAGATAGCCTCTTCATCGAGTGCAAGTTCCTTATTCCCGGCTACAATTGTAGCACCTGCCGTTGCATCTGTATTAGAGGCAAGAGGCTGTTCCACTTTCACGGCAACAGGTTCTTTTACAACCGGTACACTTTCATTATTGCTATTAATGAAATAGAAACCGCCGGCAAGAACAAGCACGATGACAGCAAACAGCGCGACGTACATTCCAAATTTGCCTTTTCTCTTTTTTGTTTCAGTTGCAACGGGCTTCTCCTTTTTTGGAACTGTAACCAGTACCGGTTCACGATGAGGTTTCTCTTGCAAGGCAGCCTCTTCTGCAACACTCTTTTCTACCACTGGCTCTTCAAGAGTTTCTTCAGGAACAGTTTCTGTTGAAGTTTTTGGGGTTACAGTCTCTTCGGCAATAGATGCGCTCTCCTCTACAGCCACACATTCCACACTATCTTCTGCAGCTGTATCATCTAAATTGCCGACCGGTTCTGTTGTAACGGTTTCTTCTATGCCGGTTTCCTCTGCAATATTCCCGACAACAGGTTCCTTACGTGGTTCATATTGCGGAGTTTCACCTGCACATTCTTCGTATGGTTGCTCCTCTTCGATTATAGAAACCGAAGCTGTTGCCTCTTCTTTGACAACAGACTCTGCCGGTATCTCTTCTTCTATTTCTACAGGTACGGTTGTAACAATTTCTTGCTCTACCGGCTGCTCTGCCATAGTTTCAGTTTCAATAGGTTCGCTTTCTTCTGCGACCTGTTCTTCGCTGTAGGTATCATCGACCTCAACGGGTTCAAACATAGCAAACGGCTGATTGATAACATCTTTAAGGCTATCGGCCGGAACAAACGACAACTTGCCGTGTCCTTTTATCTCGAACTTTTCGCCTGTGTTGACATTTACGCTGCTGCGGCTTGCAACATCTGTTATTTTGAATGTTCCCAGCGTGTTTATCTTTACACTGCCGTCTTGTTCAAGACCCTCTATTATTATTTCAAAGAAGGCTTTGGTAAGAAGCTCGGCTTTTGCTTGAGAAATTTTAGCCTCTTTTGCCAACAAGGCACTTAAATCGGAATGATTGAGTTTTGCATCCATTGCTTTGTTGTCTTTATTTGAATTTATCTTTGAGTTTGCTGCTTGGGCGGAATGAGGGCACAAGTTTAGGCGGGATTAGGAAGCGCTGGCCGGTTTTGGGATTGACCGATAGCCTCTCTTTTCTCATCTTTACCTCAAGCACACCAAAGCCGGAGATGTTAAGCTGTTCATTCTCCTTCAAACGTGCTGTCATCACATTGACAAAACTCTCTACATTGGCTGTAGCTTCGGCTGTTGTAATGCCACACTTTTTTGCCAATTTTGCAATAAATTCCTTGTTGTTCATTATTAATAATTTTGCCGCTTTGTTTTTCAATCATTGTTCTACGGAGCCCATGAGGTCGAATTCCGTCGCATCGGTTATACGGACATTATATATATGCCCTATCTCCAATTCACCTTCGGCTATGTTTACAAGCACCTCGGTATCGACATCGGGCGAGTCGAATTCGGTTCTTCCTATGTAGTAATCACCCTCTACACGGTCAATAATAACAGGATACACATTGCCTACCTTGCTATTGTTAAGGGCAGTTGATATGCGTTGCTGCACTGCCATAAGGCGGTCGAGGCGTTCCTGTTTCTTTTTCTTCGATACACTGTCACGATAGTTTTCGGCTGCGTATGTTCCATCTTCCTCACAATAGGCAAATGCACCGAGACGGTCGAACTTTGCCCATTTGACGAACTCGATGAGTTCTTCGAATTCCTTCTCGGTTTCACCCGGGAAGCCGACCATCATGGTTGTACGCAGGCAAATGCCGGGCACCTCACTACGCAACCTCTCGACCAGCGCATAGGTATCTTCCTTTGTTACATTACGCAACATCTTCTTCAACACCTTTGTGCTTACATGCTGCAAAGCTATGTCGAGATACTTGCATACATTCTTCTTCTCGCGCATGACACGCAAGAGGTCGTAGGGAAAGTTGGAAGGATAGGCATAGTGCAACCTTATCCACTCTACCCCTTCAATTTCTGAAATTCTCTCTACAAGTTCTGCTATAGATTGCTTCTTGTAAAGGTCTACGCCGTAGAATGTGAGTTCCTGTGCTATTATCTGGAACTCCTTTACTCCTTTTGATACAAGGTAGCGTACCTCATCGAGTATCTCTTCTATGGGACGCGATTTGTGTGGGCCGGTAATTATAGGTATTGCACAATATGCGCATCGGCGGTTACAGCCTTCGGATATTTTGAGATATGCATAATGCCCCGGAGTGGTTATCACACGCTCGTTTGCAATATCGCTGCGATATTCGTGCTTGAGGTCTGTAATGAGTTCGTTCCAGTTGAACTTTCCATAGAACTTGTCGACCTGGGAGATTTCCTCGCGGAGCTCTTTCAGATAGCGCTCCGAAAGACAGCCCATTACATAGAGTCTGCTCAAGTCGCCATGTTCTTTGCGCTCACAGAACTCAAGAATCATGTTAATGGACTCCTCCTTGGCATCACCAATGAAGCCACAGGTGTTTATTACTGCTATTTCGCCACATGGCGTATCGCTGTCGTGGGTCACCTCGTACCCGCACTCCTGAAGCTGGCGCATGAGGTGTTCCGAATCGACAAGATTCTTTGAACACCCCATGGTTATTATGTCAACACAATTCTTTTTCATCGATTATCCGAACAAAGAATCAACAAACTCCTCGCGGTTGAAAACCTGAAGATGATCTATTCCTTCACCCAATCCAATGTACTTGACAGGTATTTTGAACTGGTCGCTTATACCAATGACTACACCGCCTTTTGCTGTTCCGTCGAGCTTGGTGATTGCCAGAGCTGTAACTTCGGTAGCCTTTGTAAACTGTTTGGCTTGCTCAAAGGCGTTCTGCCCGGTAGAGCCATCGAGAACAAGAAGAACCTCGTCGGGAGCCTGTGGAACGACCTTCTTCATTACATTCTTTATCTTTGTCAACTCGTTCATAAGACCCACTTTATTGTGCAAGCGACCTGCTGTATCTATTATCACTACATCGGCATTGTTCGCCACAGCCGACGAGAGTGTATCGAAAGCCACAGATGCCGGGTCGGAGCCCATGCCCTGCTTAATGACTGGAACATCGGCACGATGCCCCCACTCTACAAGCTGCTCTACGGCTGCTGCACGGAACGTATCGGCAGCACCGAGATAAACCTTTTTGCCGGCTTTCTTGAACTGGTTGGCAAGCTTGCCTATTGTGGTTGTTTTTCCCACTCCGTTGACACCGACAACCATAATCACATAAGGAGTACCGGCTGTGGCTGGAATATCGAAACTGTTGCCATCGTTTGTATTGTTCTCCATAAGCAGCTGGGCTATCTCATCCTTAAGCAACTTATTGAGTTCGTTTGTATTCATGAACTTGTCGCGCGCGGCACGTTTCTGAACGCGGTCTATTATCTTCAGTGTTGTCTCAACACCTACATCCGATGTTACAAGAACCTCTTCGAGGTTATCGAGCACCTCATCATCTATTTCGCTCTTTCCGGCAATGGCGCGGGCTATTTTTCCGAATACGCTCTCTTTTGTCTTTGCAAGCCCTTTGTCAAGGACCTCTTTTTTCTCTCTACTGAAAAAACTGAATATTCCCATATTCTAAAATATTTCTATTTGCTTGTTTCTGAATAATTAGTCAAGTTTAAGCACTGCAAGGAAGGCTTTCTGCGGAACCTCCACGTTACCTATCTGCTTCATACGCTTTTTACCTTTCTTCTGCTTTTCAAGAAGCTTACGCTTACGCGACACGTCACCTCCGTAGCACTTTGCTGTCACATCTTTACGTACCTGCTTGATTGTTTCGCGTGCAATGATTTTTGTACCGATGGCTGCCTGCAGGGCAATATCGAACTGCTGTCTTGGAATGAGGTCGCGCAATTTCTCGCACATCTGACGACCAAGGGCGTATGCATTATCAACGTGTGTGAGAGTTGAAAGAGCATCGACAGGCTCGCCGTTGAGCAGAATATCGAGCTTTATGAGTTTCGATGTCCTGAAACCGGCCGGATGGTAATCGAACGAGGCATATCCCTTGGAAATACTCTTTAACTTGTCGTAGAAGTCTATCACAATCTCGCCAAGCGGAAGCAGGAAGCGTATATCTACACGGTTACCTGTGATGAACTCCTGCTTGAGCAACTCTCCACGCTTTGAGAGGCAAAGTGTCATAATAGGGCCGATATACTCTGCACGTGTAATTATGCTTGCATTTATATATGGTTCCTCAATGTGGTCAATGAGGGTCTGGTCGGGCATTCCGCCGGGGTTATGCACCTCTTTTGAGCCACCCTGCTTGTCATACACCATGTACGACACGTTGGGAACGGTTGTAATTACGCTCATGTCAAACTCGCGGTCGAGACGCTCCTGAACAATTTCCATGTGCAACAGCCCCAAGAAACCGCAACGGAAACCGAAACCAAGAGCGGCAGAAGACTCGGGGCTGAATGTGAGGGAAGCATCGTTGAGCTGCAATTTTTCAAGCGAAGCGCGAAGGTCTTCATAATCCTCGGCCTCTATCGGATATACTCCTGCAAAGACCATGGGCTTAACCTCCTCGAAACCGGAAATTGCAGCTGAACATGGACGTGCAATGTGTGTGATGGTATCACCAACCTTTACCTCACGCGATGTCTTTATTCCCGAAATTATATAACCGACATCACCGGTGCGCAGTTCTTGACGAGGAGATAACTCCATTTTAAGCACACCTATTTCGTCGGCATCATACTCCTTGCCGGTGTTGAAGAATTTCACCTTGTCGCCTTTGCGCAACACACCGTTCGTGATTTTGAAATATGCAATGATGCCACGGAACGAGTTGAAAACAGAGTCAAAGATGAGTGCCTGCAATGGTGCTTCCTCGTCACCTGAGGGTGCCGGAATACGCTCTACCACAGCCTTCAATATCTCCTCGACACCCATACCGGTTTTTCCCGAAGCCTCGATTATCTCATCACGGTCACAGCCAAGAAGGTCTACAATCTCGTCTTTCACCTCTTCGGGCATGGCATTTATCATGTCGCATTTATTTATCACAGGAATTATCTCAAGCCCTTGGTCTACAGCCATATATAGGTTCGAAATTGTCTGTGCCTGAACACCTTGCGTAGCATCGACAACAAGCAACGCTCCTTCACAGGCTGCTATAGAACGCGATACCTCATACGAAAAGTCAACGTGTCCCGGAGTATCGATAAGATTGAGAATATATTTCTCGTCATTGTAAAGATACTCCATCTGTATCGCATGACTTTTGATTGTAATTCCACGCTCCTTCTCAAGGTCCATATTATCCAGCATCTGCCCTTCGGTAATGTTGATAGTCTTTGTTGTTTCCAAAAGACGGTCGGCCAAAGTAGACTTGCCATGGTCGATGTGGGCAATAATGCAAAAATTCCTGATTTTTTCCATATATCAATTCTCTATTTTTCAAATTCAAATGACTCAAAAAGAGCCTAATATGCCATATATATAAAATGCAAAGATACAAAAAAATCCCCATATATTAATATATTTATTAATATACGTGTTACAAATCGCCGAACAAATAGAACAAATTGTGATTTAAAGAGCAACCGAAGTGATTTAAAGAAGCGTTACAACAGAAGTATATTGCAGTAATTATTATTTACAAATACAGAGCTATTCAACAATAAAGAAATAGAAATTAAAGTAATAACAATTACAATCTAATCATCTATTTATATTTAAACAAATTATAAACAAAGAGATTAGATATTATACAGATAATGGAACAATTGCAATATTAAAAAATCAGAATAAGAATATAGACATAGAAAGCGCAATATATTTTAGTAAACAATCTTGTCAAGAATACCAAGAAGCGCAGCAATGGCAATTCCATAATTTGTAATGGGCACGCCATCGTTTTTTGCCTGGCATATACGGTGCATCACATGCCCTCTTGTAAACATGCAGGCACCACAATGAATGACTACATTGTAACCGGAAAGGTCAGTCGGAAAATCATTTCCCGAAACAATATCAATGCTCAATTCACTGCCAAAATGTTTACGTAGCAATCTTGGTAATTTAACCCTGCCGATATCCTCATTTTGTGGAACATGCGCGCAAGCCTCGGCAATTAGTACGCGCCCGTCTGAAGGCATTTCCAACATAGCTCGGGCACCTTCGACAAAAACATCTATATCACCCTTGTAACGTGCCATAAGCACCGAAAAAGAGGTTATTCTGACACCAACTGGAACAACCTGTTCAACATACCCGAACACTTGTGAATCGGTTATTACGAGAGAGGGAGGCGCATTCAGCAACTGCAATAGAGAGGAGAGTTCTTCGGGAGCGCAGCATAGCGGAATACAATGCTTGTCGAGCAGATTACGCAACACCTGCACCTGTGGCTGTATGAGCCGACCTTTTGGAGCTTGTTCATCCTGTGGCATAACCAACACTACCACATCTCCTTTTTCAACAAGAGAAGAGGTAATATCACCGGAGAGTTCATTCTTTTTATAATACATTGCCATTTTTTCGAGCAATGCATCGCGCCCGGAACCGGTAAAAGAAGAGAAAGTAAACACCTCTTCTCCAAGCAAGGCTTTCCACCCTTCAACAGCTTCGCAGAAAGCAACCTTGTCACATTTGCCAACGACCGGAATCACCGGAATACTATAACTCTTCAAAAGAGCGTACCACTCCATTTCAAGTTTACTATCAGAAATATCATCACCAAGCAACAAAAGTGCCAAATCAACGCGCGCGACAACTTTACGTGCAGCATCGATACGCTTCACTCCTAAAGCACCGACATCATCAAAGCCGGCTGTATCAGCAATTACAGCTGCACCGATGCCGGGCAACTCTATGTTTTTCCATACTGTATCGGTAGTTGTACCTGCAATATCGGAGACAATTGATATATTTTGCCCCACAAGAGAATTCACCAGCGAGGATTTTCCCACATTACGTCTCCCAAAGACAGCAATATGATAGCGGTTGGAACGTGCAACTTCAAACATAGTGTATACTTTACATATAATGCAAAGCTACGAATAAATATATTTAAAAGCAAAGGAAAGACTTTTCCAATAAAGCAATGAAAGACCCAAAGGGGCAAAAAGGGCCAAAGAGCCCAAAGTGTTTACACTGCACCGGTGCTGTGCAATTGCCCTTGTAGCCCTTTTTAACGACTCAGTAGAATTTCAGTGTGGGTAATATTCTACTTGTATGATACTTTTCATGCCGAAATATCTTAT
>JAUNQV010000148.1:0-1669 GCA_030535995.1 Bacteroidales bacterium
CTGGTATATTCAAGACCTTCTTTTAGCATAATACAGAACATTTTTGGCGAAGGTAGTGAAAAAGAGGAATAGGGCAAAAAGAAAACAGCGGCTTGTTTTTGTTATTGAAGAAAAAAACGATGAAACAGGAGGTTGCCGATTATTTGTCGGAGAAGATAAGATGGTTGCTCGACAAGGCCGGTGTTCCGGGCCACATAGCAGAGAGCATTGACACTTCAATACTTTTTATTCTGGTGATAGCATTAACATTTGCCATTGCCGAAATTGCCTATAGGCTGGCTGATTTTGCATTGCAACGCCTGCTGCGTCGCAAGCACTATCTGTTCCTTGAGAAACTTACAATAAAGCACCGTCTGCGGCAATTGGTGTACATATTCCCGCCAATCATCATAAACAGCCTGCTTCCGTTCATAACCGACACAGAAGGGCTATTCTTCCATTATACCGAAAAACTTGTGTGGATATACTTCGTTGCAGCTGTTGTAATGGCTGTGAATGCACTGTTGAGCGCAGTTGCCGACTCGGCTTTCACCAACAGTAAATATCACGACCGACCTATAAAAGGGTTCATTCAGATAGGCAAGATTATAGTGTATCTGGTAGCAATCATCATTCTCATCTCCATACTCACCGACAAATCTCCACTCTACCTCATCGGTGGACTTGGTGCCTTTGCTGCTGTGCTGATGCTTGTTGCAAAAGACAGCATTATGGGGTTTGTAGGTGGTTTTCTGCTGCTGGAGAACGACATGGTGAGGCTTGGCGACTGGATAGAAATTCCGGGTTCAAGCATAAACGGCAGTGTATTCGACATATCACTCACCATTGTAAAGGTGCGCAACTGGGACAACACAATAGCAACAATACCACCCTACTCCCTCATAAACGACAGCTTTATAAACTGGCGCGGAATGAGCGAAAGCGGTGGCCGGCGCATCGCCCGCGGATACACGATAAAACTCGACAACATTAAGCCATGCAGTGACAACATGCTCCGGAGGCTGAAGAAAATTGACAAGGAGCTGCAGGTGTACATAACCAAGAAGGTGGAACAGATGAAAAAAGGCGAGACAAACAACACAGCCAACCCCGATGGGCTGACAAACGGAAGCATCGACACCAATGCCGGGCTGTTCAGGGCATACGCCGAAATGTACTTGCGCAGGCACCCGCTTATTAAAAAGGATATGATGATTATGGTACGTACGCTTGAACCTACAGAGGCGGGGCTACCCATACAGTTCTACTGCTTTACGACAATCACCGAATGGAGAGACTACGAGAGCATACAATCGGAAATTATGGAACATTTTGCCTCTGTGATGCCACTGTTCGAGCTCTACCCTTTCCAGAGTGCGGGTGCGCGCGAAACAATAATCAGCGGGCTGTTAGAGGGACAATACCCCATCGAACGAATTGACGGGCTACCGTACAAGACAATTAAATAGACGAGTGAAACGACAAGAGGTATTACAGCTCACCACCCCTTTTTATTGTAAACAATTTTTAATTAATGTATTACAAAAAAGCCCGACCGGCAGTATTTTAATACAAGACAATATCGCGATTTAACTTTTTTTGTTCCAAAATACACAAGCACAAGACAAAACCGACAACCGCTTTTGTCCTTTTTGTGCTAATTTTGCAGCCGCAAATGAATAAAAGAAGA
>JAUNQV010000148.1:1679-3906 GCA_030535995.1 Bacteroidales bacterium
ATATACAATAACAACATATTATGACTAAAATTAAAGACAACTGCATACTGATTACAGGCGGAGCATCGGGTATTGGAAGAATTATGGGACGCATGTCGCTTGAAAAAGGGGCACGATGCCTGGTTATTTGGGATATAAACGAAAAGAGCATTGCCGAAACAGTAAAGGAGTACAGCAGTTTGGGAAAAGTCAAAGGATACAGAGTTGATGTTTCGGACAGCAAGCAAGTGAAGGATATTGCGCAACTCACACAAAAGGAGTGCGGAAATGTGGATATTGTAATAAACTGTGCAGGGATTGTCACGAACAATGCCACTTTCGACAAGCAGAGCACCGATGACATTGAGCGCACAATGAATATAAATTCCGTTGCACCTATGGTTGTAGCACGCGAGTTCCTGCCGGGAATGATTGAGCGCAACCATGGACACGTATGCAACATAGCTTCGGCTGCCGGAATGATAGCCAACCCCCGCATGTCGGTTTATGTAGCAAGCAAATGGGCTGTCATAGGCTGGAGCGACAGTGTACGCATTGAGCTGAAACAGATGAAGTGCAAGGTACGTTTCACCACCATAGCACCCTACTTCATAAATACAGGTATGTTCGACGGTGTAAAATCGCGCATATTCCCCATTCTGAAACCCGAGCCTACCTCGCGGAAGATTTTAAGAAGCATAGAGAAGAACAGGAATTTCAAAGGTATACCTTTTGGCTACCATTTCATACGTTTCTGCCAAGCGCTGTTGCCTACATCGATTTTCGATTATATCTTTGGCGAAGTTGTAGGAATTTTCCATGCAATGGACCACTTTACCGGAAGAGTGAAAAAATAAAAAATTACTGCAGATGACCAATACACCAATTAAAGATATCGAGAGCATTATTGCTGCACAACGTGCTTTCTTTGCCAGCGGCACCACCCTACACAAAAGTTTCAGAAAAGAAAAGCTCAAGAGACTGAAGAATGCACTGAAAGAGTGGGAGGAGCCCCTTTGCGAAGCACTGTGGAAAGACCTTCACAAATCGAAAGAGGAGGCTATAATGACCGAGTTGAGCATTGTTGCCGGTGAGGTCAAGAACCACATTTCGCACCTCGGCAGCTGGATGCGCAGCAAGCGTGCAACCACCCCGTTGAAGATGATGCCTTCATACAGCCGTGTTGTGAGCGAACCTTTGGGCAACGCACTCATAATTTCGCCATGGAACTACCCGGTACAACTTTTGCTCAACCCGTTGGTAGGCGCCATTTCGGCCGGGTGTACGGCCATTCTCAAACCATCGCCATACGTACCCAATGTATCGCGCACATTACAGGAGATGATTAAAGCCACATTCGAGGAGAGATATATTGCTGTTGTACAGGGCAACCGCGAAGTAAACACAGCACTGCTCGGGAACCGTTTCGATATAATATTCTTTACCGGCAGCCCCGCGCTTGGGAAGAAGGTAATGGAGAGCGCTGCAAAGAACCTCACTCCGGTGATTCTTGAACTTGGCGGCAAGAGCCCTTGCATTGTAGATGCCGATGCCGACATAGAGATTGCGGCACGTCGCATAGCATGGGGCAAGACCCTTAATGCCGGCCAGACATGTATTGCCCCCGACTACCTGCTCATTCATTCGAGCCGCAAGGAGGAGTTCGTAGCAGCCTACAAGCAGGCTCTCGAACGCCTGTACGGCAGCGATATAAAGAAAAGCCGCCATTTTGTACGCATCGTCAGCGACAAGGCTTTCGAGCGTGTGAGCAGCTACTTGCAGGAGGGGCGCATTGTAGCAGGCGGAAGCACCGATGCCAAGGAGCGTTATATTGAGCCCACCCTGCTTGCCGACGTTTCACCCGACTCGCCTGTGATGCAGGAGGAAATCTTCGGCCCGATATTGCCAATGATACCCTTTGACGAACGTAGCCAAGCTATAGAATTCATCTGCAGCAGAGAAAAGCCCCTGGCACTCTACTACTTCGGCAATGTAAAGGATGGCAAGGAGGTTATACGCACCACATCGGCCGGCGGTTCTTGCATAAACGACACTATAATGCACATTACCAACGAAAACATCCCCTTCGGCGGTGTAGGCAACTCCGGAATGGGACACTACCACGGGCGCTTGAGTTTCGAAGCCTTCTCGCACAAGCGCGCAGTTGTCACCACCCCCACATGGTTAGACCTACCCTTCCGCTACATGCCCTACCGCATGTTCGGGCTGGTAAAGAAGTTGCTTTGAT
>JAUNQV010000059.1:0-4373 GCA_030535995.1 Bacteroidales bacterium
ATATAAAATAATTGCATTGCACTCATAAAAAACCACACCTTTTTGCTACTGAACCATAAAATAGACTCTCCCGAAGCGCGCTTCGGGAGAGTCTATTTTATGGTAGAAGTTTTATTGATGAACTTCGCGCAAAAGGTCATTTACAGTCTTCACCGGGTTGAAGGTTACCAATGGCACCTCTACAAAGATTGTGTTCCAATCGCTCATTGCACCGTTCCAGAGACCGGGGAGCTCCATAGCCTTGAGTTCGCGGCCATTCTTTGACTTGTGCGAGATGAAACCAGTGTTCTTGTCGACATGCTCGGGGAGGTTGAACTTTTCTCCCTTGTAGTTCTTTACGGCGCACACAAGGTCAACGGGGTTAAAGTGTGTGCCGTTCTCGAACATTGATTTTGAAGCTTCGTTGTTCATATCTATCTGTGAGCTCTCAAGTATCTGCAACGATACGGTGCCGTCC
Organism: Bacteroidales bacterium; assembly: GCA_030535995.1. Taxonomy (GTDB): domain Bacteria; phylum Bacteroidota; class Bacteroidia; order Bacteroidales; family Bacteroidaceae; genus HGM04593. The sequence continues at coordinate 458 of JAUNQV010000059.1, forward strand.
TGGTTGTATGCGAGGAACGGGCCTCCACCGGGCTCGCCTACATTCTTCACCATTCCGCATACACGCATGGGGCGATTGAGTTTCTTGCGCAGATAGAGTACAAGGTCGCAATCCTCCATGTGCTTTATCTCGTTGTTGCGGCACTGCAGTTCCTGTTGCAGGAAATGTATCATCTCCTCAACCTGCTCGTGTGTGTATTTACCGCTATCGATGAGTCGGAGATATTCGAAAGCCTTGGCCTGTGCCTTCACAAGAATTCCTGCAAGGAGTTTCTTGTATGTTACTGTATCGGGCTTCAAGCGGTCGGGAACGACATTGTCAATGTTCTTGATGAAGATTATATCGGCATTTATGTCATTGAGGTTCTCTATGAGAGCTCCGTGACCGCCCGGACGGAACACAATTGTTCCATTCTCACGGAAAGGCGCATTCTCTGCATCGACAGCTATTGTGTCGGTACTCTGCTTCTGCTCCGAGAAAGATATTTCGTACTTTACATTGAAAAGGTTTTCGTAGTATGCCTTACGCTCGGCAACAAGTTCCTCAAAAAGCGCTTTGTGGTTGGGCGACACTGTGAAATGGAGTTTCACGACACCGTTTGTAGCCGCATAAAGGGCACCCTCTACAAAATGCTCCTCGGCCGATGTACGTGCATCGTCGCCGTATGTGTGGAACTTCAAGAGACCTTTGGGAAGAGAGCCGTAGTTCATGCCTGTGAAATCGAGGAGATTGAAGACAATATCCTTGTACTGGCCTTTTTCTATAAGTTCCTTTACAGAGAGGTTCTTGTTCTTTACACACATGGCATTGAGGTCGCCATAGAATGCGAACTTCTCCACGTTCTCAAAGAATTTCTTCTCAAAATCGGTTGTGGGAACATCGTAGTCGGCGCTCAAGAAAGCAAACAGGTCTTTAAACATGCGGCTTGCGGCACCCGATGCCGGAACGAACTTCAAGATTGCATTATCACCGGCACAATAGCTGTCCCAGGATTCAAGATAATGTTCAACCTCTTGCTGTGTGGGGTTCAACACGCCTTTACCGATTGTTGCAGCCCCTTCGAGCTGCAGGAAAGGAAATCCTGTCTTGAATTTTTTCAACTGCTCGGCAACCTGCTCTGCCGAAATGCCCTTTTTGCTCAAAAGCGCCTGGTCTGCTTTGCTTATCATAATTACAGTCAGTTAAGTAGTTAAAGTTTTCTAATTTAATTAGGCGAATATAGAAAATAATTCTATAAATGGCAAAAAAATGCCGATAATTAAAATAGAAAAACTAAATTCGCAGTTGAAAACAAGAAGGGAAAGGTATATGGAGGAGATTTTGACTTTTACAATAGACGAAAAGAGGGAACTGCTTGAACTTACAAAAAGCATTGAGAGGAACCTCGACAAGGAGTTTCTGAAGAGAAGCTACAAGTTCATTAAGGAGAAGATATACACAGCAATAGAAGAGGGGAAACTGCAGAGGGACAGCCTGGGCTTCAACCCAGTTGTGACCGACCTGCACACGGCATGCCTGGTGGGCCAGGAGATTGGTTTCCAGAGTGAGATAATGGCAAGCATCATGCTTAACCGCTGCGTCGAGAGCGGGGTAACAGGCATTGATGAGGTAAAGGAGTTCTTCGGCGAGAGCGTGACAAAGATACTTTCCAATATAATGCAGATAAACGCGCTCTATGCAAAGAGCCCGACAATTGAAACGGAAAACTTCAGGAACCTGCTCTTGTCGTTCACAAATGACATGCGCGTCATTCTCATAATGATTGCCGGACGACTTGTAATGCTTCGCGGGCTTTTCGGTTCAACCGACACCAATGCGCGGAAGATGGTAGCGCGCGAGGCATCGAAGCTCTACATTCCGCTTGCACACAAATTGGGTTTCTACAAGCTTAAGTCGGAGATGGAGGACCTTGCACTGCGTTACACCGAAAGCGAAGTTTATGCCGAATTGAGCCGCAAGCTCGAAGAGACTGCGGCTTCGCGCGAGGATTATATAGCATCGTTCATAAAACCTGTGGAGCGCAGGCTGAAAGCACAGCCGCACCTGAAATTCAGGATTAAAGGGCGTACAAAATCCATAAACTCGATATGGCAGAAGATGAAGAAACAGCAGAGGCCGTTCGAGCAGATTTATGACCTTTTCGCTATTCGTATAATCATTGACAGCGAGCCCAACAACGAGAAGAGCGAGTGCTGGCAGGTATACTCTATTGTTGCCGACATGTACACGCCCAACCCTCACCGTTTGAGAGATTGGCTTTCGGTTCCCAAGAGCAACGGATACGAGTCGTTGCACACCACGGTGATGGGCCCCGAAGGCCGATGGGTAGAGGTGCAGATAAGGACAGAACGCATGGATGCCGTTGCCGAGCACGGTCTTGCTGCACACTGGCGCTACAAGGGTATAAAGAGCGAGAAAGGGCTTGACAACCTTCTGGCCTCGATACGTGACACACTTGAGAACCTGGGCGAGGAGAAAGAGGCCGAGAGCAAGTTCAAGATGGAACTCTACAAGGACGAGATGTTCATATTCACCCCAAAAGGTGACCTCTACCGGCTTGCAAAGGGAGCTACCATTCTCGATTTTGCCTTTGCAATTCACACCGGACTCGGCTGTAAATGTACCGGTGCGCTGGTAAACGGGCGCAACGTACCTATTCGCCATGTGCTCAACAACGGTGACCAGGTGGAGATTATAACATCGAACAGCCAGACACCCAAACAGGCGTGGCTGAACATTGCAAAGACAAGCCGTGCCCGCAACAAGATACGCCAGTCGCTCAAGGAGATAAGCGCACGACAGGCCGACATGGGGCGCGAGGCTATTGTACGCAAACTCAAGAACCACAAGATTGAGCTTGACGAGGCGGTCATGGACCACCTTATACACAAAATGGGGTTCAAGCGACTTACAGATTTTTATCAGAAAGTAGCAGACGGGGTTCTTGATATTGCAGATGTGCTGAAGAATTACCAGGCTCTGCTGAACCCTGGAAGCGAGAATGAAGAGCAGTCACGCAGTGCCGACAACTACTCTTTCAACAGCGAAAAGGAGGTAAAAGGCAGTTCCGATGTTCTTGTAATCGAGCGTAACCTTAAAGGGGTTGATTATAAACTGTCGAAATGCTGTGCCCCGATTTTCGGCGACGAGATATTCGGCTTTGTGACCATAAACGGTGGAATTTCAATTCACAGGAAAGATTGCAGCAATGCACAGCAGTTGCATGAACGTTACCCATACCGTATCATTGAAGCAAGATGGAGCGACATGGGAAACAACGGCACACTCTACCCTGTCACACTTCGCATTGTAGGGCATGATGATATAGGCATTGTAACAAACATTACTTCTGTAATATCGCAGGAGAAGGATGTCATTATGCGTGGAATAAACATTGAATCGCATGACACTCTATTCTCGGGCACTCTATCGCTCATGCTCAACGGCAATATAAAGCTCAACAAGCTTATACAGAAGATAGAGGGTGTAAAGGGCGTAAAACAGGTGAAGAGATTATAATGAAATAAGATTTATTTAAGGATAAAATACAAGGAATATGAAAAGATATATATTTTTTCTTGTGGTGGCCGTTATGGTCTTAACTGCAACTGCGCAGGAAAAGAGGACTACTACAATTGAATTTGAAAAGACAACCATTAATTTAGGGAAGTTTGGCCAGGAGGACCCTGTCAAGGAGTGCTTCTTTGTGTTCAAGAACACCGGTAACAAGAAACTGTATATACACAGTGTGAGCCCGGCTTGTGGTTGCACGAGCCGCAGGTTTCCCACCCATGCCATTGAGCCCGGAGCCTGTGACACCATATTCATAACATACAATGGAGAGGGTAAGTCGCCACGCAAGTTCAGGACAAGCATTACAGTGCACAGCAACACTACTCCCGAAATGACGACATTG
>JAUNQV010000059.1:4383-13003 GCA_030535995.1 Bacteroidales bacterium
GCAAAAGTAAAAGAGGTTCCTAGTATTGAGGTAGAAGAATAAGAATGTGACCTACATATAGAGATGGTGAAGAAATCACTTCACCATCATTGCTTTACCATCCTTTATATATATTCCCGGACGAGAGACTTCTTCAACCCTGCGTCCTGTAAGGTCATAGACCGGACTACCGTTATGTTCAGCACCATTCACCTTTACATTTTGAATTGATGTAGGCACAGCACTCTTGGCAGCAATGTCAACATCGACAGCTGCCGGGAACAGACGTTCCGGGTCATAGAACAAGGCGCAGCTCTCTACCATTGTATCAAGTGTCGGTTCTACCATACCATTGAAAATTTCATTGCCGTTAAGGAGAATCCTTATGGGTTGCGAGAGGTCGTACTCGTTCTCATTCAGGTAAATTCTGATTTTTCCCTTGTCAGCCTTTGAGTACTCTTTATCGAAAAACATCTCTATGCCTCCCTGGCTATATGAAGTAGTATAGTTGACAATATTTACATTAAGCTCAATGGTGTTTTCCGCTCTCTTCAGTTCATAACATGCGCGTGCGGTAGAACTTGAAGTAGAATTCTCAATGACCTTAATATTATAGAAAGCCTCGCGGTAACGCCCGTACATGGCATAGTTTTCCCAATAGACATAGTCGGGATGAGCATCACGGGTGAACTGTGCAAGCCAAGGCGTTGTAGGCCTGTAATCTATGGTATGGCCGTCACCCTCGATTACCTCAATAAAGTGATTGTAATAGCCTGGATGTGCAGCTTCAAGTTCGTCGGCAACTTCGAGAGCCTTTCGGGTGAGTATATTCCTTCCAAAGCTGTCATCGAGTGCACCCGTACGCAACGAAAAGGCTATATTGGCAACATTCTCCATTGGGGCGTTCTTGAGCGGCTCACCACCGGCCATAGGGCCTGCGCCGGCAAGATAGTCGGCATAGAATGATGCCAGACGTTGGCTACCGTATGCACCCTCGGAAATTCCGAAGAAATATATTTTATTGGGGTCGACATTCTTGCTCAAGAAGGCCAGACGCAACAATTTTTCCCATGCCCATTGCTTGCTCTGGATGGCCCAGCGGTAGTACTCGCCGTACCCATTGGGTATCTGCGGTACAAAGTAGATGGCAGGAGAGTAGAATCGGCGTAGAGAAAGGCCGATACCGGTTTCCCACTCTTGAGCCTTGTCGCCGGAACCATGCATATAAAGGAAAAGAGGATACTTTTTTTCGGCATCAAACGAAGGATATTCATTGCACCCATAGTAGTATGGCATAGTCGCGTTCGGTTCGAGCGAAGAAGGAAGCACCCATGAACCGCTTTTGCGGTTCTCAAGGATATCCAGTTCTATCAGTTTCTCCTCTTCGTAGTTCTCTACTGCATTTTTCCATATTCCCCACACCTTCTCTCTCACCGATGATATATCGTCGTGAGATATTACTGCATCGACAACAGTGTCAGCCTTGCCACCATCCAATGCAGAAACAAAGCAATCATAAATCTCTTGCTCACATTGCGAGTCAATAATCTCCTGGGCGATTGACGGAACTGATGCCAATGAGCCTAATAAAAGAATGGTAAAAAATTTCTTCATAGTCCGTTATTATTTTATTATTAAAACATGTTCATGAGCCTGCGTTTTACGGCTTCTGTTTCAAGCAGTATCTTTATAAACTCTGTTGCAGCACTCTTCTGATAGCTGTTTTTAAGGCGCAAGAGTGAGGCCTCCATAACATTCCCGGGCTCATCCAATGGGATTGCCGCAAAGCGTTTTTTGCCGAAGACAGCCGAGGTTGAGAGTATTGTTGCATACTGCCCTTGGGCAACCATCTGCAACAGGATATTGGTTTCGTTGAGTTCGAGTTTGGAATGCAGTTCGATATTGCGGCCCTCAAGCAAGCGGTCGAGCATCATTCGTGCCTGAAGTCCTTTTGACGGAAGTACAAGATGACAATCCTTTATATCGTCGAGAGTTATTCTTTTTTGAGTAGCCAGACGGTGCTCTTTTGAAACAACAAGGGCAAGGGAGTTCTCGAAGAGTGGCATGGAGTCAATTTCGGGTGCGTCGCACAGAGGCTTATATGAGAGTACAAAATCGACTTTATGCTCTTTAAGCAGGCTCAAAAGTTCATCAACAGTCTTGTAGAAAACCTCGAGTTTTATGCCGGGAAAAGCTTTCATGAAACTTATCATGCCCTCGGTAAGCACGGTGCTCAAACTGTATGTCACGCCCACCTTTAATGTTCCGGTTTTTACATGCTGAAGGTCGTGGAGACGCTGCACGCCATCCTCGGCATCTACAATTGTTTTTCGTGCAAAAGGCAAAAACTCCTCGCCGGCCTCGGTGAGCGATATGTGCCGACTGTTGCGCAGGAACAGTTCAAAACCGAGTTCAAACTCAAGCTGTTTTATCTGCTGGGAGAGGGTGCTCTGTGTAATATACAGGTGCTTTGCCGCAACCGAGAAGTTCAGATACTCGGCGCTCTTGACGAAATATTTCAGTTGTCGCAATTCCATTCTAATGCTTTTGTAATGTGCGAAGATAAGAAATCTGCCTCACAAAACAACATTTCTTTTAAGAAATGAGGCTTGTGAGGCAGATTTAATTTGTTATTACCTACTCTATTTTATCAGAAGCCGATGAAAATGAGCATTGAGTAGCCAAGTACAATACCAAGAAGACCGACAATGATACCGACCTTCATCATATCCTTCTGCTCTATGAAACCTGTTGAGTGTGCAATGGCATTGGGAGGCGTAGAAATTGGCAATATCATTGAAACTGAAGATGCTATTGCAATACCTACCAACATTGCTTGAGGACCGCCGACACCATCGAGAGCTGTACCGAGACCGCTGGCAACGACACCGAGCACCGGGACAAGCAGAGATGTTGCGGCAGAGTGAGAGATGAAGTTAGAGAAGCCGAAGCAGATGAGGCCGGCAAGTATCATCACTACAAGCGGGTCGAAGTTGTCGAATGGTACAGAGTTTACAATAAGACTGCTGAGTGCATGAGTTGTACCGTCGGTGTAGTTTAGTGCAACGCCAAGCGCAAAACCACCGGCTACCATCCACAGAACACTCCAGTTGATCTCCTCAAGGTCGCGGCGTGTAAGGATACCTGTTGCACAGAAAATTGCAATAGGAATCATTGCCACAACATTTGTATCGATGCCCCACATGTCGGTACCGAACATCCACATGAAGATTGTGAGAGCAAATGCTACAACAACCGACCATGTCTTGTAGTCCCAGCGGATTGTACCCTCAATCTCAATCTTGATATTCTTCTGCTTGAATGGGAAAAGAATACGAAGGAGGAACCATGCAAGAACAAGCAATACGATTACAAACGGAGCCATTTTGATTGTCCAGTCTACGAAACTGATACCCATGCCCTGTGAAGCAAGGTAGTCGAGAGCAATCATGTTGGGAGGTGTACCGATTGGGGTTATCATACCACCAAGGTTGGCACCTACAGGAATTGCAAGCGCAAGAGCAATGCGGCCTTTACCGTCGGCAGGCAAAGACTTTAATACCGGGGTAAGGAATGCAAGCATCATGGCTGCTGTAGCTGTGTTGCTCACAAACGCCGAGAAGATGGCTGTAACGAGGATGAAACCAAGCAGAACAACCTCGGAACGGGTACCGAAAGGCTTGAGGAGCACACGTGCAAGAGCAACGTCGAGTTTTACCTTTGTCAAGCCGATAGCAAGCACGAAACCACCGATGAAGAGCATGATGGTGGGGTTAGAAAAACATGCAAAGATGCTCTTGAACGGCACAAGGCCTACCCCATTCTCGGGACGGAGGAAGTTGAATGCACTTGTAGAGACTGTAAACAACATCACAGTAACTACAATCATTGAGGTAACCCACGACGGCATTGTCTCGGTGAGCCACATGAGGGCTGCAAATACAAACAGAGCAATTATGCGCTGGTGTATATCGGTCAGTCCTTCAATACCGAACGACTCGGTTGGAACAAGAGCAACTACCAACGAAATTGCAACAATAAAGATTAATTTGATTGCATTGAGAGGGAACTTTCTCTCTCTCTTGTGGGATTTGTTCTTCTGGATTTTCTCCAGCACTTTATATCCCGGGAAATTCTTAAACATAACTCTTTGATTTTATTTGATTACTATATTTTGTTGCTGTTTGAATTTCTAAAAACGGCTATTCCGTAATTTTGCACAAAAATACAATCTATAAACTTTATTCACATTTTCAAACTATCTGTTTTTACGATAGCTGCTATAGATAACAACGATAATTAAAATAGCAAAGAACCATTAACATATCAAATTAAAAGAGTATATTCGCAAAGCAAAACATCCGATTAATGAAAAACGCCTATATATACATTTACACCACGGTATTTTTTATACTCACCTCAATGGCAGGCCTTCATGCGCAGGAGCAGGAGAGTTTGAGCTATTTTGTACAGGCAAACTCTATTGCGACAGATGGCAGCAACGCTCCTTACTGGCTAACGGCACAACGCAGCGGCATATCAACAGTAAACAGCAACAGCGGATATGCACGTTACGGCATAAGCTACAAAGGGAGTTTCGGAGAAGAGAACCGTTTCAAATACAATGCAACTGCCGACATTGTAACAGGTTACAACCAACAGAACACCTTCATGCTGCAACAGGCATTCTTTGACTTGAACTGGAAATGGCTCACACTGTCAATTGGAAGCAAAGAGAGGTGGAGTGAGAGAGAATATATGCACACCATACAGGCTTGCGCAGCAATTGAGAACAGCATTGTCAACGAATATCCCAATCTTTTTGCCGGCCGCTATGCTTCACTGGGAAGCGGAGGGCTGACTTTCAGCGGCAACAGCAGACCTATTCCACAGATAAGAGCCGAGATACAGGATTACATAGACTTCCCATGGACAAACGGATGGCTACAGATTAGAGGACATATTGCATACGGAATGTTTACCGACCATAACTTCCAGGAGGATTTCACACGCAATAACCCAAAAGCACATTATGCACGCAACATTCTCTATCACAGCAAGGCTATGTTCCTCAAGATTGGAAAGAGTGACCGTTTTCCGCTGACCATTGAGGGTGGGCTTGAGATGTACACACAATTCGGAGGCGATATATACACTCATGAAGAGGGCTTGAAGATTTCAATGCCACGCAAGCCAATGGATTTCTTCAAGGCACTTATTCCGATGGGTGGTAGCGAAGACACACCTACTGTTGAACAGAGCAACATTTCGGGCAATCAGGTTGGTAGCTGGCATGCAGCGCTCACATGGCACACCAAGAAGGCCGACATAAGAATTTATGGAGAGCATCTTTTTGAGGATTTCTCACAACTCTTCTTCTTTGAATACCAACAGAACCGCAAAGGAGAAAAAAGAATAATCTACTACCCATGGCGCGATTTTCTTGTGGGAATAAACATTAGAAACAAATCGAGGTTCTTGCCGTTTGTGGATAATTTCAGATATGAATACCTGACAACCCGCGACCAGAGCGGTGCGCTATACCACGACCCGAGCGACCATTTCAGCGAGCAGATGGACGGTTGCGACAATTACTACAACCATGGCATATACCCGGGGTGGCACCATTGGGGAATGGGAATAGGTAACCCGCTTGTTGTATCCCCTGCATACAACAGCAACGGAAGCCTGCAATTCGGAAGTAACAGGCTCATTGCGCACAATATTGGATTGAACGGTGTAATAGAATGTTCACTGCCTATTGCATACAGGCTCAACTACACATACAGCGAGAACTGGGGAACATACATCAACCCGTTCGACCGTAAAAAATACACAACATCGCTTTTGGCAGAGGTTACCTTTGCTCCGCGAAAGAGCAACTGGGCAGCAACGCTCTCGCTGGGGCACGACAAGAGCAACCACATAGGCGACAATACCGGCTTAATGCTCACATTGTCGCATTGCGGCATACTATTCAATAAATGACAGATATGAAACGATTGATATATATCGCTATTGCAACACTTTTCCTTGCAGCTTGTGACAAGGTATACATAAATGGTGACCTTGACGGCATGTGGCAACTGCAAAAGGTTGAATTGGAAGAGAGCGCAGAGTACCCTCAAGGTATTTACTACTCGTTCCAGCGCCACCTGGCTCAAGTGGGCCGATACTATGACGAGGGATTACCTCTGCGCTATTTGGGCAACCTCGAATACAAAGGAGACTCACTCACAATAGGCGGGTTCAGGAAATTCCTTGAGGAGGAGGAAACTGCTACCAAGGAAAGACTTGCAATATTTTACCTTTACGACAAAGAAACCTCATTCAAAGTCGAAAGACTTGATGATGAGATGCTTGTACTGCGCAGCAATAGAGGCTTATACACATTAAGAAAATGGTAGTAGTAATGTTTTGACTACATGGTTCAAAGCTCTGTTTACAGGAAGAAACAAAAGATTTTGGCAGTATAAATTTGGAATACAGCACATATATTCGTACTTTTGAAATATCTTAAAAAAACAGACATCAACAAGCTATGGCAATAATAACAAAAGCACAAATAATAGCTCGCTCAATAGCCGGGGAATTCATTAAAATTTATTATAGGATTTTCAACCCATGCTCTAATATCGGGGTCAACGACAAGCCACGCAAGCGCAAGGTAATAGTTTCCCTCACCAGCTATGGAAGAAGGGTGTCAAAAAACCTCTGTGTAACATTATGGTCACTTTTAAGACAGACATATAAACCGGATGATGTTATCCTGTGGCTCGACCAAGAGAAGTGGAATGACGAGAAGTTGCCCAAATGTATAAAAAGACTAAAAGAGAAGGGGCTGACTATCAAATATTGTAAGGATGTTCGTTCATACACTAAACTTATACCGGCAATTGAGGCATATCCCAATGAACTGATAATTACAGTTGACGACGATTTATTCTACAAAAAATCTATGGTAAAGACTCTTGTCGAGGAATATGAACAAAACCCCAACCGCATATATGCTCACCGCGCACACCGGCCATTACTCGACTCTAATGGCAAACTAAAGCCATACAACGATTGGGATTTGGAGATAAAGCCGGAGGAGTTGCAACCGGTGTTCCTAACAGGATGTGGTGGCGTTCTCTACGACGCAAGACTGCTCCATGAGGATGTTACAAATGAAGAACTTTTCATGAAATTGGCACCAAGAGCCGACGATGTATGGTTCTATTTTATGTCGGTGCTAAAAAAAACACCTACAGTTGTTGTAAAAAGAAAGAATTGCGTATACATTCCTTTGGACAATTTCTATCAACTTTTCCACCGTGAAGCCCGCTTGGCTGCCTCAAACTGCAAAGAATCGCAAAATGATATCCAGATTAAAAATGTGATGAAGCATTACAGATTAACAGAAAAAGACCTCTATTTCTGATACAAAATCAATCAAGATGACTGGTATAATAATATTGAACTGGAACGGAGCTACTGACACTATTGAGTGTCTGAAGTCATTATATAATGCAGAAGGAGATTTTTTCACGGTAGTTGTCGACAATGGTTCAACAGACAATTCCTTTGACAGAATTCTGAACTATGTTAAAGAGGCCGGAATAAAGTATCGCGTAAAGCAGAAAGGTGATAAAATGGAGGGTACACCTCTACGACGTGAATGTATTATGTTCAAGACACTGTCCAACCTTGGATTTGCCAAAGGGAACAACGAAGCCCTGCGATTTCTGTTACCCTACAAGGCAGAATCTTATATTCTACTCAACAACGACACCATTGTTGAAAGCAACTTCTTAACAGAGCTGCAAAGGTTCTCTGCCGAACACCCCGGATATGCCGCATTGACACCGCTGATATGTTACGAAGACAACAGGAACCTTGTATGGAATTGCGGAGGTAAACAGAAGGCCGGCTTCAGAAAATATTTTTATGCGCGGGAAGATATATCGGAGATAAAAGAAACGGAGTATATTGATATTACGTTTGTTACCGGATGCGCCCTATTCTTTCACCCCGACATGCTCTTGAAAGATGGTGGCATATTTACGGAAAAATTCTTTTTTGGTGAGGAAGATTTTAATTTCTGCATAAATGCCAATAAAAACAAAAAGAAGATGGCATGTGTTCTGACATCGAAAATTTACCACAAAGTCAGTTCTTCAACTACAAACAACGACCCTATCGGCAAAACATATATATATTATCTGAATAGATATATTGATATAAAAGACAACTACAACAGCATCTTCTACACACTGTGGAAATTAATAAACTTTCCCAACGTTGTACGCATACTGAAAAGAAAAGGTATGGGAACTTCGGATGCGATACATTGGACATTAAGGTTGCAGAAAGAAGCTAACAGAAAAGATGGTGTCAGCTACGATGATTTCGTTCAGGCATTGAAATTAAAGCCATAATTAAATTTGCATACCCGGTACCAGACTGTTTTTTTTAGGAGTAATCATCCAAACGATGAGTATCCACATTGGTACCTCTATGAATTGCAGATGATAGTAATATATCTCGAACCAGCCCATAAACAACATTCCCATAAAGAAGAAGTATGTAGTATTCACATATATGATACGGCTTTTCATTGCCCACAATTTCTACAGGTATGATATTGACGAGAAAATCA
>JAUNQV010000060.1 GCA_030535995.1 Bacteroidales bacterium
GAGCAGTTCGAGGCTCGTTTCGAGGTTGAAAGCGATTATAAGTTGCTTATGGATGTTCGCGAGTATCTCATGAACAAGGTGGGCAAGCTTGAGTTTGACGAGGCTATCCTGCGCCGTATCATGGATATGAACAAGGCCGAGGGCGCCGAGGCTGTCAGCGAGGAGGATTTCCAGAAGAGCCTGACAGAACTTACATGGCACCTTATCAAGGAGCAGCTTGCGAAGAAGTTCGAGGTTAAGATTGACGATAACGATGTTCTCGGAGTGGCAAAGGATGCTACACGCGACCAGTTTGCGCAGTACGGCATGGCAAATGTTCCCGATGACCTCCTTGAGAATTATGCAAAGGAGATGCTCAAGCAGGAAAAGACCCGCGAGGCACTCGTTAACCGTGCAGTAGATGTAAAACTTATCAAGTCTATAAAAGAGACTGTGACACTGCAGGAGGAGAAGGTTTCTGTAGACGAGTTCAACAAGAAGGTTTCTGAAAAGGCTTAATTTAAAATTATAAATACGATTTGATGTATGGAGAGAGATGATTTTAGAAAATATGCAACCAAGCATCTTGGAATGAATAGCTTGGTGCTTGATGATGTTATAAAGGCACAATCGCAATACTTGAATCCTTATATCCTCGAAGAGAGACAACTCAATGTTACACAGATGGATGTCTTCTCGCGTTTGATGATGGACAGGATTATCTTTCTTGGAACACAAATCGACGACTACACAGCAAACACTCTTCAGGCACAGTTGCTCTATCTCGATTCTGTAGACAGCGGCAAGGATATTTCAATATACATAAACTCCCCCGGAGGTTCTGTATATGCCGGTCTTGGAATATATGATACCATGCAGTTCATCCAGAGTGATGTTGCTACAATATGCACCGGTATGGCGGCAAGCATGGCGGCAGTCCTGCTTGTTGCCGGTGCCGAGGGCAAGCGCTCTGCACTCACACACAGCCGTGTGATGATACATCAGCCGCTCGGTGGCGTGCAGGGTCAGGCAAGTGATATCGAAATTACTGCCCGTGAGATACAGAAACTCAAGAAGGAGTTGTATACCATAATTTCTGACCATAGCAAGCAACCGTTTGACAAAGTCTGGGCCGACAGCGACCGTGACTATTGGATGACTGCAGCCGAGGCTCAGGAGTATGGCATGATAGACCGCGTGCTTGTCCGTAAAAAGTAATGTCTGCTATGGCCGGAAAAGAGAGAAAGCGTTGTAGTTTTTGTGGAAGGACAGAGGAACAGGTGGCTCTGCTCATGACCGGAATGACCGGTTATATATGCAACGATTGTGTTGAGCAGGCACATGCCATTCTGCGCGAAGAGGCTCTGTTGCCGAAAAGCGACTTCGAGATGGGGGAACTCCCTAAACCAAAGGAGATAAAAGCCTTTCTCGATGAATATGTGATTGGGCAGGATGAGGCTAAATGTGCACTTGCCGTGTCGGTCTACAACCATTACAAGCGTCTTATGCAACGAGGCGCCGGTGATGATGTCGAGATTGAAAAGAGCAACATCATAATGGTTGGCAGCACAGGTACGGGAAAAACGCTTCTTGCCCGCACCATAGCACGATTGCTTAAGGTGCCCTTCACTATAGTCGATGCAACGGTACTCACCGAGGCCGGCTATGTGGGCGAGGATATTGAGAGTATCCTTACACGTCTTTTGCAGGTGGCCGATTACAAGGTCGAGGAGGCAGAGCGCGGTATTGTGTTTATCGATGAGATTGACAAGATTGCACGCAAGAGCGACAATCCCTCAATAACCCGCGATGTCAGCGGCGAGGGTGTGCAGCAAGGCTTGTTGAAACTGCTTGAGGGTTCTGTGGTGAATGTTCCGCCACAGGGTGGCCGCAAGCATCCCGACCAGAAAATGATACCGGTCAATACAAAGCATATTCTCTTCATTTGCGGAGGCGCTTTTGACGGCATTGAGAAAAAGATTGCCCAAAGGCTTAATGCGCATGTAGTGGGCTACGACTCCGTGCAGAACAGCCAGCGCGTGGACAAGAGTGATATGTTCCGTTATATAACACCGCAGGATTTGCGTTCCTTTGGTCTTATTCCCGAGATTGTGGGCCGTTTGCCAATCCTTACATCCCTGCGGCCGCTCGACCGTGCCGCATTGCGCAATATACTTACAGAGCCCAAGAACTCCATTATAAAACAATATGTAAAACTGATGGAGATGGATGGCGTAGAGCTCTCTTTTGACAATGATGCCTTGGAGTATATCGTAGATACTGCAATAGAGTACAAGTTGGGTGCGCGCGGGCTCCGCTCTATCGTGGAGACAATCATGATGGACAAGATGTTCGAGATACCGTCGAGCGGGGAAAAGAGTTGTGTCGTTACCAAAGAATATGCCTGCAGCCAAATAGAAAAAAGTGCTGTAATACAGACATCTGCTGTGTAATGGAGCTGAAGTAATTTAAATAATCCCCGAAGCCGCGGCTTCGGGGATTATTTGTTGGGGTGAATATTCTTCTCCCGATGATATTCGGGGTAAAAAAGATTTTTACAACTTCTTGTGAAAATATATTTGAAAAAAGTTGTGCTTTTTATTGATATATTTATAACTTTGTTTTCAAATAGGCATATTGTAAAATGACGAAGAAGTGTAATTTGACAGAAGTTCTTAAGGAGAATTTCGGTTTTGATACGTTTAAAGGGGATCAAGAGGCTGTCATAAAGAACCTGCTTGCAGGCAATGACGCTTTTGTATTGATGCCTACCGGCGGTGGTAAATCGCTCTGCTATCAGTTGCCGTCTCTCGTTATGGAAGGTACGGCGATAGTGATATCTCCTTTGATTGCCTTGATGAAAAATCAGGTCGATGCTATCCGCAATCTCAATGAAGAGGATGGTGTGGCACATTTCTTGAACTCCTCATTGACCAAGCAGGCTATAGAGGATGTGAAGGAAGATGTTCTTTCGGGCAAGACAAAGCTTCTTTATGTTGCTCCCGAGTCCTTGACCAAAGAGGATAACGTGGAGTTCCTTAAAAGCATTAAAATATCGTTCTATGCTATTGACGAGGCTCATTGTATATCGGAGTGGGGGCACGATTTCCGTCCGGAGTACCGTCGCATACGCCCCATTATAAACGAATTGGGCAAGGCCCCCATAATAGCGCTCACCGCAACCGCAACCACAAAGGTGCGCGATGATATAAAGAAAAATCTCGGTATTCAGGATGCTCCCGACTTCAAATCGTCATTCAATCGTCCGAACCTCTACTATGAGGTACGTTCAAAGACAAAGGATGTCGATAAAGAGATTATTAAATTCATAAAATCGAACCCCGGCAAATCGGGAATAATATATTGCTTGAGCCGTAACAAGGTTGAAGAACTTGCCGAGATTTTGCAAACAAATGATATTCCGGCAAAGCCCTATCATGCAGGGATGGACTCGGCAGTACGCTCCCAGACGCAGGACGATTTTATAATGGAGAAAATAGATGTCATAGTCGCTACTATAGCCTTTGGAATGGGTATTGACAAACCCGATGTGCGCTATGTCATCCATTACGATACACCCAAGAGCCTCGAAGGCTACTATCAGGAGACCGGGCGTGCCGGCCGCGATGGTGGCGAGGGCCGCTGTATAACATTCTACAACAACAAGGATTTGCAGAAACTGGAAAAATTCCTTGAGGGAAAACCTCTTGCCGAGCAATACATCGGCCGTCAGCTTCTGCATGAGACAACAGCCTATGCGGAGTCTTCGGTGTGCAGAAGAAAATTATTGTTACATTATTTTGGTGAAAAATACGACGTGGAAAATTGTGGGAACTGTGACAATTGCCTCTCGCCTAAAAAACAGGTAGAGGCAGGCGAATTGTTGGAGGCTGTTATAGAAACAGTCTTGGCGTTGAAAGAGAATTTCAAGACAGATTACGTGATAGATGTGCTTTTGGGCAAGGAAACAGCCGATATCCTTTCGCACAGGCATGATGAACTTGAGTGTTTCGGCTGTGGCGATGATGAGGATGCTAAACGCTGGAATGCCGTAATCAGGCAGGCGCTTATAGCGGGTTATCTCGATAAGGATGTCGAGAACTATGGTCTTTTGAAGGTTACAAAGCAGGGACATTCGTTCCTGAAGAAACCTGTATCTTTCAAAATAGTAGAAGACCGTGACTTTGATGAGGAGGAGGCTGTTGTACAGTCGGGTAGTACTTTTGCCGTTGACCCCGAACTTTATGCAATGCTGAAGAATCTCCGCAAGAAACTATCGAAGCAGTTGGAGTTGCCTCCGTATGTGATATTCCAGGATCCTTCGCTTGAGGCTATGGCTACAACGTATCCTGTAACATTGGAGGAACTCAAGAATATACCCGGTGTGGGCGAAGGCAAGGCGAAGCGTTACGGCGAGGAGTTCTGTGCTCTTATAAAACGCCATTGCGAAGAGAACGAGATTGACCGCCCCGAGGATATAAGAATACGTACGGTTGCCAACAAATCAAAGCTTAAGGTGGCAATAATAAATGCCATTGACCGCAAGGTGGCGCTCGACGACCTTGCAATAAGCAAGGGTGTGGAGTTCGATGAACTGCTCGACGATATCGAGTCAATAGTTTATTCGGGAACAAAACTGAATATCGACTATTTCCTCGAAGAGATACTGGACGAGGAGAACCTGCTCGAAATATATGACTATTTCAAGAACTCCGATACCGACAATATCGATGTTGCGGTCGAAGAACTCCGTGGCGAGTACAGCGAAGAGGAAATCCGTCTGGTACGTGTCAAGTTCATTTCGGAAATGGGTAATTAAGAATAAAACAATATATAGCTATATGAATGATTTTATAAAAGAAAAAATTGTAATGGACGGTCTCACCTTTGACGATGTACTGCTGGTTCCTGCATACTCCGAGGTGCTTCCCAAAGAGGTTTCCCTGAAAACCAAGTTCTCTAAAAACATTGAGCTTAATGTGCCGTTCGTTACAGCAGCAATGGATACTGTTACTGAAGCCAAAATGGCTATCGCCATTGCTCGTGAGGGCGGTATCGGTGTTATACACAAGAATATGTCGATAAAGGAGCAGGCGCATCAGGTTGCTATCGTGAAACGTGCCGAAAACGGTATGATATACGACCCTGTTACAATAAGCGTCGATGCAACAGTAAAGGATGCTCTGGACCTCATGGCCGAATACCACATTGGCGGAATTCCCGTAGTGGGCGAGGATAAGCATCTGGTAGGCATTGTTACAAACCGCGACCTACGTTTCGAGACAAACATGCAGCGCCCTGTAAGTGAAATAATGACAAGCGAGAACCTCGTTGTTACACATCAGAAAACTGACATGGATGCAGCAGCAACCATCCTGCGCGAGAATAAGATTGAGAAACTCCCGGTTGTCGACAATGACGGAAAGCTGGTCGGCCTCATTACATATAAGGATATCACCAAGGCCAAGGATAAACCAATGGCTTGCAAGGACAGCAAAGGCCGTTTGCGCGTGGCTGCCGGTGTCGGTGTTACAGTGGATGCGATGGATCGCATAAAGGCCCTTGTTGAGGCCGGTGTAGATGCTGTTGTCATCGATACAGCCCATGGACACTCGGCAGGAGTGGTGAAAAAACTCAAAGAGGCAAAGGCCGCCTTCCCCCAGATTGATATTGTAGTAGGTAATGTGGCGACAGGCGAGGCTGCAAGAATGTTGGCCGATGCCGGTGCCGATGCCGTAAAGGTGGGTATAGGTCCGGGTTCAATATGTACAACCCGTGTGGTCGCCGGTGTGGGCGTTCCCCAGCTTTCTGCTGTTTATGATGTAGCCAAGGCACTTGAGGGTACTGGTGTGCCTTTGATTGCCGATGGTGGTCTCCGCTATTCGGGTGATATTGTAAAAGCTATTGCGGCCGGAGGCTATTGTGTAATGATTGGCTCGCTTGTTGCCGGCACAGAAGAGTCTCCCGGCGATACAATTATCTTCAACGGCCGTAAGTTCAAATCATATCGTGGTATGGGCTCTTTGGAGGCGATGGAGAACGGTTCAAAAGACCGCTATTTCCAGGCCGATACAGCGGACAAGAAGAAGCTTGTTCCCGAGGGTATCGCTGCACGTGTGCCTTATAAGGGAACTCTGTTCGAGGTTATATATCAGCTTGTAGGCGGTTTGCGCTCGGGTATGGGTTATTGTGGCGCAAAGGATATTCTTTCGTTGCACAATGCCAAATTTGTCCGCATAACCAATGCAGGTGTTCTTGAGAGTCATCCGCATGATGTTTCAATTACCAGTGAGGCTCCAAACTACAGTCGTCCGGAATAAAAAAACAAAGATGAGAAGAGTACTCTATTCAATATTTTCCCTTTTTGCCGCAGTTTCTGTTGTAGCCCAGAATTCCGACCCTGTGCTCATGACAATAAACGGCAAAGAGGTGTCACGTTCCGAGTTTGAATATGCATTCAATAAGAACAATGGCAATATAAGTGAAGGCGGCCAGTCTGTCGACGAGTATCTGCAGATGTACATCGACTTTAAGTTGAAGGTGGCAGAGGCTGAAACTCTGCAACTCGATACATTGACCTCCTTCAGAGAGGAATATATGAAAGACCGTGCGCAAATGGCAGAAAGTTATCTTTTGGATTCAGCATACATTGAAGAGGAGGCTCATAATATGTATGCAAAAGATTCGGCAACAATAGGCCGAGATGGTTTTTTGCAAGTTGCTCACATTGTCTTTGTGGTTAGGCAAAAGGATGACGAGGCTGCTATGAAACTTGCTGTTGCTCGTGCCGATTCTGCCTATGCCATGCTTTCTGGAGGAACTCCATTTGAAGAAGTTGCAAAGTTCTTTAAAGTTCCAGCCTCTGCGGCACAGCCGTTTGAGATTATAAGAGGCCAAGCCTACGAGGAGTTTGAGCAAGCCGCGTTTGCGCTTGCCGACGGAGAATTCTCAAAGCCTTTTGAGAGCCCAGTGGGCTTCCACATTGTCAAGCGCTTCTCTTCCCGTCCTTTCGGTACATTCGAGGAATACAAGCCTGCAATTATCAAAATTCTTGAACAGCAGAACATCCGTGAGGCAGCGCGCATAAAGAAAGGCCAGCAGCTTGCAAAGGAGTTCGGTGGTGATTTGTCGCCCGAGGAGGCTCTTGCACGTGAAGACAGCCTGCTTGAGAGCAAGTTCCCTGAATTCGGGAACCTCATGCGCGAGTATTACGAAGGTCTTCTCTTCTTTGAGGTATCTACACGCGAGGTTTGGAACAAAGCCTCTGACGATGAAAAAGGTATTAAAAAATACTTCAAGAAGAACAAGAAAAAGTATGCATTCGATGCGCCGCGTTTCCGTGGAGCTTTGGTGCATGCCAACTCCCCCGAAAACCTGAAGATGGTGAAAGAACTGCTTGCAGGAAAGCCCCTTGATGAATATAAATCATTGATAGAGGCGAATATTCCAAAAGACTCGGCTCGTACGGTGCGTGTGGAAATGGGGCTCTTTGCAATTGGAGACAATGCCTGGGTCGATAAGTTGGCTTTCGGACAGGGCGATGGCGGAACTTATAGAAAGAACTATAATTATGTAGATATCGTTGGAACAGTTCTTGAGGCTCCCGAAACATATAAGGATGTCAAGAGTGCAGTCGTTGCCGATTATCAGAAATTTTTAGAGGAAAAGTGGTTAAAGAAGTTGCGCAAAAAGTATAAGGTGATTGTGAATGAAGAGGTGCTAAAAACCGTTAATAATCACAATTGATATTACACTATCGGGTTTATTTCGTATTTTTGCAACCCCGTGATGTAAAGTTTTATAACTTCACCAATAGATAACACCTATAACATGTCGTTTGCCGGTAGATTATATAAATATGCCTTCTTGCTTCTTTCTATAGTGGCTTTTGCCCGGTGCCAGAAAGAGGATATCCACAACGGACGTGTTCCGTTGGCTGGTGTCGATGGGGTATATCTGTATAAGGATGAGGTGGAAATCCTTTATGCAGTGCAAGGACAAGGTGTTGACAGCGCAGCATTTTTTGAAGAATATATAGCGAATTGGGTTACCGATGCTCTCTTCTATAACAAGGCTCTGGATAATGTGGCCTCTACCAACGATATTGAAAAGATGGTGGAAAGTTATAGAAAAAGTCTTATCTTGAGTATATATCAGGATAAACTCATAAACCAGCACCTCGTTCCCGAAATTTCACAGGAGGAAGTGTTCGCGTTCTATAAGCAGAACCCGACATTATTTGAGCTCGAAGAGCCTTTGATAAAGGGACTTGTGCTGAAACTGCCGCTGAAATCCCCCAAAATGAACGATGTGAGGCGTTGGTGCATGCGTCGTGAAGCCGAAGACCTTGAAAAACTGGAAAAGTACAGCATCAATAATGCAGCTTTTTATGAGTGTTTCATTGAAGATTGGGCAACAATGGGTAGTGTTGTGGCACATACTCCGTTGACACTCTATCAATTGAATGAAAGGCTTTCGCGCAAGGATATCATAGAATTCAGTGATGATGGCTATGTGTATTTTATTGGAGCAGACTCCATAATCCCAAAAGGGGGGCAGAAACCTCTTGATATGGTTAAGCCTGAAATAATAGAATTGCTTGTCAATTCCAAAAAGGCTAAATTCATAAAAGAGAGAAAACACACCTTGTATATTGAGGCTCAAAACAGAGGCGAGATTGAAATAATGAATGAACAAGCGTCAAAAGCGGCGCAATAGATATAAGAAATGGGCAAAAGATTATTTATAGGCATATATTTGCTTGCGCAGTTGCTGGGTATCACAACCGTAGTTGCGCAAGATAACATTATAGACCGTGTAGAGTGGGTTGTCGGCGACAAGTGCATATTGCGTTCCGATATTGAGGAAACAATACGCTTCTGGCTCGGCAACGGTAGAAAATTCGAGGGCGATCCATATTGTATTGTAGGCGAAGACCTTGCTGTGCAGCAACTGTTCCTGCATCAGGCAGCGCTCGACAGCATCGAGGTCGATGAAACAACTATCATGCGCCAGGTTGAGGCACAGATGAATATGGTAATCCAGCAAATCGGCTCAAAGGAGAAGATGGAGGAGTATTTCAATATGAACTCTTCCGAGATTCGCGAGATGTACCGCGAGCAGCTGTATAACATGGATATGATGGACCGCATGAAAAAAAAGATTGTAGGTGAGGTGAAAGTCTCTCCTGCGCTTGTCCGTCGTTTCTATGAGTCGCTTCCGCAGGACAGCATACCTTTTGTACAGCAACAGGTGGAGGTTCAGATAGTTACCCTTGAACCCGAAATTGATATCGAGGAGATAGAGAGGGTCAAAAGCGAGTTGCGCGATTATACCGAAAGAATTACAAATGGAGAGACAAGTTTCTCGACAATGGCTCTTCTGTACTCCGAAGACCCCGGTTCGGCGCGTCGTGGCGGTGAACTCGATTTCTACGGTCGCGGCCAGTTGCAACCCGAATTTGCTACAGTGGCTTTTGGCCTTACCGACCCAAACAAAATCTCAAAGATTGTAGAGACCGAATATGGTTTCCATATCATGCAGCTTATTGAAAAACGTGGCGACAGGGTTAAGGTTCGTCACATTCTTCGCAAGCCTCGTCGCTCAAGTGAGAACATAAAAAAGATGCTCTTGACTCTCGACTCCATCTCTACCGATATAAAAGCCGGTGAAATTACATTTGAAAAAGCTGTCGAGTTATACTCGGCCGACAAGGATACCCGCAACAACTACGGTATTATGTATAACCGCGAAACAGCATCGTCGCGTTTTAAGCTCGATGAACTTCCGGTCGATGTAGCCCGTGTAATCGATGGACTCTCCGAGGGCGATATCTCACAACCTTTCATCTGGGTACTCGAAAACGGCAAGACTGTCTGTGCTGTTGCAAAACTGAAAGCGAGGACAGAGGCGCATAGGGCAACATTGCGTGACGATTATGAGACGCTCCGCTATATGTATCAGTCTAAACTCAGTGACGAGCGCATCCAAGAGTGGATAAAAGAGAAGCAGCAGACAACTTATGTGAGAGTGAACAAGGATAGCAGGAATTGCGATTTCCTCTATCCGCATTGGAATTTCTACGAGGAGAAGTAATATCATAATATGCGCAAATTTGCAGTAATATCAATTCTGCTTTTCCATATAATTGCAGTAGCAGCACAGGCACAAGCCGATTCTACAAAAACCGGCCAAAAGAGCTATGTGCACATGCTGCACTCCGATGTGACGCGCTTTGATGAGGCTGTGAACCCCGATGCCTGGATACTTGTAGGCGATGTACGCTTCCGTCGCGACAGTATGTACATGTACTGCGACAGTGCACACTATTTCCAGAAAAAGAATGCTTTCCAGGCTTTCGGCAATGTGAAAATGGAGCAGGGCGACACCCTCTTCCTGTTCGGAGATTATCTCGATTTTGACGGAAATACAAATCTTGCCCGTGTGCGTGGAAACGTACGCCTGATAGACCATAATACCGTGCTTGAGACCGATAGCCTCGATTTCGACCGCAATATCAACCTCGGTTATTTCTTTAAGTACGGAACATTGTCCGACGAAGAGAGTACCTTGTCTTCATATTACGGTGAGTACAGTATCGATAGCAAAGAGGCCTTTTTTCAGTACGATGTGAGCCTGGAAAATCCCAAATTCCGCCTGTTGTCCGACACGCTCCGCTACAATACGGCAAGCAAGTATGCAACAATTCTTGGTCCCACTAATATGTACAGCGGGCAGAGTGAGGTCTATTCGGAACGTGGGCACTACAACACGGCAAGCAAGAAGGCCTTTCTGCTCGACCGTTCTGTGCTTTACAATAAAAAGAAAGAGATAACTGCCGATTCGTTATACTACGACATTGCAGCCGGTTATAGCGAGGCTTTTGGTGATATTGTCTTTTCCGATACACTCAACCGCAATATGCTCAAAGGGGAGTATGCCTATGTTAACGAGATAGTTGACTCTGCGTATATTACCGATAGGGCAATGGTTATCGATTTCTCGCAAAAAGACTCCCTCTTCATGCATGCCGATACAATTTGGGCAGTTTCGTACAATATCGATACCGATTCTCTTTACCGCATGGTAAAGGCCTATAGAAAAGTGCGTGCGTGGGGAAAGGAGATGCAGGCGGTGTGCGATTCTCTCGTTTTCGATTCTCGCGACACCTGCATGACTATGTATAAAGACCCTATTCTGTGGAATAATGGTATTCAGTTGCTGGGTGAGGTTGTTAAAGTTTATTTGGACAGCACCTCAATAGACTGGGTGCATATAATGCGTCAGACGCTCTATGCCGAGGAGATGGATTCTGTAAATTACAACCAGATAAAAGGGCAGGAGATGAAGTTCTTCTTCGACGAGGGTAAAATATCGGAAATGCAGGTTATCGGCAGTGTAGAGATTGTCTTCTATCCGCTCGACAGCGACAGTTCCTATGTGGGTATGAATACTACGGTGGCAGGTAAGGCTATCGCCTATCTCAAGGATGGGCAGGTCGATAAGGTTGTTGTGCCGAAGGAGGCAAAGGGTGTTTTCTATCCTATGAGCCAGCGCCCTCACGACAAGCGCTATCTTGGTAATTTTGTGTGGTTCGATTATGTGCGCCCGCAAAGTAAGGAGGATATATTCAACTGGCGCGGTAAGGCAAAAGGAACTACGTTGAAAGTGATAAATCGCGGCAACATACCGTTGCCGGTGCTTAATGGTCTAAAGGAGGAGTAGGTATGGCGCTTTTCAAGATGCGCGAACCGCGCAAATTCAATCATAAGTATATTTTTGTCGATGAGCGCAAGGAGAAACTCGATAAAATAATAGAGAATGCTAAACGCGACCTTGGTATGCTTCCCCCTGAAGAGAAGAATTACAGCGAGCGCATAAGAGGGGCTTTCACCGGCGAAAATTCACATGTTACACGTCGCAGGGAGAATGGCTCCCGCATCAGCTCCCGTACAGCGGTAGCTGCGCTGTTTGTGTGTGCAATCCTATTCTATTTTTTAATAAAAGGCGTGTGGGTCTTTTAGAAGCGAGAGGTTATGAATGATATAATACAGTTGTTGCCCGACTCCGTTGCCAATCAGATAGCTGCGGGCGAGGTCGTTCAGCGTCCTGCATCGGTAGTAAAAGAGCTTATGGAGAACGCCATTGATGCCGGTGCAACAAAAATTCAGGTTGTCATCTGCGACGGTGGCCGCACGCTTATCCAGGTTATCGATAACGGCAAGGGAATGTCGGAAACCGATGCGCGTTTGGCTTTTGAGCGCCATGCAACATCAAAGATTAGAGTGGCAGAAGACCTTTTCGCTCTCTCTACAATGGGGTTCCGTGGCGAGGCTTTGGCATCTATTGTTGCAGTTGCGCAGGTTGAACTCGTTACACGCCGTCCGGGTGATGAATTGGGTACGGCTCTTGCTTTTTCCGGTTCAGTACTTGAGCGCCAAGAGCCTGTTGCAGCCCCTGAAGGCAGCAACTTTAAGGTCAAGAACCTGTTTTTCAACCTTCCGGCGCGTCGTAAATTCCTGAAATCGATACAGACCGAATTTGCGAATATTGTAACGGAATTTGAACGTATAGCATTGATAAATAGTTCTGTGGAGTTCACTCTTTCTCATAATGGCAATGAAATGCTCTCACTCCCGCCGTCATCTTTCCGTCAGCGCGTCGTTGCCCTCTTTGGCAAAAAGGTGAATTCGCAGCTGATAGATGTAGAGGTCGACAGTTCGCTCATTAATATAAAAGGTTTTGTCGGTACGCCCGAAAGCGCCCGCAAGAAAGGGGCATTGCAGTTCTTCTATGTGAACGGGCGTTACATGCGTCATGCCTATTTTGCGAAGGCTGTCAGCAGTGCATACGAAGAGATAATACCTCAAGGTGAGCTTGTGCCGTTCTTCTTGTGCCTTAATGTCGACCCTTCGCGCATCGATGTAAATATTCATCCTACAAAAACAGAAATCAAATT
>JAUNQV010000149.1 GCA_030535995.1 Bacteroidales bacterium
ATATAAAATAATTGCATTGCACTCATAAAAAACCACACCTTTTTGCTACTGAACCTTTATTAGCTCGTTTGTTTGTATCTTTGAGTAAACTCGAAGATTTTCTGCACTCGCTGTAAGAAATATTGAAGTAAACTTCATATTTCTCGCTCGTTTGTTTGTATCTTTACAACGAAAAGATTGTCTAACAATAATATATTATATTATGTTTTCCGGAATTGTTGAAGAATTTGCAACTGTTACAAAACTTGTGCGTGAGCAGGGTAATCTGCATCTGACGTTGACTTGCTCATTTACTTGTGAGCTGAAGATTGACCAGAGTGTGTCGCACAATGGCGTTTGCCTTACAGTTGTTGAGATAAATGGTGATGAGTACACGGTTACTGCAATGCAGGAGACTCTGTCGCGTTCGAATATCGGCCTTCTTCAGGTAGGCGACAAGGTGAATGTTGAGCGCAGTATGATGATGAACGGCCGTTTGGACGGGCATATAGTCCAAGGGCATGTCGATGAGACTGCAGAGTGTGTATCGGTGCGCGACATGGATGGCAGTTGGTACTATACGTTCCGCTATCGCAAGGACGAAGAGATGGCGGCAAAAGGTTATCTCACGGTTGATAAGGGTTCTGTAACTGTAAACGGAGTTAGCCTTACCGTGTGTGAACCAACCGATGATACGTTCTCCGTTGCTATAATACCATACACCTATGAACATACGAATTTTCATACAATAGAGGTGGGTTCTAAAGTGAACATCGAGTTCGATATTATTGGCAAGTATATTGCCCGCATGATTAAGAAATAGTTCGGCTATGAAGAGTTTTCTTGAGCTGGCGCAGGCCAGACAAAGCGACCGTGCCTATGAGCCGGGTCGTGTAATTGAACGCGAGGTTCTTGAACGCATTCTTGAGGCAGGGCGGCTTGCGCCGTCGGCCTGTAACGGACAGCCGTGGCACTTCACTGTTATTACGGAACCGGAATTGTTGGTTGCTGTTGGCAAGGCTACATCGAGCCTTGGAATGAATAAGTTCGTGAAGGATGCCTCGGCTCTGGTTCTTGTTACTCTTGAACCTACAAACATAACATCCAAACTTGGCAGCGGAATTAAGGACAAGGATTTTCCTATCATGGATTTGGGAATAGCATCGTCATACATTACCTTGGCTGCCGAGGATGAGGGTATAGGCAGTTGCATACTTGGGTGGTTCGATGAAAAAAAGATAAAGGAACTGACCGGTATACCGTCGAAACGTCGCCTTATGCTCATAATTTCCCTTGGTTATGCGGCAAAGCCCAAGCGCAAGAAGGTGAGGAAAGAGTTCGGGAAAGTTGTCTCTTTTGAAAAGTATTGATTATGGTAAATAAGGTATATCTTGAGAATTTTGAGAGCCGCATTATGGATGAGCTTCTCCGTTTGTGTACACAATATAAGGTGCTTGAGGGTACGTTGCTCGCAACCGATGATATTGATGCTCGTTGGCATGAGTTGGCTCCCGAGTATGTGGCCGACGCCGTACCTAACATTGCCGATTATCCGACTGTTGCCATTGCTTGGGCAGGGTATTTGGGTATGGGTGTGGCTCATCTTTGGGATGAGGATTGGGCTGCGCATTGCAAGGATGAGTACAAGAGTTTCTATGGTGAACTGGGGTTTGATGATATGGACGAAAATGTTGTCAGTAGGGTGCTGGGCTTTCACCTTGAATCGCAGGAGGCAAAAAACATTGAACAGATGATGCGGAGGCTTGGTGAAATGGCTTTAACTCTCATACGCCGCGAGAATATTGAACCGCAATCGCCTATGGCTTTCCATGTTTTTGCCCGTGCAATAAAGGTTATGTATCGCGTTGGTGCAGCTATTGAACTCAAACGTCTTGGTTACAAGTTCGAGCAGGTAAACTTGCCCGGCCTTGGTAATCCGGTAGCAGAGTGTTGAGAATTATTTGTATTAAACAAGAACTCCCGAAGCCATGGCTTCGGGAGTTCTTGTTTATGTGTTTTTGTGTGATTTTAGAACTTGAAGTCAACGCCTACTGCTACGTTGTATGTCTTACGCATGTAGTCTGAACCCATTCTGCGGTTCACATCGTGTGCGTAGTTTGCATAGCAAGCACCGAAGTTGATATCCCACTGCTCGTTGATGCTGTACTTTGCACCGACACCTGTCATGAACGAGTCGTTGATGAACGAGAGGTCGCTTGTGTATTTGTCTGTTATACCGAAGTTGCTGTACTGTATACCTGCAGAGAGCAACCATTTGTCGGTGAGCTTGAACTCAACACCGGCCAATAGCTCGTATGTGTTGTCGTCGAGGTTCTTGTTGTTGTCGCCACCGAGTAGAGACTCAACTTTGGCATCCTTGTCGAAGTAGTAGTTCCAACCTGCCATTACCTGCAAGCGGGGGCATACCTGCCATGAGCCTGCGAGTGAAAGGAGTGCAGGAGCATCGCTGCGGAATGTAACACCATCGGCAAATGTGGGGAGCTGTGCAGGAGCCCCCTCTGTGTCGTTCTCTACTGTTGTAACAGCACGGAACTCATATTTTGCTGCAAAGTTGAAGTTGCCTACCTTGTAGTCAATACCTACTATCGGCGCAAATGCAAGGCCAGACTGTGTCATGTCTACAGCAAGTTTTGGAGCTGCAGCAAGAATAGCCTGCTCGTAGGGAGCTGCGGGAGTTGCAGCAATGGGGTTGCCACCGATTGTTATACCATCCTTGAAACTTGTTGTGATTGTTCCCTCATAGCTTGCGTTTGTATAGTTCGCACGTACACCGCCGTAAACAGAGAGGTTCTCGTTTATTTTGTATGCGGCACCTAACTGCAATGAGAACATGTACTGTGTTGACTGGAATGCAGACTCTGTTGTGTAACCGCCAACGCCGTTGAGGCCCATACCTTGCAAGCCCTGTGCAAACATTCCGTTTACCATGTTGTTGAGCATTGGAAGACCGTTGTTGAACTCACATTTACCGCCACCGCCGGGAATACCGAAGAAACCGCTGAATGTCCAGTCGCCGGTCTTGTAGGCTGCCATAAGTGTAGGCATGCAGGGTACATAAACTTCACCTTTATAGGTTTTCTTGTCCAGTAGGCTTGTTACATCGCGGTCCTGCCAAATCATCTGCCAGTTTGCAGAGAATGCCCAGCCCTCTTTGAAGAATGCTGTACCTGCAGGGTTAAAGTAGATAGCGTCGGTTTCCAATGATGCATAGCGCATTGGGTTACGTACGAAAGCCGCGCTCTGGTTTGTGTTTGTCAATAGACCACCTGCAAATGTTGAAAGTGCAAGTGATGCAGCAACGATACTTGAGAAAATTCTTTTCATAGTTTAAATATTAAAAGTGTTTTTACTCTTTGTTATCTCTCTCTTGTTTTATTTGTTGCACAAAAGTATGCGTTTTGTGCAGTACCTAAAAGGTTATCATCGATTTTAACTAAAAAAAAGTACAAAATGAATTGTGTTTGTACAAAATGCGCGGCTGTTGTGTGGCGAAAATGCCCAATCTAAAACAAATAAATAGCCGCTTCATGATAAATGAAAAGCGGCTATTTATATATTTAATAAGGTGATGATTTACTTTTTGACCGGTATTGCATCAATGCGTGCCTGGTGACGACCACCCTCGAATGGGGTAGTGAGGAATGTCTCTACACACTCCTTGGCGCTGTCGGCAGCGATGAATCGGCCCGGCATAACCATTACGTTGGCATCGTTGTGTTGGCGCGCGAGTGCTGCAATCTCCGGCATCCAGCAGAGTGCACTGCGTATTGCATCGTGGTGGTTCAGGGTCATG
>JAUNQV010000150.1 GCA_030535995.1 Bacteroidales bacterium
GCGATTCGAAAAAACGCTGATGACGAACTTGGAAGAGTCGTTGCAAAAGGAGATTTTGAGGACTAACCGTTCGGGTGCTTATCACTGTTCGACAATCGTCGATTGTAACACCCGTAAGTACCATGGCTTGCTGGTTGTCCCCATTCCACAGCTCGATGACGAGAACCATGTGTTGTTGTCATCACTCGATGAGACTGTAGTGTTGCATGGTGCAGAATTCAACTTGGGTCTGCACAAGTATAATGCCGACAATTTCAGTCCCAGAGGCAACAAGTACATCCGCGAGTTTGCCTGGGAGCGTGTACCAACCACAATCTACAATGTGGGTGGAGTTTGGCTTAAAAAAGAGAAAGCCTTTGTACATCACGAGAACAGAATTCTAATTCGTTACACCTTGCTGAAGGCTAATACGGCGGTTACTCTGCGCTTGCGTCCCTTCTGTGCATTCCGCAGTGTTCGTGAATATACTCACGAGAACAATATTGCCGACCGCAGCTATAAGGAGGTAGAGAACGGTATAAGCATGCGCATGTATGCCGATTATCCCGACCTTTACATGCAGCTCAACAAGAAAAACGAGTTTGTTTACCGCCCCGACTGGTATCGCGGTATCGAGTATGTAAAGGAACTTGAGCGCGGTTACGACTTTAACGAAGACCTTTATGTTCCCGGTTATTTCGAGGTGAAAATGAAAGCCGGTGAGAGTATCGTATTCTCGGGTGGCGTCTCCCCGATGACCACAAGAACAATGAAGGCTGCGTTTGAACACGAAGAGGAAATACGCGACCCACGCGACAACTTCATGCATTGTATGCAGTGTGCCGGCAACCAGTTCTTCAATGTACAGGGCGAGCATACATACATTCTTGCAGGTTATCCATGGTTCAAGTGCCGTGCACGTGATATGTTTGTCTCTCTCCCCGGCTTGGCATTGTCGCAAGGACACTACGACGAGTTCGAGAGGGTAATGAGAACCGCCCGCATCGCTATAGAGGACTTCATGAACGACAGGCCTATAAGTTGCAAGATATATGAGATAGAGCACCCCGATGTACTTCTTTGGGCTATTTGGGCTTTGCAGCAGTATGCCAAGGAGTGCAGTCTTGAGGCTTGCCGCGATAAATACGGTGACTTGATAATGAACATATACGGCTTTATCCGTAACAACCGCCACAGCAATCTGCGTGTTACACAGAATGGTTTGTTGGCGACAAACGGTAAAGATAAGGCAGTGACATGGATGAACTCTACAGCCGCAGGCCGTCCGGTTGTTCCGCGTACAGGTTATGTCGTTGAAATCAATGCATTGTGGTACAACGCTCTAAAGTTTGTTGAGGAACTCGCAGTGCTCACAAACAATCAGGATGTACTGAATGAACTCCAGCGCCTGATACCTCTTGTAGGCAAGGCCTTTACCGAGGTGTTCATTAACGAATATGGCTATCTCTACGATTATGTAGATGGTGATTATGTAGATTGGAGTGTGCGTCCCAATATGATATTCGCAGTTGCGCTCGATTACTCTCCGCTCGATTCAAAACAGAAGAAAAAAGTCCTCGATACAGTTACCAAGGAGTTGCTCACCCCACGCGGCTTGCGTTCGCTCTCTCCGAAGAGTGTGGGTTACAACCCCAACTATGTAGGCCCGCAGATACAGCGTGATTATGCTTATCACCAAGGAACATCATGGCCTTGGTTGGGTGGTTTCTACTATGAGGCGTACCTGAAGATATACAAGATGAGCGGCGTTTCATTCGTTCAGCGCCAGATGATTGGCTTCGAGGATGAAATAGTTCAACACTGCGTGGGCTCTATCCCGGAGGTGTTCGACGGTAACCCGCCTTTCAAAGGGCGTGGCGCAGTGGCATTTGCCATGAATGTCGCAGCTATCCTCAGGACAAGCCAGATACTAAAACAGTATGAATCTAAAATGGAGGGATAATAGATATGAAAGTATTAATGTTCGGTTGGGAGTTTCCCCCTCATATATCGGGTGGACTCGGTACTGCAAGCTACGGACTCACCAAAGGCTTTGTTCAGCAAGGCGATGTTGAGATTAAGTTCTGTATTCCTAAACCATACGGCGACGAGGACAACAGTTTCTTGAGAATAGTGGCAATGAACTCTGTGCCCATTGTGTGGAAAGATGTAAATTATGACTATGTCAACTCGCGCGTAGGTAATGTGATGACCCCCGAGGAGTATTACCGTTATAGGGAACACATATACAGCGATTTCAGCTACATGAATACCAATGACCTTGGTTGTATGGAGTTTGCCGGCGGTTATCCCGATAACCTCCACGATGAGATAAACAACTACTCGATTATCGCAGGCGTTGTTGCCCGCACCGAGGAGTTCGATATTATCCACTCACACGACTGGCTCACATACCCTGCGGGTATTCATGCAAAACAGGTTTCGGGCAAGAAACTCGTTATCCACGTGCATGCGACCGATTTCGACCGCAGCCGCGGTAATGTGAACCCCACTGTCTATGCAATTGAAAAGAACGGTATGGACAATGCCGACCACATCTTCTGTGTCAGTGAGCTCACACGTCAGACAGTGATACACAAGTATCATCAGCATCCGAGCAAGGTCTCTACTTTGCACAATGCTGTAACTCCATTGTCGCAGGACATCCTTGATATTGTTCCTCAAAAGATACCCGGTGAGAAGGTTGTTACCTTCCTTGGACGTATAACAATGCAGAAGGGCCCCGAATACTTTGTTGAGGCTGCTGCGCAAGTTCTCAAGAGAACAAAAAATATCCGTTTCTGCATGGCGGGCAGCGGCGATATGATGAACGATATGATACGCCTTGTTGCACAGCGCGGCATTTCGGACCGTTTCCACTTCCCGGGATTCATGCGCGGCCGTCAGGTTTATGAGTGCCTTAAAGCAAGTGATGTCTATATAATGCCTTCGGTGAGTGAGCCCTTCGGTATCTCTCCGCTTGAGGCTATGCAGTGCGATGTTCCTACAATCATCTCCAAGCAGTCGGGTTGTGCCGAAATTCTTGATAAGTGCATAAAGACCGATTATTGGGATATCAATGCAATGGCCGATGCTATCTATTCAATATGCAACAACGATTCGTTGTATGAATATCTGAAAGTAGAGGGCCGCAAGGAGGTTGACAGCATCACCTGGGAAGATGTTGCATTGCGCTTGCGCAAAATGTATGAAAAAGTATTGGGTTGGTAATAATTAAAAATGATGAATAATATGAAAACAATTTGTTTCTATTTTGAGCTACATCAGATCAGGCAGTTGAAACGCTATCGTTTCTTCGATATCGGCACAGATCATTACTATTACGATGATTATGCCAACGAGAGCATGACATTTGAACTTGCCGAAAAGTCATACGTTCCCGCTCTGCAGGCTATCCTGGAGATGATACGCGAGAGCAACGGCGCTTTCAAGGTAGCTTTCTCGGTATCGGGTGTAGGTCTTGAAATGCTTGAACTCTATGCACCTCAAGTAATTGAGCTGTTGCACGAAATTAACAAGACTGGCAGCTGTGAGTTCTTGTGTGAGCCTTATTCACACGGTCTCTCTTCTTTGGCTTCAAAAGAGGTGTTTATGGAAGAGGTTATGCGTCAGAACCGCAAAATTAAGGAACTTTTCGGCAAGAAACCTAAAGTGTTGCGTAACTCGGGCCTTATCTACTCCGATGAGATAGGTGAAATGGCTTCTCAAATGGGCTTCAAAGGTATGCTT
>JAUNQV010000151.1 GCA_030535995.1 Bacteroidales bacterium
TTCTCTTGTCCATAATTGCAGCAACTGCAACAAATTAGAATGTTCTTTTGAACTTACCGCCGACAACACTCTTCTCACTCACCTCGCCTTTGGCATTCTCATACTTGTAATATACCATTGTCCTCAATGAATCATTGGCAGCCAACAGCTGTTTCTGCTCAGCGGTGAGGAAATCACCCACCTTCGAGAGGTCGAATGTTATCAGTTTCTTGTTTACGACACTGTTTGTAGAATTAACCTTGGCAACAAGATCGAACTCTACACAATCATTGGAAACACCACGTACCATGAGTTTGAAATCGGCACCGTCGGCCACTCCCTTGAACTTGACATTTATATTCTGACGA
Source organism: Bacteroidales bacterium (assembly GCA_030535995.1). Classification (GTDB taxonomy): domain Bacteria; phylum Bacteroidota; class Bacteroidia; order Bacteroidales; family Bacteroidaceae; genus HGM04593. The sequence continues at coordinate 348 of JAUNQV010000151.1, forward strand.
TTGTCCCAAACCCACACCGGATACAGAAACCTGTCGGACATTTCATAATAGTCCAGGTCGAGAGGAGTTGTGTACGAAGCAAGGAGTGTGCTGTCAATGGGCAAGAGCTCACGTGTGGGAATAACCTCAATGAGCTGACTGATATTCCACGAAGGACGGAGGCCGCTATAGGCATCGTGATAGAAATGCAATACCATGCGTGCACGGTCACCTGTTTTAAGGCCGAAGTTATCAATATTCTCTACGAAATAGGATGTGTCGGAGAATTCGGGCTGCACAGTAGCCTTGTTCACAGTGTAGATATTGTCGACATAAGTTTCATATTTATACTCCGACTCGGCAGGGTCACACGCTGCGACAAGAGCAATCAAAGCCGGCACAAGGAATAATTTGATGTAGTTTTTCATTTAAAGTTATATTTAGTATAAAATAATCGGCCACGAAGATACAAACAAAAAGGCAAACTAACAGCCCCGAAAAGCAAATATATCGGCCGTTTATGTTTTTTTTGCATGTAATTCGATTTTTACAATAAAAAATCATTACCGTCTTTGCTCAAGAGATAATTTTCATTATCTTCGCAAAGCGAAATAGTCTATGTTTCACATTTTAAACATATAAAAATTATGGTTTATTCACACGAAGTAGAAAACATGTGTGTAGTGAAGAAAGGTCCTAACCACGGCCCGGCACCCATACCCGAAGAGGGCAAATGGATTAAGGCTAAAGAGGTTGCCGACATTTCAGGTTTCACACACGGTATTGGTTGGTGTGCTCCCCAGCAGGGTGCATGCAAGCTTTCATTGAACATCAAGAACGGTATCATCCAGGAGGCTCTTGTAGAGACTATCGGTTGCTCAGGTATGACACACTCTGCAGCCATGGCATCGGAAATTCTCCCCGGCAAGACAATTCTTGAGGCATTGAACACCGACCTTGTATGCGATGCTATCAACACGGCAATGCGCGAGCTGTTCCTGCAGATCGTTTACGGCCGCAGCCAGTCGGCTTTCTCCGAGGGCGGCTTGATTATCGGTGCAGGCCTTGAGGACTTGGGTAAAGGCCTCCGCAGCCAGACTGGTACACTCTACGGAACTCTTGCAAAGGGTTCACGTTACCTTGAGATGGCAGAGGGCTACATCACACGTCTCGCTCTCGACAAGAACGACGAGATTTGCGGTTACGAGTTCATCAACCTCGGCCAGCTTATGGATGAGATCAAGAAAGGCACAGATGCCAACGAGGCTGTCAAGAAATTGACAAAGTCTTATGGCCGCTTCTCTGAGGAGGCAGGTGCTGTTAAGTATATTGACCCACGTAAAGAATAAGGAGGACAAAGCTATGATAAGACCCGTAAAATTTGAAAGTCAGGATCGTCGTATCAAGCAGATCCTCGCTGTACTTAACGAGAACGGTATCGCTTCTATCGAAGAGGCTAACGAAATTTGCGAAAGCTACGGCATTGACCCTTACAAGATTTGTGAGGAGACACAGCCTATCTGCTTCGAGAATGCAAAGTGGGCTTACGTTGTAGGTGCTGCCATTGCATTGAAGAAGGGTTGCGCAAATGCAGCTGACGCTGCCGAGGCTATCGGTCTTGGCCTTCAGGCATTCTGTATCCCCGGTTCAGTAGCCGACGACCGCAAGGTAGGTATCGGCCACGGTAACCTCGCTGCACGTTTGCTCCGCGAGGAGACAAAGTGCTTCGCATTCCTTGCAGGTCACGAGTCATTCGCAGCTGCAGAGGGTGCCATCAAAATTGCCGCTAAAGCAGACAAGGTTCGCAAAGAGCCTCTCCGTTGTATCCTCAACGGCCTTGGCAAGGATGCTGCACAGATTATCTCTCGCATCAACGGCTTTACATACGTACAGACAGAGTTCGACTACTTCACAGGTGAGTTGAAGGTTGTACGCGAAATCGCTTACAGCGACGGTCCACGTGCAAAAGTACGTTGCTACGGTGCCGACGATGTTCGCGAGGGCGTTGCCATCATGTGGAAAGAGGGTGTTGACGTATCTATCACAGGTAACTCAACCAACCCGACACGTTTCCAGCACCCCGTTGCAGGTACATACAAGAAAGAGCGCGTTCTCGCAGGCCAGAACTACTTCTCTGTAGCTTCAGGTGGCGGTACAGGCCGTACTTTGCACCCCGACAACATGGCTGCAGGCCCCGCTTCTTACGGCATGACCGACACTATGGGCCGCATGCACTCCGATGCTCAGTTCGCAGGTTCTTCATCGGTTCCCGCACACGTGGAGATGATGGGCTTCCTCGGCATCGGTAACAACCCGATGGTTGGTGCTACTGTTGCTATCGCAGTGGACGTTTCTGCAGCATTGAGCAAGTAATTCCAATTATACACTAGAATCTCCTGTAGTCTTGGATTGCAGGAGATTTTTAATTTCACAAACGACAGCACTATGGAATCAGCTTACGAAAGCATTGTTCTGTGCAATATGGACAAAGACAAAACATACAGTGATAAAGAGATAAAGGAGATGCAGCAAAAAAGCCGCTCAAAGCTCAAAACCTCTATCATTGTTTCAATACTTCTGTTCCCGGTAGCCATAGCATCAATTGTAAAATCGTCGATTGCAGTAAAGAAGGCAGACGAAGGCAATTATCTGGAAGCAATGAAATTATGCGATGATGCCCAAAAGTATATAAATATTTCAATAATACTGGGTATCGTAAACTACGCATTATGTATTATATATATAATTCTTGAAATTATACTCATTGCAGAAATGAGCAACCATAATTACTATTATAACGATTATTACTACTATTAACAGATAAAGTTTTTGCTCAAAGAACTTTACCGGCATTACAACCAGGAGGGCGACCCGTTTGGTGTCGCCCTCCTGGTTGTATTAGAAGAATAGAAACCCACAATAGCTATAACAGGCTCAGTAGAAATTTACTGTGGTTAATATTGTACATGTACTATTAATTTCTATCCAAGATATCTTTATTCCAAGGTTCGTTTTACCCTTAATCTGTTATCTTTTATTCTTCTTGTTGTCGCTCTATCATGTTCTTTCGTCGCGCGAAAGAACCAAAGCGCCCGGCACACGGGAATTTCAGTCAACCTCTTTTTGGTTCAAGAGTCGTAAACGACATCTTTCAGTCAAAGAGGTCTTGCCACTTAAACTTTCCGGTTGCTTTTTGGGTGCTGTGGAACTCCTTCAGTTAGCCACTCCTTGCAGAGTGTCTAACTAGCAGTCAAACAATCCTCGCACTGTTTCCAAAAACCAACCGGGTTTAAGCTGTGAAATTCAACGGTGCCGGTTTCTCTTTTAAAATTACCATTGCTATACGACCACTAAATCTATTTTTTTGAATATTAGTCACCGATAAAG
>JAUNQV010000152.1 GCA_030535995.1 Bacteroidales bacterium
TATGTATATCAGATGATTACAGAGGTTTTATCCTACTTTTTGTCCACCTTGCCGGAAATTTAGTTGTCATAGGTATAAAAATAAAACGACCTGCCGATTTGAGCATTGTTAAGAGGCTTGGCAGGTTCTACTGGGTGCAAAGATATAACATTATCTGCACACCTGCAAATGAACGATACGAAAAATACGAAAATAATGCTAAAATAGCACCTCTACAGGAACACTTCCATACCGTTTATCTCAAAAATACAAACATCGCGCACGGTGCGTATTTCCCGGCTATCGAGCAGCTTAATACGGCGAGTGCCTTTGTAGAAATCGTACCGCAGTGGCACTGCATTGCGATAATGCAGTATCTCACCGTTGCTTTTCCATAGAGAAATATCCACAGGGTCGCCTGCCTGCAACATCTTGCGGAGTGTTGAAATATGTATTGCCTTTGCCATTATTGGAATGTATCTTTGAATTGTTGGGTAAATACTTTTGCATTTCCTTCGTAAGGCTTTTCAAGTGTCAGCCTGTTATCTGCATATTTCCAAGTGAATTTTGCGATGTACTTTTCCGTATCATCGTCTGCCACCTCGTAAGTATAATCCGTAATCAGCACCTTTGAAGATGCACTTCCGTTCTTTGTTACATAATGCGATGTCAATAGTTCCTCCAGCCACTGCATCATATCCGGTGTCAAGCGTTCCGACTCAAATTCGTATAACTTCTCGCTATTGCAATCATAATAAGCAGTCTCGCCACCACATACAGCCTCACTCTTCTGTGTTTTCATCTTTGTTGTTGTCTTGCCGTAAAGCGGAATAAAATCCCTATGATTGAAAGCATTGTAGAACCTGAAATACAAGTCGGGAGCCTTCTCTGTAAGATAATAGGTAAACATTCTATTTTTCATCTTGCAGGTAATCGCCTTCAGGAGTGCCCCTTTTTCATCTTGATATGTACTGTAATACTCGAAAAAGTCAAAGTACACATGATGTATTCCTGTTTTAGTGGCCGAACTATTAAAATACCTCTGCTCGGTCAGCGTCTCGCCACCCTTTGTCGTATATACAAAGGTCAATGTATAACTTGTATCTTCCCCATATTCGGCATAATACAATAAATCATCTTCATAGCAGACAAAGAAATCCAACAGTTTTGCCCGTTGCGATGTCAGGAAGTTAAACCGTGTGTATGTAGTAGCGGACAAAGTGGGCTTGAAGGAGCAGAACAACACCTTGAAAGCGGTAATAATAACAACTTCCCCACCCTCATTATAAACCTCTACGCCAAATTCGAGGTATGCAATCTTCTTATCACGCATATACTGCTCCACCAATTCCTTCACATCATAAAGTGTTACCTTTCCGTCAATGGCATAAAGAGTGGTATTAAGCAAATGTGCGTAGTTTGCACTTGGTATATATATTTCAACGACAATCTTCTCCAAGTCGGTAGAATACACAAGGGTGCTTATCTCCGACGAGAACATCACCGACTGCGGTACATAAGTGTCAAGTTTGAGTTCCATAAGGCCATATTGTTTGCCGGCAAAGGTAGCCGACAAACAAGGTTGCACAAAAGACAGCACCCAAAGCCGGGTGCTGTGCCTTTCTATTCGCTTTCAAACTGCTGTATATATAGCACCTTGCGAATTTTCCCGTGTGCTACATACGAATGTGAAACATTCGGCAGATTTGCTGTAATGGGATTATAGACTTCTCTTTGCTGAAACATACGAAAGCAAATAATCCTATCCAATTTTTCAACTGCCCTTTTCATTGATGTAAATGTATGCGTGGCAAACGGGCTTGTCGATAGCAACATATCAATGTTTTTCTCTACGGCAAAATGCTTTTCAATGATTTGATAGACTTTCATTCTCTTCGCTGTTAAATTCGTGTTCTAATAACCTTTTTTTCTCTTCATTCATTATCCCGATTTGCAGATTTAGGCACTCGCGGTAAACATCGCTTTCATCTACCAAACTTTTCCATTCAAAGTGTTTCTGCATAGTGTCCTTAATTGTAACTGCTGCGTGGAACATTCTGTTTAACTCTTCATCTGTGAATTTGCTAAAATCTTTCATACTGCTACATTTTTAAGTGTGTTATGTTCGTGTATCAACCTATCAACGAAATTTGCACCGATGTTCAAGCCGAATTTTGCCTTTAGGTGAAAAGCATATCGCAATGCTTTCAATGGCTCTTTTGTGTGGCAAACTGCACTCTGTGTCTTGTTAGGATTTTTTACATAGACTTTCCAAACTCTGCCTTTCTTCTCGGCTGTAATAACTCTCTTTGACTTAATTGCTTTCATACTACCAAAAAATTAAAATGAATAAACCAACATATTGTAAACTGTAATTTCGGACTCTGCACAAATACGCTCGGCAATGGTGCTTGCCTCTTCCTTGTCGTGTGCCTCAACCGACAAAACAAAAATTTCATTATCAAAATCTTCAACCTCAACTTGAAATGTGCTTATGCAATCGCAAGAGCTGGAGAGATTTTTTCTTCTATTGCCACCCTCTTCAAAAGGCAATAACTTGTAAGCCGATGTGTGAACTGAATGTGTCATAACTGTATGCTTTTAATTGATGATTAATGTTTATGCACTGCGCTTTCGCTTATCGAGATTTTTTATGTGCATACAAGGGCAACACGGTAAGGATATAGCCTCACAAGGATTATAGGAAAAATTTACCCGACGGGCTACAAGAAATTGTTTGGTAAAGCGACAAAAAAAAAGAGCGACAAAGAATTTTCAATTATTCCTTATCACTCTGCTTGTCCTTGTGAATATCCGTGTGGTGCGACCTTCGCACTCAAAAAAAACGTGGCCGAAAGCATTGCAGTGCAGTTTAAGCATCAATGCACGGTGGCACATTGCACATCGGCTGTTAGAAGCCTGAAGAGGGAGGCAATAAAACAAGACGCGCCTTTTGCCAAAAGCTAAAAAGGTGCTAAATTTGCAATAATAAGCGAATAACCTATGGAACTAAAATATAAATGGTTGCTTGATTTTTGCAGTTACTATAATGGTGAAGAGAACGCAGAACCAAACCAAGCGAGCAGTATGCTGTGGGAGTATGAGCGTGTATGGGTAATGAAACTCTCGAATTGGAATTTCTCTTTGGGAGAACTCAATGAGTACATACACTACGGATTAGGCGATTTCAATGCCGATGACGGTGTACCCACCACCTTAAAGATAATACTGTTCAACCGCTATATGCATTGGAGCTATGGCGGTACAGCCGAGGGGTTCAAGGAATGGTATCTTGCCACATACAAAAATAGGTTGGCAGAAAAGAATTTGAGCAAGGGCAAAAAAATCCTTAATAAATACCGTTTGGCGTTCCTGGAGTACCGTTGTAATTGGAAATTTATTGAAAAGACTCCCGAAATGGATTATATGTTTGAGATTGCAAACGCGGTAGATGTTGAGCACGGATACGACCAACCAATAGCCGAGGGCATTATGTGCCGTGCGTTGGCACACGCTGACACTCACGGCTACACTATTGAAATTGTGCCCGATGCCCGATGTATCTTCAACAGGCAACTTGACGGCTGGAAATATCACCCCGAATTTAAGGAGATAAGGGAACGGGCATTAGCCTTTGTAAAACGAGAAATGCCCGAATATAACAATGCCGAATATTTAGGCCGATGGAAAGGCAAGTATGTGTATAGCCCATTCAATGAAGAG
>JAUNQV010000008.1 GCA_030535995.1 Bacteroidales bacterium
CAGAGGTCAAGGGGAGCTACCTTAAAATAAAGCGCCCTACCCAAATCAAAAGTAAGAATTGTGACAAGTGAACTAATTGTAGATGTCCACTCCCAGGAAATCGCCATAGCCATCACAGAAGAGAAGCAGTTGGTGGAGTTCCAGAGAGAAAGACAGACAGACACCTTTTCGGTAGGCAACATATACCACGGGCGCGTAAAGAAAATCATGCCCGGGCTCAATGCCTGCTTTGTAGATGTAGGTTCCGAAAAAGAAGCATTTCTTCACTATTCCGATTTAGGTCCACAATTTTACACTCTTCAAAAATTTTTAAAACAGGTCACAAGTGACCGCAAGAAAAGTTTCCCCATAGCCAAGGCATCCATAATGCCGGAGAAAAAGAAAGAGGGAAACATAGCCGAGGCTTTACAGACCGGACAGGAAATACTCGTCCAGATAACAAAGGAGCCGATAAACACAAAAGGGCCAAGACTCACTTGCGAGCTCTCCTTTGCAGGGCGTTTCATGATACTCATACCCTTTGAGGACAAGGTTTCGGTATCGTCAAAGATAAAGTCACCCGAAGAGCGCACACGCCTGAAACAGCTGTTGCAGAGCATAAAACCGAAGAACTTCGGAATAATAGTACGCACCGCAGCCGAAGGCAAGAAAGTTGCAGAACTCGACAGCGAGCTTCGCGCACTCGTAAGCAATTGGGAAGCCCTTGTCGAGAGAGTGCAGAAAAGCACAAAGCCCCCGACAGTTGTCCATGAAGAGTCAGACAGGACACTCGCCCTTCTACGCGACCTTTTCAACCCCTCGTACGAGAGCATACATGTAAACGACATCGAGGTATACAAGCGCATAAGGAACTATGTTTCAATCATAGCGCCGGAGAGCGTAGATATAATAAAACTCTACCGTGGCGAGCAGACCATATTCGACCACTTTGGAATAACAAAGCAGATAAAATCCTCATTCGGAAGGATTGTCTCGTTCAAAGGTGGAGCATACCTTGTCATTGAGCAGACCGAAGCACTGCATGTCGTAGATGTAAACAGCGGCAACAGAGCCCGTAACAATGCAAGCACACAAGAAGAGAATGCACTCGAAGTAAACCTTGGTGCAGCCGACGAACTTGCAAGGCAGTTCCGTCTGCGCGACATGGGCGGAATAATCGTCGTCGACTTCATTGACATGGACAAGGCCGAACATCGCCAAGCCCTTTACGAGCGCATGACAGAGAACATGAGCCGCGATAGAGCCAAGCACAATATACTTCCATTGAGCAAGTTCGGTCTCATGCAGATAACACGCCAAAGAGTACGCCCTGCAACAAACATGGAGGTTGAAGAGAGCTGCCCGGTATGTAACGGTAAAGGAAAGATACGCCCGTCGGTGCTGTTTACCGACACACTTGAGAGTAAAATTGAGACCTTGGTCAACACCATTGGTATAAAAAGATTTAAACTACATATTCACCCATTTGTAGCGGCCTACATAAAACAAGGCATAATATCGCTCTATCGCAAATGGCAGATGAAGTACGGAATAGGCATACGCATCGTTGCCGACCAGAAACTGGCCTACCTTGAGTATCATTTCTATGACAAGGAGGGCAAAGAGGTCGACATGAAAGAGGAACCGGAACTGAAATAACCTGTGGGTTATCACATAATATAAGGAGGCTGCAAATTAATTTGCAGCCTCCTTATATTATGAAAATCAGTCAAAATCAAATACCCATAGCCTTTTTCATAGCCTCAATGGTTACATCGGCCTTTGCACAAGCATCATCATAGCAGTTGCGGCAGCCCATCTTGCCTTTAGCCTCCATGTAGAACTTGATTTTAGGCTCGGTTCCCGAAGGACGCACAGACACCTTGTTGCCACTCTCTGTAAAATACTGGAGCACATTCGATGGTTCCGGCATGTCGATATCTGTAACATTACCATTAACATCGGTCTGCTTCATAGCCTTGAAATCCTTGTAGCATACAACCTTCTCACCGGCCATCTCTTTAAGCGGATTAGCGCGGAAATTCTCCATCATCTGACGGATTTCATCAGCACCGCTCTTTCCAGGTTTGACAACATTTACAGTAACCTCTTTAGAGAAGCCATACTCAACATATATATCCATGAGCATCTGGTACAGGCTCTTTCCGTTATCCTTTGCCCATGCTGCAATCTCTGCTATAAGGCTACAAGCCGATACAGAGTCCTTGTCGCGGCAGAAATCCTCGGCCAAGAAACCGAAGCTCTCCTCACCTCCACCGATATACTTTGCTATACCCTCGTTATCGCGTATAACCTTTGCGATCCATTTGAAACCGGTATAGCAGTCATACATCTTGATATTGTTCTTCTCGGCAATATTCTTGATTACCTCTGTGGTAACTATTGTCTTCACCACAAACTCCTTGCCTGTCATCTTGCCAAGGGCACGATACTGGGTAATGATATAGTAGAGGAAAATCATACAGGTCTGGTTACCGTTGATTATAGCCCACTCACCCTTATCGTTCTTGCAGGCAATAGCCAAACGGTCGGCATCGGGGTCTGATGCCATCACAAGGTCGGCATCAATTTCCTTGGCAAGGTTTATGGCCATTGTCATAGCCTCGGGGTTCTCGGGGTTAGGAGAAACCACTGTCGGGAAATTGCCGTCCTTAATCATCTGCTCCTCAACGCAATGGATATTATTGAAGCCCCATTTGCGCAACGATGCAGGTATAAGCACACGACCACAACCGTGAATAGGTGTATATACGATTTTAAGGTCTTTATGACGCTCAATTACATCGGGAGCAATAGAGAGTGTGTGTACCTCCTCAAGGAACGCATTGTCAACAGCTTCGCCTATTATCTCAATGAGAGCAGGGTTACCGGTGAACTTGATATCTTCGACCTTAACCTCCTCAACATGCTTTATTGTATTCACATCGTGCGGAGAGAGCATCTGTGCACCATCGTCCCAATATGCCTTATAACCATTGTACTCTTTAGGGTTGTGGCTTGCAGTGATGTTGACACCGCTCTGGCAACCCAAATAACGTATTGCAAACGAAATCTCGGGGGTCGGGCGCAAATCCTCGAAAAGATACACCTTTATACCGTTGGCCGAGAAGATATTTGCCGAAATTTCCGCAAACAGACGGCTGTTATTGCGGCAGTCATGACCTACTACAACAGAAATTTGCTCTTTGTCCTTAAAGCACTCGTTAAGATAGTTTGCGAGCCCCTGTGTAGCCTTGCCCACAGTATAGATATTCATGCGATTGCTGCCTGCGCCCATTATACCGCGCAGGCCACCGGTACCGAACTCAAGTTCGCGATAGAATGCGTCGACAAGAGGGGTCTTGTCTTCATTGTCAAGCATTGACTGTACCTCTTTGCGGGTCTCTTCGTCATAAGCAGGAGAAAGCCACTCTGTAGCCTTTCCGTTACCATTTTAATCAGTTCCTGATCCATGCTATAGTTAATTATTAAGTTAATGTCAATCTATTAGATGCAAATATAACCATTTATTTGAATAAACAACAATTCTACGATTATTTTGCTTGCGGAATGAGATATTTATCACCCGTCTGCTCCACAATCTGCTTGAGGTACTCTTGAGGATAGCCCGGGCGAGTAATCTTGCCTGCAAGACCGGTCTTGCCACGCACGACCTTGCCATTCTTCTCCTGCTTCACCACCATATCGTTATACTTTACAATAATTTTCTCACCGAAAGCCTTCCATTCACTCAAAGCCCCTTCAGCGCTATTGCATGTATAATCGGTAAGTAGCTGGATAGCATATTTGGGTGAAGATTTGATAACCTCAAGAGCTTCAGCCTCAACCTCCTTGCTCTGCTCATAGATTCTCTTCTCAAGAGCACTCTGCACACCGCGCATATCATCAATTACCATTGAATATTTAGGATATATCATATTTGCGACCCAGTTGAACACCCAGAAAGACGACTTCCATGAAAACACTACGGGATCGGCATACTGCTCCTTATAGCAATCGGGCACGGTTGTCGCACAGCAATATACAGGAGTAAACACAACCATATTGGCATCATCGGTACCGAACCACATTACACCACCCACAGCATTCGGCAGCCAGCTGCGCAACTGCGCAACAAAAGTGAACGCCGTCTGGAATGTCGATATAGGACGCTCGTTGAAATACTCCTTGCCATCAACCGTGAAGCTCAACGGAGAGGGACGGTAAGGCATACAATAAGGGCCCGCGCCCAAATCAGTTGTCACATCAAATGGAGTACCCTCATAGTGGTCGCGCATACCGCGCTGCATATCCTGAAGTGAAACAGGAGCCTTCGGTTTCATATAAAGAGGCATTGGCTCGGCTGTAGCATCACCCGACGCCCATGCAAGATACTTGTTCATGTCGGCATCGGCAAACATGTTGAAGAAGCTCCACACGCGGGCATCACAATAGCGCAGGGCGCCAAAATCGGCAGGGCAATATGCCGCAGCAAAGTCAAAATCGGCATCATCGCCACTGAAATAACCCATCTTGCGCGCAAACTTTATCACATCTTTCGAATAGCGCACATTCTCTTTGTCTTTCATGTCGAACTTGCGTATACGGGCCTGGTTTGCATGAGCCGATATGCAGTCATCGGGGATGCGTATCGCAACCCATACTGCACCTTTCTCCTTGCCGCCTTTACCTATCATCTCAAGTATCCATGCCTCATTAGGGTCGGCAATAGAAAAGCTCTCACCACTGCTGTAGTATCCATACTCTGCAACAAGAGAGGTCATCACATCAATTGCCTCACGTGCTGTGCGTGAACGCTGAAGTGCAATGTATATGAGGTTACCATAGTCAATAAGGCCCGTTGTATCCACAAGCTCCTCGCGGCCGCCGAAAGTTGTCTCGGCTATTGCCACCTGATGCTCGTTGATATTACCAAGAACATTATATGTAACTCTTGCCTCGGGAATTGAACCAAGGTAATCACCCGAATCCCAATTATATATCTCGCGCATGGTACCCTCGGGGTGAACAGCTGCGGGGAAATGCGCAACAAAGCCGCTCATGCCATAGCTGTCGGCACTATAAGAGATAAAAACAGAACCATCGGCCGAAGCCTTTTTACCTACAATAAAATTTGTACACGCTATGCCTTGGGCCGCAAAAAGCAACGCAACAGACAATGCAACAAAAAATCTTTTCATAGCAAATTATTTTAATATTTAATGTTTTTCTCGTAAACAGCCTCATTGCCACAAGCATCGGTAACAACAACCTTCAGATTATGGGTTCCGCGCGCCACCTTCTCCTTTTTCATATCCAATGTCAAGCGGGAGTTCTTGCTGCTATACTCAAACAGCACAAATTCCCCATCTACGTACCCTTTGAATGATTTTATAGAGGTTTCTCCATCGGCAACACTGAATACAACCCTTGCATTACGTGCCCATGCACCCTCCTTTACAGGAACTACCCGAGGAGGCACCGTATCTGCAGCCACCTCATAACAGCCCAATATATTTATTTTCGCACTCATCCACCCGGCATTGAATTCACCGCCAACCGAATAGCCGCCTTTTTTTGTTATGCGCTTTACATAAAGTTTAGAGACCGGAACGCCGACCGTATCATTAACACGGATACTCAAACCGGCACTATGCCACAAGGGATATTCTGTTCCGTTGAGATTATACCGCTCCGAGAACACCCCGGAATTTTGCATTTCCACATTGAGATAAGCATCTTCAAACAGTTCGCCTGCAGGAACATTGAGCCTCATACCCAAATAGTTGATACTGTTATCCATCGAGCGGTAGAGCACATGGGTATAACCTGCAGATTTTTTCAATTCTCCCTCTTTACCTTTTACAACAAAAGAACAAACAGCTGTGTTGCCATGATAATCGCCCAGCCTGATTTCAATATTGTATAAACGCTCCTCGTCTACGGTAACCCAACCGCCATCAGCATCAGCAGCTATGGCGCGCAGCGGATTATGACCGCTGACAAACAACTTTTGGAACCATTCACCTTTATTGATATAACGTCCGTAATCGACCCACGCATTTATAAGACGATTCTCGTCAAATGAGAAATTACCCAATTCGCTGGCAAAGCGTTTGACACCATCTACAAACAACTCCATTTTATAGACACCATATTTATTATGGGTATTATCCATGTAATCGAGTGCCTTTACAGCAAAAGCAACCTTGCCCCACACCTCTATTGTATCGGGAACTATGCTGCCGCTCACTTTGTACGTTCTTGAATGGATATCCCCACCTACAACTCCTCTGTCACGTTCAGGATAGACCGCGACAGCTATAGCCTGCGGAGCGCGCGTATCTTTCAGCAAAGCTTTATAGAACCGCATAGGGTCGTAAAGTTCATTTCCGGTAGAGTCGCGTACCTCAAAATGCAGATGCGGGCCGAACGAATAGCCGGTATTCCCTGCATAAGCAAGGATATCACCCCTCGTTACCCGGAATTCAGACGGCAGGAAATCCATATCTACCTCAAAGACCTCATTCACATATTGGTACTCCCTTATTCTTTTTGCAACAGAAGCCGGGAAGCGGTCGAGATGGGCATATACCGTCATATACCCGTTGTCGTGCATCACATAAAGCGCGCGGCCATACCCTCCGCTCTGTACCTTCGCCCGGCAGATGTAACCATCGGCAACACACTTTATCGGCTTTCCCACAACTCCCTGTGTCTTGAAATCCAGCCCCGAATGAAAATGATTCGACCTCAACTCACCGAAATTCCCGCTGAGCAACAGAGGAAAATCGAACGGAGAACCGAATGTAGCCCCATCCTGCGCAACCGCCAAAGAAATACCGAAGAAGGACAAAAATACCGCCGACAGAATACAGGACACCTTTCTCATATCACCCTTTACGGAAAATGCGTTTATAAATTTTATAGAGGAAAGTTTCGTGTTGCGCGAGCATATACAGCGAAACAAGACCCGAGCAAGCAACACAACCTGCTGCAACCACAAAAGCCTTCATACCCCTCATTTCCAATATTGTGAAAAGTACAATTGCAAACAACAGCATATTAATAAGGAAATATTTCGCAACTCGCCACGACAAGCGGAAACTGTATCTGTTATATGCAATGAACAGCACCACTGCAAAATCTATGATACGCGTCACGAAGAGCGCGACACCTACCCCACGTAGCCCATAATGGAAATAACCCAACACCACAAGCACCACCATCGACACATTATATATCGACTCCTGCACAAGGAAGGTAAAGGAGTCGCCCTTCGATAGAGGAAGGAAAGACATGGGGTATGTAAGTGTATGGAGCAGAAGACCGAACATCGCCATCTGTGTCATTTTCACAGCAGGCATGAACTCCTCGCTGTAAAGCATCGGCAACAGCTGCGGGAGCACAACAATAACCCCCAATATCAATGGAGCCTGAACAAGCACATGTATCTCCATCTGCTCATTTACCATGGCATTCCTCTTCTCGCGATTGCGGAACACGCCCGACAAGCGAGGATAGTAATCGGAATCGAGAGCTGCAAACAGAATTGAAGGCAACATTGTCACAAGCACGAAACCGGCCGAAAAAAGACCTGTTACCGTACCGTTGCCAATCTCCGAGAGAGCCTTGCATATAAGCCACACAGAACATGAAGTGAGAATAGAGGCATATATGTAACCGGCACCCATCTTCACCATGTCAATACCTTCATAGATGAGAGAGAGGGAGAATGGCGATATCCTGTACCTGAAATGTTTTATGGAGAAATGGAGTACAACCATCATTTGCGTAAAGGCAATCAAGAACATTGCGGGAAATATACCGCCGAGCCCCCTAATATAATACAACGGCACAGCAAACAGGAGACCTGCAAATGCAGTAACCAATGAATATAGCGCCAGTTTATTAAGTTGCCTTATACCGCGCAGAACAGCGACCTCACCACCCGACACAGCCATGAACAGCACCACCGGAGATAGCATTATGAAGCGCGACAGGTAATATGTATAGCTGCCGAATATCCATTTTGCAATGAACGGTGAGCATAGAAGAAAAAGCAAAGTACCCACAATGCCTGTCAGGAATGCGATACTGCGTATTATTTTTACACAATGTTCCACCGACTCCCTATCCTCATTCTCAAACGCAAACGAAAGGCGCCTGACAGCACTGAACGAGAGGCTCAAGTTGGTACACTCGCTGAACATCTGTATCGTGCGGTTATAGAGCGCAATAAGGCCCAAACCATTTGCCCCCAGCAATATCGAAGCAGCCTTGTTACGCAAAAGGTTCAGGAACATTGAAACGCCCTGTGCACCGCCGAATATCCCCAGATACTTGACAGTGCGGCTATAACTATTCTTTGAATTGTCTGTAATCTCTTTCTCGCTCATCAAATCAAACCATACACAACTGCATGCCCCGGCGCATTAACCGCAAAGACACATCGCATCAATCTTTAATAGTGCGAAGATAATAAAAAGTAACGAATAAACAGACATCAAACCATTTTAAATAGGCAACAACAGGAATTCAAGAGCAACAAAACAACAAAAAGCCCCATTTCATCGGGAGAACAAGCACCCTTTTAACACTTGAAGAAAATTTTTTCATAAAAAGTTAAGTTGCTTCTTATACATATTTATTATCTTTGCAGTAAACAGTGAATATAGACTGCACTCACTATGAAATATTCAAGCGAGCTTGCATTATCTCGCTCGTTTGTTACTGTCTTTGCAATAACCCACAAGGCAGAAAAAGAACTAACCACCGAAAAACAGAAATGAAATTAAGCATCATAGTCCCGGTTTACAAAGTAAGACGCCACCTGCAGCGATGTATCGAAAGCATTCTGCAGCAGACATACACCGACTATGAGCTCATTCTCGTTGACGACGGCTCCCCCGACAACTGCGGAGCAATATGCGACCGTTACGCCCAGGAGTGCGACAAGGTAAAGGTTATACACAAGAAGAACGGCGGACTCTCTTCGGCCCGCAATGCCGGTATAGCCGCCGCAAAGGGCGAATATATCACATTTGTCGACGGCGACGACACCATTGCATCGGGAACATACTACTACAACATGAGAATACTGCAGTCGAACCCCGACATAGACATTCTCGAATACCCGATAATCATTGGCTATGAATCACCGCAAAGCAAGATACTCTCTTTTACCCCCGAGAAGGTCAGCGGCAACGAGAACATCTTCACCGACTGGATCAAGAGAAAAGGGTATGAGCACTGTTTTGCCTGCAACAAGATATACAAAGCCGACCTTTTCCTCTTCATACGTTACCCCGAGGGGGAGACATTCGAGGACACCCTCATAACCCCAACCCTCTTCGAGAGCAGCTACAATGTCTACTACTCCGACGGAGGCTTCTACTACTATTACAGCCACCCGGAGAGCATTTCAAACACCATAACATTCCGGTCGAAATACTTCATTTACCGAAACTTTGCCACCCTTTACAACAAAGTTGCCGATGAGTACAAGATGCACAGTGAGGCACAGAACATACTCTTCAGATGCGTCGACAACCTTACCGACCTTTTCCGTTGCAGCGACGGCCCGAAGGAAGAGTACAAGAAGGCCGGAGAACTGCTCAAAAACGGCAAAATTGGGCTTAAAGAGCTATACAACATGGATTTGCCGTTGAAAAGCAAGATAAAATACACCACCTTAGCCCTTTTCGGGGCAACGGTACATAGCCGCATATACGCCGCACTCCACAAGAAACTCTGCTAACCCCACAGTGCAAATGTACCTCTCCATAATTATACCCCACTACAACCTGCCGCGCGACCTTCTCGCACGTTGCATCGACAGCATAATATCGTTGCAGCTGCCCATTGAAGATTTCGAGGCCATTATTGTAGATGACGGTTCACAAGAGCCCCCATTATGGCTAAAGGAACAATACCCCGACAACATAAAGCTGATTACAGCCACACACAGTGGCCCCGGAGGCGCACGCAACAGGGGCATAGAAGAGGCACGAGGCAAGTATATACAGTTTCTCGATGCCGATGATTATCTGCTGCCAAACGGCGAAATCAAACAGTGCATAGCAAAGCTACACGAAGAAGAGCCGCATATCCTGCGGTTCAACTACCACGTATGCCACAATGAGAAAAGCAAGATACCGGCAGGAAAGAAGAACATAACCTTCAGCAACACAATAAGCGGTGCCGGGTATATGAGGCACAACAACCTGCCTGGCAGCCCATGCTGCTACTTTTTCAAGCGTGAACTTGCAATAAAGAAAAACATAACATTCCCGACAGAGATGCTTCACGAAGATGAAGAGTTCAACACAATTCTCCACTACCATGCCCAAAGCCTTGTCGTGAGCGATGCTACACCCTACTGCTACTGCATAAGAGAAGGCTCTACCACAGCCAACAGTTCAACAGAATTTGAAAGCAAGAGGCTTGAGGACATTTTCAAAGTCATAAGCCACATTTCAGAATTCCGCAACAACCATGCAGCAACAAGCAACCCGATACAGAAAGAGGCACTCAAGCGCAAGCTTGAGATGTTGGCTGTAGATGCCATACTCAACATGCTGTACGCAGGAATGAGTGCTAAAGAGATAGCCGGCAAATGCCACAAGGAGCTCTCTCCTCTTGCACTCTACCCACTCCCTGAAGCTACCCACTCTCTAAAATACAGGATATTCCGTAAACTGGCCAACTGCAGTTTCGGGTTATCATTCCTGCGCCTTATAACTCCTAAAAAGAAACCATTGAAAAGATGAAGATACTGCTAATAGGAGAATACAGCAACGTACACTGGACACTTGCCGAGGGGCTCCGCAGCCTCGGTCACAAAGTATGCGTTGTCAGCAACGGCGACTTCTGGAAAGACTACAAGCGCGACATATCTCTCACCCGGAGTTCCCAGAGCAAGATACAGGGCATGCTTTACACACTGAAACTATATACAATACTGCCCCGCCTTCGCGGTTACGATGTTGTACAGCTGATAAACCCCATGTTCCTTGAACTGAAGGCAGAACGCATAGCGCCTGTATACCAATATCTCAAACGCCACAACAAGAAAGTTTTCCTTGGAGCATTCGGCATGGACGCATTCTGGGTAGATGCATGCACACGCACACCCCGCACATTCCGTTATTCCGATTTCAACATCGGCGACAAGCCCATCACAAACGACTACACAAATGAGCAGATAGCCGACTGGCAACAGACACCAAAAGCAAGTCTCAACCACACAATAGCAGACGAATGTAACGGAATTATTGCCGGCATGTATGAATACCACACAGCATACCGCCACACCCATGCCGAAAAACTCACATATATACCATTCCCGATATACAGTGAACACCACCAAGAGCTGAAGAGCTACCACACAGCACGTAAAATACGCTTTTTCATTGGTATACAGAAGAGCCGAAGCATATACAAAGGCACCGATATAATGTTGCGCACCCTTGAACGCATAGGGAAAGATTTCCCAAAAGAGTGTGAAATTCTAAAAGCCGAAAATGTTCCGTTCGAGCAATACAAGAAGCTGATAGACGAATGTGATGTACTGCTCGACCAGCTCTATGGCTACTCACCGGGCATGAACGCACTGCTTGCCATGGCAAAAGGCAAGATTGTTGTAGGCGGTGCCGAAGAGGAGTGCTACGACATTCTTGGTGAGAAGGAGTTGCGCCCCATGGTAAATGTAACCCCAAGCGAGGAAGATGTATACAGCAAGCTGCAGTGGCTGATAGAGAACAAGGAGAAAATAGCAGCAATGCAACATGATAGCATACGGTTCGTCGAGAAGCACCATCACCCTGAGAAGGTCGCAAAAGAGTATCTCGAATTCTGGAACAAGAGATAAGCGGCTATTCCCAAAGGGTTCTCAAATAGCAGCGGTCTACACTACTTTCACCTGTACTTGCAGGCATTGAAGTTGCCACAAAACAGCGGTTGCATATCTCTATAACATCAACCGACGGCGACAGATAGTTCTTTTTCATGATACAACACTATTTATAAACATATTATTGCTATAACAACATCAAACCTCCATTTGTTCTAATGGGAAATAACATATACATTGCACGACACAAGTTTCCAATATGTAAAAAAACAATACATTAATTAACCGATATTTTATATATTATTAATTTGTAATATAGATAATTATGAGTATTTTTGCAACAATTTTGCATAAACAACCAACAAATACATATTTATGCAATTCAAAAGAGAATTAGAACAGTAAATAAACAAACACAAGAAGATGAAAAAGAGCATAGCAATTATGGCAGCAATGGCAATTACAAGCATAGCGACTGCATCGGGCGAGCTACCGGCCCCCGACGAAAAACCGGTAATAGGGAAATCGGATATCACCATCGAAGGCGGGTTGATGACACCGGAAGCCCTCTGGGCAATGGGACGCATCGGCGGAGTGTCTGTTTCGCCATGCGGCAAGAGCATAGTTTACACCACAAGCTATTATAGTGTGGAGCACAACAAGAGCCATCACACACTGAACATTATGGCTGCCGACGGAACCGGCGACACAAAACTCACCACGACAGCAGACAACGAAACCAGCCCGGCATGGATAAAAGGAGGCAAAAAGATTGCATTCCTCTCAAATGCAAGTGGCAGCAACCAGTTGTGGGAGATGAACCCCGACGGCACAGAGCGCAAACAGCTCACCAACGATGCCAGTGACATCGAAGGCTTCCTTTTCTCGCCCGATGAGACAAAGGTAATACTCATTAAAAGAGTAAAAATCAAGCCTACGACTGCCGACATTCACCCCGACCTTCCCCTTGCAAAAGGCTTTGTAGTCGACGAACTGATGTACAAGCACTGGGACGAATGGATAACAGATGCACCACACCCGTTCATCGCAAACTTCGACGGCACAACCGTTGATGAGGGAAAAGACATGCTCGAAGGCACCCCCTACGACTGCCCTAACCGCCCGTTCGGTGGCAGCGAGCAGCTTGCCTGGAGCAACGACTCAAAGAAAATTGCATATTCATGCATTAAGAAAAGCGGAAAAGAGTACTCGATAAGCACCGACACCGATATTTACCTCTACGACACGGAGAACGGCACTACCGTGAACCTCTGCAAGCCCAATGCAGAAGACTCCAACTACGGCTACGACACAGCCCCACAGTTCTCCCCCGACGGAAAGAGACTGGCATGGCTCAGCATGGAGCACGACGGCTACGAGAGCGACCTCAACCGACTTTGCATAATGGACCTTGCGACAGGTGAACGCAAATACATCACCGAGAAGCCCAACGGCGAGGAGAGAGCCATCTTCGACAGCAATGTCGACAGCTACTGCTGGGCTCCCGACAGCAAAAGCCTCTATTTCACAGGTACATGGCACGGTACCACACAAGTATACAACATCGCACTCAAAGGCTGCAAACTGACACAGATGACCGAGGGCAACCACGACTACACCTCTGTTGTAATGCTCGGCAAGAAAAACCTTGTAATGACACGTGTGTCGATGAGCGCTCCGGCCGATATATACACCATGAAAGCAAAAGCCGGCGCCGAAGTCACACAGCTCACCAACGAGAACAAACACATCTTTGACCAGATAGCAACCGGCAAGGTTGAAGCACGTTGGTGCA
Organism: Bacteroidales bacterium; assembly: GCA_030535995.1. Lineage (GTDB taxonomy): Bacteria > Bacteroidota > Bacteroidia > Bacteroidales > Bacteroidaceae > HGM04593. The sequence goes on from JAUNQV010000008.1 coordinate 13,629, forward strand.
AGAGCGTCGATGGCAAAGAGCTGCACTCTTGGGTAATATACCCGCCACACTTCGACCCTGCAAAGAAATACCCCACTCTGCTATTCTGCGAAGGCGGGCCGCAATCACCCGTGAGCCAGTTCTGGAGCTACCGTTGGAACTTCCAGATTATGGCAGCCAACGGATATATCATCATCGCCCCCAACCGTCGTGGACTTCCCGGCTTCGGGCATGAATGGAACAAAGAGATTAGCACAAACTATGGCGGCAACTGCATGAGCGACCTTCTTTCAGCTATCGACGACCTGTGCAAAGAACCATACGTCGATACCGAGCGTCTTGGTTGCGTAGGTGCAAGTTTCGGAGGCTACTCCGCTATGTGGCTTGCAGGCCACCACGAGAAGCGTTTCAAGGCATTCATTGCCCACGACGGCTTCTTCAACATGGAACAGCAGTACTACGAAACCGAGGAGAGCTGGTTTCCCAACTGGGACCTCGGCGGCGCACCATACAAGCAGACCGAGGAGGCGAAGCGTTCATACGCGAACTCGCCACACAAGTTTGTCGACAAATGGGATACCCCGATACTCCTCATCCACGGCGACCGCGACTACCGCATTCTCTCATCGCAGTCAATGGCAGCATTCAACGCAGCCCGCCTCAAAGGCGTTCCTGCACAGTTGCTTCTCTTCCCCGACGAGAACCACTGGGTACTGAAACCGCAGAACGGAATATTGTGGCAACGCACATTCTTCGCATGGCTTGACAAGTGGCTAAAGAAATAACCCGGCAAGCCTTATTAAGCATAAATAATAATCAAATAATACTATGACTACTACACAAAAAATCCAAAAAAGGCTGAACGATTCAAAAGCAGCACGCTGGACAGCCCTGATTATTGTATCGTTCACGATGATGATGGCCTATTTCTTCACCGATGTTATGGGCCCGCTCGAAGCACCGCTTACCACAAAAGGCGAACTTGTATATTTCGACAACGGCACATACCTGTCGGCCGACTCCCTTTCCAAAATAACCGTATCGGAAGAGTTCAGCACCAAGAACATCGCTATAGGCAACAGCTACGATATCGAGTACAAGAACAAAGAGGGAAAAGTAATTAACGAAACCGTTGTAGTGAGCTCCACAATAGAAGGACTCGGATGGGGAAAAGACGACTACGGTTTCTTCTCGGGAGCCTATGGCTTTATAAACGTATTCCTTTTCATGCTCTTCTTCGGCGGCCTCATACTCGACAGGATGGGAGTACGCTTTACCGGCCTCATGAGTACAGCACTGATGTTCATTGGAGCAGCGATAAAGTGGTATGCTGTCGACAACTCCTTCACCGGCGAGCTTTGCGGAATGCCTACACAAATAGCTCTCGCCTGCCTTGGCTTTGCCATATACGGTATGGGCTGTGAAATTGCAGGAATTACCGTTACAAAAGTCATTGCCAAGTGGTTTACCGGCCACGAAATGGCACTTGCCATGGGACTACAGGTGGCCCTTGCCCGCGTGGGAACAGCATGTGCCCTCTTCTTTGCCCTGCCTATTGCACAGTCCTTCGGCTTGGTATCGTCACCGGTAATGTTCGGTGCCGCGGCACTTTGCATCGGCATGCTGTCATACATAGTATATTGTGTAATGGACAAGAAGCTCGACAAATCACAGCCGGCAACAGAGAACAGCGACAACAGCGAAGAGGAGCAGTTCAAATTGAGCGACCTGAAGATTATATTCTGCAATAAAGGCTTCTGGCTCATAACTTTCCTGTGCCTTATATTCTATTCGGCAGTATTCCCATTCCTGAAGTTTGCTACAAACCTCATGATTATCAAATACAACGTATCGCCCGACCTCGCCGGCGCAATCCCCGGTCTGCTGCCTTTCGGTACAATATTGCTCACACCGCTGTTCGGTTCACTTTACGACAAAATGGGAAAAGGAGCGACACTCATGCTCATAGGCTCTGTACTTCTTACCGTTGTACACGTTCTTTTTGCAATGCCGTTGCTTAACGTATGGTGGTTTGCTGTAATTGTGATGATACTCCTTGGCATATCATTCTCGCTTGTACCATCGGCAATGTGGCCCTCGGTACCAAAGATTATTCCAATGAAACAGCTTGGCTCGGCATACGCCATCATATTCTACATACAGAACATCGGACTATCGATGGTTCCTGTGCTCATAGGCAAGGTCATAAAGCACTGCACTGTAAACGATGTCACCGACTACACCATGCCGATGTCCATTTTTGCAGCATTCGGCGCAGTAGCGGTACTTATCTCTTTACTGCTGAAGTTTGTAGATAAAAAACACGGCTACGGCCTTGAAGAGAAAAACGAGAAGTAAAATCCTCGAAATTACAAACCTAAAGGAGCCGTGTCAGAAATTGCATTTTGACACGGCTCCTTTAGGTTTACAAGAAATGACAAATTCGCGATTTATAAAAATGGTACGCCGCATGCAGGATATTCCTGAATCAATAATTTTTTCTACGTTTATGCACCTTTGCGACAAGATTTGAGGAACATTGCATGCAACGTACCCGGCAGCCGGGAGAACCACCAACCCGGCTGTTTGTTTTATCTTACTCTTTTGCTATAATGTCAGCCGGTTGCAGCCTCATCATCTTGCGTATGTGTACGCCCACGACAAGCGCTACCACAAGCGAGACAATTGAAATACTCATTATAATGGGCATTACAGGCGAAACAAGTTCCCTTGGAATACCCTGCTGCATTCCCCACTCCTGCAACAACGTGTTGAAGATTACCATCAGAGGCATGCTCATCACGCTTGCCACGGCTACAAGCCACACATAAAGGCGTGCGAAGAAAGCAACCACATCCTTTCTCTTTGCACCGTGGACCTTGCGCACGGCAATCTCCTTCTGGCGCGAGCGCGTATCGAGCGATATCGAGCTCCATATTCCCATGAAGCATATAACAAAGCAGATGGCCGAGAGTATCCATGCTCCGTACTCCATATTATTAAGAAGGAAGAGTTCCTTTGTCATCTCCTCGTGCAGGTTCATCACCGTAGGCTTCACCGGTTCGGGGTTTACGCGCCGCATAACATCCTCGAGTTCCGTGAACACCCTGTCATACTCCCCCTCCTCGGGCACTATTATGAACTGCGTAAAGCGGTTGCCATCGTAACCAAGTTCAACAATACAGTTTGTCTGGAAACTGCTGTTGTTGTCCATGTAAGGCAGGACCGGGAATGTTCCGCCTATCGGGAAGGCATGGCGGCTGCGCACAAGCAGCGACCCGTTGTCCGTTAATCCCAGGCGGCTGAGCCTGCTGTAGAGCGAATCGCTCAGCAACATGCAGTTGTTGCGTTGCCCGGGTGGCAAGAACCATTTTATCGGGCGTTGCCAGAAGTCGAGAATTGCAGTATCGCTCACCTGGAGTGTGGTGAAGAAAGGGGAATGTATAGAAACCTTCTCGGCCTCCACATAATCGAGTTCCTCCAGTTGAGTATAATCCTCGTTGATTTTTATATATTGCTTTATGCCTTTTGGTCCTGTCTGCAAATATTCAAGAAACTGCCGCGAATCGGTATCGGAAATGGAGGGTTGCACGCATATGCACTCTGCATAGAAAGCATCATTTTCAGGAACATTGCACTGTTTCTCCATAAGCCCTATAAAATGTGACAATGCCAAAGTAGAGCCAAGGAACAGAATGCTTATGAACAGTTGCAGACCCAGCATGCCGTTGCGCAGAGTGTGCCTGCGGCTACGGTGCATCTGTGCGGCCATTGCCTGACGGGAGTGCAGCATTCCCTTGGCATTGCACCACACCACAACTGAACAGACAATGGTGACAGCTACTGCTATGAGCATAATGCTTGTGTTTATGCCGTCTATTCTCCATCCGAACTCATCAAGGAAGCCGGCGAGATATTCACCTGCATAGCCGGCGAGCATGTTGCCAAGCAGCAAAGCAAGCATAAAGGCCATGACTATTGTCAGCACCATCTCGGTGAAGAACAGTCTCATGATACTCCTGCCTTTGGCACCGTGTACCCTGCGCAACGATACCTCGCGTCGACGCATACGAAAGAGTTGCAGTTGCATCTTCAGGAACCCTATTAGGGCTGCCACAAGAATAAGCGAACTTGTAAGATAGACAATTGTACGCACCCTCAACGAGTGAGCCCTATTCTCGGTGTATACAAAATCAAGGCTCTCTATCCGGGTGCTTATCCCCAGAGGTTCAAGGCGGCGGTCGGCCTCTTTGCGCACCAGCTCGGGCGACTGTCCCTCGGCAAGCAACATCAGGTAACAGGCAATGTACCCATGTTCGTTCTCCTCTTTGGTTATGTATATGGCATTGGTTACACCGTCATTCAGTTGTCCGGCCCTGTAGACATCGCGTATAGTAAAGGTCATCCACGTCATGTCATTCCACAAAGAGACCTTGCACCCTACGGGATTCTTGTCACCAAACACCTGCCTTGCAATCATTTCGCTGATGACAGCCTCATCCTTCTTCAGCACCGGGACCTTTTCCCCTGTAAGGACCGAACGTATGGCATGGAAGTTCAGTTCCTCACCCTCTACGGCAAAGAAATCGCTCGGTCGTGTCCTTGTTGTAGAATCGGGCATCGTAAAGGTCATGTCACTGCCACGCATCAATCCCCCGACAAAATAGTTATGGAGCATCTTCTCTACACCGGGCAGTGCGCCACCGGCATTCAGAGCTGCATCCATTTCGGGAGTAACCGTGATGGAATTGTTGATGAAATCGAGCATGAGTTCCGCATCCGGTGCACTTCCATTGCCCATTGCCATCTTCTCATCGTAGAGGCACATCACATAGCAACGGTCATAATAGGATTCCTTTGCAATGGATGGAGGGCCAAAGTGTTTCACTACAAAGTGCGTGGCGGCAAGGGTTACGATACCCACCGCAAGCGCAACAACGCTCACAATGTTCTGTGTCTTGTATTTCATTAGGTTGCGCCAGGCAACCTTGAGATTATGCAGTATCATCATATCAATATCATTTACATCTCAACCTCGGATACAATCTCACCGTCGAAGAGGTTAACCACTCTGTCGGCATAGTTCGCGTCGTGCTGCGAGTGTGTCACCATGATGATGGTTGTTCCCTCGTTGTGCAGTTCCTTCAGAAGTTCCATGACCTCCTTGCCGTGTTTGGAGTCGAGATTACCCGTAGGCTCATCGGCAAGTATTATCTGCGGACGCGAGATTACCGCACGTGCTATTGCCACACGCTGCTGCTGTCCGCCCGAGAGCTGTGCAGGGAAATGCTGTGCACGGTGAGACATTGCCACACGCTCCACAACCTCGTTGACCAGACGGAGGCGCTCCTTCTTCGGTGTCCCCATGTAAAGAAGCGGAAGCTCCACAGTCTCGACCACGCTGAGCTCATCGATGAGGTTGAAGCTCTGGAACACGAATCCCAGACGGCCCTTACGCAGGTCGGTGCGGTCGTCCTCGCTCATGTGGCTCACATCCTTGCCGTCGAGCATGTATGTGCCTTCGCTCGGGTTATCGAGCAGGCCCAGGATATTCAGCAGCGTTGATTTTCCGCATCCGCTGGGGCCCATGATAGCCACGAACTCGCCTTTTTTCACTTCGAGGTTAACATTCTGCAATGCCCATGTCTCAATCTCCTCGGTCTTGAATACTTTCTTGATGTTCTTTAGTGTAATCATAATTCTGTTATTTTAATTTATATGTTTTGTTTATTTATATGAATTCGATATAACAAATCCAACAACATTTCAACTCCTCAGTCACTGCGTGACAGCTCCTCTTCAAAGAGGAGCACTAAATTTTAAATTGAAGTTTTACTGATATTTACAATATTCCTTCATTTCTGTTTTACTCCTCCTCTGTTCATAGAGGAGGGAGACCGCTTGCGGTGGAGGAGTTTTTTTAAGACTATGATGTCTAATTATATCAAATTCAGGTTACTCACTCACTTTTTATTACGTCGGCTGCATTTATGCGGCTGACACTGTATATCTTCTTTCCTATGGTGGCAAGCGTCACAAATGACACAATGAGTATCGCCGCCAATATGTAACAGCAGAGTATCACCCAATCGGTGCCGGAAAGGGTCTCTGCATAAGCATTCACCAGCACAATCAGCATAAGTGCAATGACCGTTACAAACGCTGCTGCCGTGGCCAGCAGGCGCAGATAGTAGGCGCCGAACAGGCGCATTATATCGCGGCTCTTTGCACCGTGTATCTTGCGCAGTGCCACCTCCTTGCGACGGCCGCGGCTCTCGAGCGCAATGTTCGAATATACACTTGCCACAATAGAGAGAATAGATACGGACACAAGCAGCAGTGCCAGTTCACCGAGGAACTCCATGAACCTCAGTCGGGAGAACCACGAATCGTAAAGGACACTCACGTCCATATCGTTCATGTCATCGGGCATCGCCTCGCGGTACATTGCCTTTATTGCATCCTCGCAACGGCCCGTCTTACCGTCCTTAGGGAATATTATATGTTCCTTTCTGGAATGATTCTCAATTATCCCGTCGACCTCGCCGTCCACAATCCAGTATGCCGGCGTATAGTCATTGTATGCTGTATAAGCATAGTGCTGGAGAGCCTTTGCATAGCCAATGAGCGTATAACTGCGCTCGTTGTAGAGCTTGCGGACAATTTCATCGGGCAAGGGTTTGAGGCCCCACTTCATGCGCAAGCGCTCTGCCTCCTCGGTGCGCACGTAAACGGCAGTGGTGTAACGTCTGTTGTCGGCCGGACAATCCTGAAGGACCTTTATACCCAGATTATCGAAGAGCTCCTCATCGGTGATGGTATAGGAATAATCATACCCGTCCCCCTCATTTTTCGGCTCTACATAGTGCATCAAAAGCCGGGTATCCAAGGTCGGAGATGTGGAGTGTACCAGATATGTGCGGCTTATGTGACTGACAGTACCTGTCTGCATGAGCCTGTTGTCAAAATCGGGAATATTGGCAGTTATGCGCCCATTGGCCATTACCACCAGTGCACGACGGTAGGCCGAAGGGTCATCGGGCAACACGGCCGACTGCTCCCTGTAATTGTAGCTGACTACATAGAAAAGCCCTAACACTCCCAGAATGAGAATCATACTGACACCCAGCTGCACACTCATCATCATGCTCTGCCCCACAGTGCGCGGATGACCGCTGCGCCCCACACGAAGACCAACCGGCTTGCGCAGATAACGGTAGACCGTCACGGTAGCGACCAATAGTGCGATAAGGAGCGTACATGCTATTATCCACAACGAAATGCCATATATTGCATCAAGGTCAAAGACCATTCCGCCAATAATATTGTACATTATCGGGAGTACATAGCCCGACAGGAGAACCGTTATGACAACCGTAGCTATTGCAGCGAACATAAAGACAATTACAATCTCCATGGCCAGCAATGTGCAGAGCTGTCTTGGACGGGAACCCATTGTGCGGCGCAGTGCAAGCTCGCGCGAACGTAGTGAGAAAAGTTGCAACTGCATCTTCAAGAAGCCGATTACGGCAATGAGCAGCACGCTGCAGCCAAGAAGCAGCAGTGCAAATACAAGCACCACAAAGAAGAGACCCTCATCACTCCAGTCAAAATCATTGACCCTGTAGGTAAAGTAGTACTCCGGCATTGCCGATGAGAGTTCTTTCTGCAGCTGTGCAGCCGTTGCACCGGGCGCAAGTTCAATACCAATCTCGGGGCTGCTGTAATGTTCTGCCGGCAGGGAGCTGACAATGAATATTCCACTGAAAGAGTCACCAAGGTGGTCGGCGGTTTCAACAACGTCGGTTATGACAAGCTGCGGCTTGTCCACCAGCGGGCTATGTATGACAAGCCCGCGCGGGTCGACACCCTTGCCGTAGACCTTTTTGCTGATGTCGGCTGTTATGATGACATCACCCTCATGCAGTTCCGGAATACGCTTGCCCGTAACGACACTGGTGTAGAAGTTATAGTGAAAAAAACGGGGCGAGGAATAGCCATAAATACACTGCAATGTCTTGCGCTTGCTGTCCATAGTCTCAAAGTCCGTATCTGTTCCCATAAAGATAGAAAAGAATTGAGCCTCTCGCATTGACGGAATCTCAAGCGAATTGAGGCGCTCTATAAAACTACGGTCAATCCATACCTGATCGTTGTACTGTATGTCGGCCCAGTTGGCATCGTGAACAGGACGGCTTTTGTACTGCTCCTCGGTCATGTTGTATGCACTCACTGACACGCGGCGCGTATCCATCTCGGAGAGGTATATCTCAAGCACAAAGCTCTTCAAAAGATATACTGTTATCGCGAAACATACGACACCCACCGCAAGGGAGAGTATTGATATTATGTTCTGTGTCTTGTATTTGAGCAGGTTGCGCCATGCTATCTTGAAATAGTGCTGTATCATTGTTCTGTGGTTTATCAAGTTTATTATATAACGTGTTTTTCTTTTTCTTATTCTATTATTACCTCTTCGGCGTCACCTATGCGGTCGTAGCCGCTTGTTATAACACGGTCGCCGGGCTTCAGTCCCTTGAGGACCTCGAACTGCTCGGGGTTCTGCCGCCCCACCTCAATGGGAACACGACGTGCTATGCCAGTTTCCCCGTCAATCAGGAAAATCCACTCGCCGCTGCTCTTCTGATAGAAGTCTCCACGCGGGATGACAACCGCCGGCTCGGGCTGTCCCAACTCCACTTTCACACGGTAGCTCTTGCCAAGACGTATATTATCGGGGGTCGCACCGTTGAAGAGAAGGTCGACAGCGAACTTACGCTCCTTGACCTCGGGCACCACACGGCTTATGCGTAGCGGAAAGGTGTCCTGCTTCTGCACTATGGTGGCCGGCAACCCGGCATGTATGCGTTCAACGTAATATTCGCTCAGCTGCGTGCTTACCTTATACTGGTCCATTATCTTGAGCTCGCCTATCTTGGACCCGGCACTTACCTGCTGCCCTATTATGAGGCTGATATGCCCCAACAGCCCGTCGCACGGTGCGCGTACCACAAGCCCCTCGGTACGGCGCTGTGCATTCTGCAACCTGCGCTGTGCGGCCTCGCGGTCGGCTACAATCATCTGACTGCGGAGTACGGTTGTTGCCGAGTCATGCCCGAGACTCTGCATCTGCAGCATAAGTTTATTATGCAGGTGTTCGTTCTCGGCCTCCACGATATCCAATTCGGCACGGCTCTTAATGCCCATGGCAAACTCCTCGCGGCTCTGGGTGAGCTTGCGCTCCAATGCTGCAATCTGGTACTTCAGTTCAAGTGTCTGCAAGCGGAGGTCGATGCTCTTCTGTTCCATCTGTATCTCCTGTTCATGAAGGTTGCGGTTGTTCTTCTCCCATTGTTCGCGCTCTTCATCAATGGTACGCAGCAGGTCGGGGTTGCTGAGCACGATAATGGTGTCGCCCTGCTTCAGCATTGCACCCTCATCACATACTATGCGCTCTACATAGCCGTTCTCAAGAGCATTCAGCTGTATTGTCATTACAGGGTGTACAAGCCCTTCCACTTCGATAAACTCAAGGAAAGGAACCTCAACAACTTCAGCTATGCGCACACGCTCCTTGCTGATGCTGCGCCGCAGAGGCGAGAGCGCAAGCACAATAGTGTACACGAGCAAGGCAACAAGGGTGGTACCCGAAACAATGTGCACCAGATATCTCCGGTACCATGGCCGTGGTGGTAGTTTTATATCCATAATTTCCGGTTTTTAGTTTACAGTTTACAGTTCTCCGTTTTCACATTTCAGTTCTCAATCTCCGGCAACTGTTCGGTTATACTGCAATGCTCGCGGAAGTCATACCCCGTCATGCTGCGCAGCGTGTAGTAAAGGCTCCAATAGGTGCTCATGGCATAGAGGTAGGAGCGCCCGGCAGAATTCTGTTCGGCTATGGCATCGTTGAGGTCGAGCAGCGTATTCTGCCCCATTATGTAGAGGCGCATGGCTACCGTGTGCCTGTGACGGGCACGCCGGTCGGTGAGACGGGCAATACGCACCTTGCGTGCCTGCATATTGAACTGCGAGACAAGCTTCTGCACATTATGTGTAAAATCCTCCATACCCTGCTGTGCCTGTATCTCCACGAGTTCCTGTTGCGAACGTGCCACACGCACCTTACCGCGTCCACGCCCCCAGTCGAGTATGGGAAACGAAATGGTAAGGCTACCGTACTCCTGAGTCATAGGTCTATTATAAGCACCGGGCAAGGTATTTCCCGTCTGCGACAGTCCGAACTGTAGATATATGTCGGCCTTCAGTCCCGCATTGGCCTTTGCATTTGCAAGGTTGCTGCCGGCCTCCTTGCGTATACGCTCGTAGTACACAGGATCGGGGCTGTTCTTCATTGCCATTTCAAGAGCCTCGGAAAAGGGGACTGTAAAATCAGGGACACTGTCGGGCAGCAGAAGGGTTATAAATGTATCCTGCCCCAACCCGAGGAATGAGCGGAACTGCTGCAGGGTCTCTTCGTGGGCAATCTGCGCATCCATGGCGTTCGCCTCCTCACTCAAGCGACGTATCTCAAGTTGCAGCATCTCATTCTCCGTTATCGTTCCGAGCTTGTAACGCCCCTGAGCCATACGGTAAAGAGTATCGGCATTGGCATAATTGCTCTGAGCCATACTCAAATTGCTCTGCGCTGTGGCAAGATTGAAGAAGTGGTTGCATGCCTGTGCCGATACAAGCTCAATGGTCTCGGCATAGCTCTTCTTGGCCTCGGCATAGCGCAAAGGCTCTATGCGACGGTTCCATTTGAGACTGTTGTAACCGAAAAGGCTCTGGCTGTAACCGATACTTACAGGAACGGTACTGAACATATTCATCTTGCTCTCCATCTCCCTGAGGTAGTTGACACTGCTCCTTATGAAGAATGTTCCGCCGGTAAGAGGGATATTCTGGTTTATGCTTAATGACAGATCGCCACCGAACTGGCTCTGGCTGAGAAAGAGTGATGTTCCGTCGCCTTGGGTAATCTTGTTTATCTCATTGTTTATATATGGCGAGCTGCTGAGCGTGAGCGACGGAAGGTAGTTGGCACGATAGTAACGGTAATTCCAATACTGTGCAAGGAAGGTATGACGTGCTCTACGGGCCGACGGCGACTGTTTCTTGGCCATCTCGATTGCCTGTGGAAGTGTGAGCGTGAGCGTATCGCCCTCCCATGCAAAAGAGCAGGACGGCAAAAGAAGCAGAAGAAACAATACGCTCCTCACAACAAGGGATATTACCGATAAGGACAATCTGTTTGTTTTCATACTTTCTTATATAGTGTTTTTTATGCTGTTCAGAAGTTGCTTGGCTTTCCCAAAATGTTTTCTTATAATACCCGTCATTGGCACGGGCCTCCTATTATACTATATACAAAAGGCGTGCCAAGCTCGTATCTTATTAACAATCAATATTGTAACAAAACAGACACATCGCAAAAACCGTGCGGTTCCGCACACGATGTGTGCGATTGCGCACAACTACACAGAAAGGGCCCGGAAAAAACACTGGCAGGGGGTAAAATATTGATATTTTACCACTTGTATATATCTTATTTTCGCATAACTTTACACATGAATTCTCAGGCATATACAATGAAATGTAAAGGAAAGATATTGATAGTTGATGACAACGAGGATGTGCTCCTGTCGCTCAACATGCTGTTACGTCCATGGACCGAGGCCATAAGGGTCATTACCGACCCCGGGCGCATAATAGAGTTCATGGACAGTTTCCACCCCGATGTGATTCTGCTGGACATGAATTTCAGCAGGGACAGCATAAGCGGCGAGGAGGGATATGAGTGGCTTGCACGTATACTCGAACATGACTCTGCCAGTGTGGTCATATTCATGACTGCATACGTAAGCACCGAGAAGACCGTACGGGCAATAAAGGCCGGTGCGGTGGACTTCGTACCCAAGCCTTGGGAGAACAGGAAGATGATTGAGACGATACATTCTGCGGTAGACCTCAGGCGCAGCAGAATGATGCCGGCAACGGATGACGATGAGCAAGAGGAGAAAGCGGCTCCTCTTCAGGAATCAAGGTTCATCGGCGAGTCGGCACAGATTCTTGAGCTCAAGAGACGCATAACACACATTGCACCGACCGATGCAAACATCCTCATCACCGGCGAGAACGGTTCGGGCAAGGATGTCGTTGCACACGAGATACACCGTCTGTCGGCACGTAGCGGAAAGCCGATTGTATCGATAGACCTTGGTTGCATACCCGAGGCCCTCTTCGAGAGTGAGCTGTTCGGTCATGAGAAGGGTGCATTCACCGGAGCTACATCACCAAAGGCCGGCCGCATCGAGGAGGCCAATGGAGGCACTCTTTTTCTTGACGAGATTGGCAACCTGTCGCCTGCAATGCAACAGAAACTGCTTACTGTAATTGAAAAGCGCGAAGCATCACGCATAGGCTCGACAAAGGTACAGAAGATAGATATCAGGATTGTGGCTGCGACAAACGCCGACCTGAATGCAATGGTGGCCGATGGGAGATTCCGCGAGGACCTGCTATACCGCATCAACACCATTGAGTTCCACCTGCCGCCGCTACGCGAACGCGGCGAAGACATACTGCTGTTGGCGAACCATTTCATGGAGATTTTTGCCCGGAAATACAAGAGAAAGGCAAAAAAGCTGTCGCACGATGAGGAGCGCAAGTTGCTTGCATACCGTTTCCCCGGCAATGTGCGTGAGCTGCAGCACTGCATAGAGAGGATGGTAATTGACCCCGGCTCACCTTTCCCCACGGGTAACGGCAGAATACAAGAGACCACGCAGACATCACTGAACCTTGTGGAGCTTGAGCGTACGGCAATACGCAAGGCCCTTGAACAGAGCAACGGCAACCTGTCGGTGGCTGCCGAGCTGTTGGGAATTACGCGTTATGCACTTTACAGAAAAATCGACAAACACGGTATCTGATGGGATTCTGGCAGAACATATTCTATAACAAGAGCATCAAGCGTCTGAGGCTGATGCTTGAATCGGTGCGCATGCGCGATTTCAGCCTGCAATACTCACTTGACAAGCTTACAGGCGAGGAACGCCGTATGGCCGAGGAGATAAATGCCGTCATCAATGAGTTCCGCGAGACAGAGCGCAAGCACCAGGGAGAGACGCATCTCTATGATGCACTGCTCTCGAATGTAGACTCAATACTCATTGCAACGGATGAGACAGGCAAGACCAAATGGATGAACAAGGCTGCAATAGAACACTTGTGCGGCTTCCAGTTCGACCGGCTCGACAACCTGTCGGCGTTGCACCCCTCGTTGCCAGAACAGCTTAAAGGGCTACGCAAGAACAGCATGAGCCTTGTCTCTTTTCCCGCTAAAGAAGGCGAGGAGAAACGCTATGCGGCTACAATGAAGAAGATATTCGTCAGTGGCATAAGCTATCGTCTGTATACCATGCAGGACGTTGCATCGGTCTTCAGGCAGAGCGAATCCCTTGCACAACAGAGACTGGTAAGGGTTCTGACACATGAGATAGTAAACTCACTGACACCCATCGTGTCGCTGTCGGAGACCATGGCCGACAACATGGCTATGGGTAGCGAACGCGACATCAGCGACAGCGAGATGGAGGTTGCACTATCGGCAATAAGCCGCAGGGCAAAAGGGCTTATGGAATTTGTGCAACGTTACCGCATGCTCTCGGGCATTGCACCGCCCGTCATAAGCACTGTAAGAATAGAGGAACTGATAATAGGTCTTCAGGAACTTGTTGTGCCGCAAATGAGAGAGGGATGCAAGGTGAGTTTCAATGCAAGGTGTGGAGATGCCATGATTGGTATTGACCGTGCACAGATTGAGCAGGTATTCCTGAACCTTCTGAAGAATGCAGTGGAGACAGGAGCAACGCTCATCGATGTCACAGGAACATTATCCGATGACGAGCGATGGCTTATAGTTTCGGTAACGGACAATGGCGGTGGTTTCCCGAAGGAGGCTGCCGACAATATGTTCACCCCTTTCTTCACCACAAAGAGCGGTGGACAAGGAATAGGGCTTGCCGTATGCCGCCAGATTGTGAGTAACCACGGTGGTCTTGTCGGTGCCGAATGTTTAGAGGATGGCAGCGGCGCCCGCTTTACCGTAAGACTGCCGATGAAAGAGATATAATGGTGACAGTACGGCACCAAGCCATTAATTGATAACGCAATAAGCTGCCTGCAGGCAGCTTATTGCGTTATCAATTAAGTACAAATTCCCTTATGTCACCTTGAATACTCTTCTCGACCTTGAAGTTACGGGCGAAGTTCCTTATGAACTCAATGGTCATCGCTGATGGTTTGGGAAACTTTTCCTTTTTTAGAGCTTTACGGATAACAGGCTCTGTGATTGGGGTAGATGTTTTATCCATAGGCGTAATACTGTTTCTGCGTTCTGTAATATTAACGCACGAGAAGCATAAAAAGTATATGCCTCTGCAAAAAATTTTGCAGAGGCATATACTTTTTATAACGGCACATTACTCAAGCACCAGTGAAACAGCCTTCTCTGCTGCTATGCGGCGCATGTTGAGTACCGCATAGCGCATGCGCCCCAGGGCAGTATTTATGCTCACGCCGGTGATATCGGCAATCTCCTTGAAAGAGAGATCCTGATAGTAGCGCATGAATACAACCTCGCGCTGGCAATCGGGAAGTTCATCAATGAGGGCGCGTACATCCTTCAGAACCTGCTCATTTACCATGCGGTTCTCCACGGTACCCTCGGACAGACGGGCATCGTTCAATAGGTCAAACTCTGTCTCGTCATTGGAAACAAGATTCTCGTTTCTCTCCACGCGGAACTGATCTATTACAAGATTATGCGCTATGCGTGTTATCCACGCGGCAAATTTGCCGTCGTTGGTATAACGCCCCTGCTGCAATGTCATTATAGCCTTTACAAAGGTCTCCTGGAATATATCCTCGGCAAGCTCGCGGGAGCGTACTATAAAAAATATATAATTGAATAACCTCTCCTTGTGACGTTCGAGCAAAACATCGAATGCTCTATTGTTGCCATCCAAATAAAGTGTGACCAATGCATCATCAGTCATCTGCTTAATCTTCTCCATTATGTTCTTCAAATTGTTATGAAGTAGAGATTTTCTATAGGCAACAGTTTTTACAGGTTTATAAATGAATTCTTAATTGCCTACAAAGAAAAGCAATATAAACTTTAAATGCAAATAAATTTCAAAAAAATTGACAGAACCTATGCAATATACAGATATATTTTACGTTTAAAGGCACCTAATAAGGAGATTACACAGCAACGACCATGCGTGTACGGAACGACTCGCGGGCCTTGCGTACATAGAGCTTCACCACATCACCCGGCAGGTTTGACGAGCGGACAAAGACCCTTGTAGCATCGGGGAACTTCGCCAGCGCAGTCGCCAACAGCCACGCAACGCCCATTCGCACATAATATGGCTCGGCACCCTGCACTGTGCCTTGCTGCGCCACCTTCGGCTTGCCCTTGACGGTCTTATACTTTGACTTTATGCGCCCGAAATCGAGCCTGTTGATGCGCTCTAAAACCTTATTGAGCCACTCTTCATTGAGGAAATAACACATTGCCACGACCACCGCAAAGCGCACCTCAAACTCGCTTTCAGAGCGAAACCAATGCTCCAAAAACACCCACAGAGCCACTTTATCGGCACGCGCCATCCACTTGGCATGAGCACAATAGGAGTCGCATACTGCCCAATTATCCATCACGGGCACAAAGCGCCCGAGCATCGCCAACCTCTCATCAAGGGAACACTTCACATGATTAACAAGATATCCCCAAATAACAGTTTCCTCGTAGTACAGACCATCGCTCGGCACCGCCTCAAATGCGCGTATAACCTCGGCTCCATTGGCGCATATCAGGTGCGTTCCATCGGGCATAACAACCTCACCACCCTCGCGTGAGAGTCTCTTTGCAACCTGCTTAATCTCGGGCGAATGAAGCCCGAGCACACGCCTCGCGGGAAGCGCATTCACAACCCGCAAATGCCCCTCGCGGTAGCGCGCCTCGTTCCTGAAGCGCTCGCAAACCAATGGATTCAGGAGGTGTTCTATCATTGCTTCAGTTTCTTGCCATCGGAGAATGCCTTGCCTGCTACAACGCCCAGCTCTATATAACGGTGGTTTACTGGGTCGTATGTAATTGGGCGCAGTTTAGCTACATCTATCTTCTCGTCGGTGAGGACACACTCGCAAGCGCTCACATTCACAATGCGCCCCACAAGGTGGTTACTCTCCTCGTCATACGATACCAATTCACACTCCAGAGTCATGGGCAATTCCTTTATGAGCGGTGCATTGACAAACTCGGAGCGCTCGGCGGTAAAGCCCGCTTTCGCAAACTTGTCGGGTTCCTTGTTACCCGATACAATACCCACATAATCACAAGCCACAAGCTGCTCTGCCGTAGCCACACTCACCGTAAAAGCACCTGTCGCACGAATATTCTTCGTGGTTTTGTGCCCTTCGGAGAGGCAAATACCAATCATATCATCACTGTAGATTCCACCCCAAGCGGCATTCATTACATTAGGCACACCCGCCTCGTCGTAAGCTGCTATTATAAGCACCGGCATAGGATAGAGCCAGCTCTTCTTTCCAAAATTCTTTCTCATAATTCTATAATTTGTTTATATTCTGTTCTTTAAAAAGAGACTCTCCGCAGCAAGCAACTCTCGCTTGCGTTCCAACTGCTCTCCGCTACGCTGCCCGTTGTAGCCACCCAGTGAACCATCGGCAGCCACCACACGATGGCACGGCACATCGGGTGCAAACGGATTGCGTTTGAGAGCCTGCCCGACAGCCTGCGCACTACGGCACCCGACGCGCTTTGCAAGCTCGCCATAAGTAATGGTTTCACCCTCCGGTATTTCGAGCAAAGCCAGATACACCCGTCGCTGAAAAGGGGTTATCTCGGCAGAACGGAGCACCTTGTCGCGGATATCACACATACAACACTCTTATTGCCTGTTTGTTGACAAATATTTCACACAGTTATCTTCTTGCTACCTATCATCGTATTTTTCCACCAATTCCAGTTTCTTAGAAGCTGTTTAAATTTATATCGTTAAGTTTTTATAGGTCAAAAATAGAATGTTTTGTTATTTTTTGAGGGCGCGTAGCGGGCTACGTAACCGAGAAAAAGAGGGAAACAGGCATTTTTGAACATAAAAGACAACGAAATAGCGGCTTCCAATATAATAAAACTTTTTTTATGAATTTAACAGCTTCTTAATACGCGATATTATTGCACCGGGCTTGCGTTTGAAATGAACAGCAAGCTCTTTGGTCGTTGCGCCCTCACACCACAGCCTCGTCAGTTCCATATCATCCTCCACGCTCCATGGAGCATAGGCATTGGGAAACTCCTGTTGGCAAGCAAAAACCGAATAGGTTGGCGTTCCTGTCAGCTGCTTATACGCTTTCAAATACTTCTTCAATCGCTTGACATCCTTATCTGAAATGTAGGGTAATCTGCGAATATCCATATTATCCGAGAGGTCGTTGAGCTTGACCGCAACAGCCAAAGGATTTGTCTTGACACGAGCAATAAACTTATCGTATGGCTCATTATCCGAAAGTTTTGTTACACAACGCAGTGCTTCGATAACCTCTACCGAAAAGCCCTCGGCAGCAAGGCGTTCAAAGGTCCAATCGGTGTCCTCCACTACATCGTGCAGTACACCGACAATCTTCTCCTCGGTGGTTTTTCCCGCCGCCATAACACGCAAGGGATGGCAGATATAATCATTACCCGCCTTGTCAAACTGCCCACGATGCGCCTCGGTAGCTATCTCTATTGCCCGTTCAAGTGTACTCATAGTGACTTTCTCCTATACAATCGCAACTGATACAAAGTTAACGAATTATTTCACATACAGATTGCGTAAACCAGAAAAGTATTATCGGGGAAAGTGTATAAAGAAAAAATATAACAAGAAAAGAGGTGCCGAAATAGCGATTTCTTTTGCAGGTGAGCCCGAAGGTTGTGCCTTATCGGCACTTGCCATCCACTTGCATGAGCACAATATGAGTCGCACATTGCCGTACTTGATATGAAGGTCGCTAGTGCAGATACCACAGAACGTAATACACACAATGGCATCACGCGAGTTTTGTCATTCGGTCTTCGGCTTATTAATAAACTCGAACTTGCCGTGGGATATGTAGATGTAGGCGAGCATAATGATGATAATAGACTTAGGTTACCCTTTTGCAAGACACTCGCTATTAGCGAACAAAAAGACTTGTGGTTATTTATGAAAAGCTAACATCAAGCGCTTCCAAAATGGTATTTTCAAATAAATTAATGGCAGTGTCCAAAATTAATTTTCTGGAGGGAGTGTGGTTTCTCGTCTGCCCAATTATGATTATTTCTAAAAAACATCCCTCCTATGAATAGAATTAGAACAGCGTACATTTAGGTTATCAAGTTATAGACCTAATTGTACGCTGTTCTTTTTTGTTTTTTAATTACTTTTCCGTCAGTCGTTTGTTTCCGTTGCCAAGAGCGTCCATTGTACAGACGTGAAAGGGGAAAGGTTTTCGGGCTGAATACTCTCCGTAGGAGGAAGATTCAGTCCGAAACGGCCATGCCGCTTGACCTTTTCACTTTCAGAAGAGTCTGCACTAACTTAATGGACTGCAACGGGAATAAGCGACAGACAGGTATTGCTAGATATAATTATCAGATGCCTATAACGACTATTGCCTAAATCTATCTTGTAGAACTTGCATCTTCTCTATAATCTGGTTGAAAGTCGGCTTATTAGTGCCATAAATCATATTCACCAACATTTCTGCATAGTCCTTCTCCCATACGGATATAATACCTTCACGAGGAATTAGAACTATTCTTTTGCGGACATCAGGTGTGTAGTCCATATCTTTAACCGATGTGAAAATCTCTCTATGGTGCCTGATGTTTTCCCACAACTCATCATCCTTTACAGCTGCTATTGCAAAATCCTTATCCATCATCTGATAGAGGTCGTACAAATGGCGTGATTTTCTATTTGCGTTAGCACCGTGTCCTGCAACAGAGAATAATTCATGTAACAAGAACGCCTTTTCTAAGAATGTTTTTTCTGCAACCGCTGTCGCAATATCTGAATCAACAACGCTAGTTTGAATGGCCGGGAACTTCTCTTCTACAAGGCTCTTGACTTTCTTCATTGCATATGGCTCTGACAAGGAGCGAGCACCAATCTCCAACATAACTACAGGCTTCAAGTAGTCCAACTCACCTTGAATGACACTCTTGTATGTTATCCATATTTTTCTTGGCTCAGGATATGTATTATCGCCCTCACCATCTTGTTCGGCTTTAATCGTACATAATGTGTCTAAGCCATATTGCTTGATGGCATCGGACAGAGCTTTATAAAAATCTTCGCGAACAAATATTGATGATTCTTTGCGGAGTTTCTTAATCTGTTTCTTGGTCAGGTCTCCCTCCAATCCGAATTGTGAACGGTCAATCGCCAGGTCTATATCTTCCGAAAGTCTGCTGATATGTTTTCCGACTTTGCTTAATGAGGTTCCACCCTTGAATATCAGTTTATCCGCAAAAGGCAGAGTGAAAACTATCTGCAAGATGGTTGTAACCCACAAGTCTTTTTCAATGGCTTGTGCCGGTAATCCAATGCGTCCTTCTGC
>JAUNQV010000061.1 GCA_030535995.1 Bacteroidales bacterium
CTTTCCCAACATATATAACGTTATCGTGTTTATCTTTCATTATATAAACACCTGCTTTATTGGTGTTACTGTCTCTCTTGTCAAAAGTGAAGTATACATATCCGAACAGGTTTTCGGGCGTTGTTGTTATTACGTTGCCCGATGTGGTGCTTATCAGCGGAGCTACGGAAAAGTCGTTTGTGTCGGCAGTGTATCCGCTTGTCACAGTCTGGTAGGTAAGGTACTTGCCTGTGCTGTCGTATGCGGGCACCATAATATAGCGTGTGTTGCTGTTCTTTGTGAACTTGCGGAACACAAAGTGTGCCGATTTCGGCAATTCATTGCCGTCACATTCTACATTGACAAGTGTTGTGCCGTTGAAGTTTATGTAACGGTCGTTGTAACTGCTGCTGCGTGTGCTGAATGTAATTGTGTAGGCTTTGCCCTCCTCGGGCATCTGTATACCCTCTTCAGTTCCCTTGTACTCTGTAACGGCCTGTGCAAGCTCACTTGCTGTTATTGTGCCTGCTGCATAGTTGTCTATTGCGGCTTTCAATGTTGTACGTGCTGCGTTGTCGGCGGTGGGGTAGCCTACGCCTTCAAGTGCAAGAACATCTTCTGCAGCCTGCTTCAGGTCCTCTTTGCTGTAGTATGCACCATTGGTAATTTCATTTATTGTCAATGGAATATAAACCATGCAATAACCGCCCGGAACCTCCTCGAAGAAGAATGCAATCTTGCCGTCGGCCTGCAATGACATGGTGCTGTAGCAAGAAGCCTTGTAGGATACCTGCAAGCCCTCGGTCCAGTTCTCGGCAAATGTTGTAGTGGTGTATTCTGTCTCGGGGTCAATCTCCTTGAAATAGAAGCCTACATTGCTGCGGTCGTTGCCCTTGGGAATGCTCTGGAGCATCAGCTTCACTGTCTCGCCGTCGCCGTTGAGGGCCTCTACGCAGAATATTTCTCCGTTTGTTGAGTTACCGCCGTATGCGATGCCGCCTGTCTGCTCGTTGCTGGCAACTACAGTGCCCCAGCTGCCGGTTGTGTAGGTGTCATCGTCGAAATTAAAGAGGTTGAAATAGCGTCCGTTGTTCTTGCGGCTGCTCAAGATTACTGTGCCGTCGGGCAGCTCCTCGCACTTGGGCTCGTCGCCTCCCGATGCCGGGCGGTCGGCGAGTTTGCCGAGAACTTTCCATGTGCCGCCGAAGTCATCGGAGTAGATTACACGGTTGCCACCGTCTCGGGTCCATATTGAGCAGTAGAGGCGATAATACTCGTTCTTTTTTACTACACGGCTCTGCATAATGCGTCCCGAACCGATGAACATTGATGTAACGGTGGGGGTGTTGTTTTCATCATGGAATATGCTGTACATTGCGTCAGTAACCTCAACAGGGTCGCTCCAGTTCCAGCTGTCGGTGTTCTCATCGTATGTACCGTATACGCGCGCAACGCGGTTCACCTCTGTAGCATCGGTGTCACCAATCTTTTCGGGTGTCCAACGGCCTTTGTGGCACACTGTGCGGCCGCACACCATCATCACAAGCACCTTGTTGCTCTCGCGGTCGGCAACAACTGCAGCGTCGCCATAGCCGGCCTGCATTTCGTTGGTGTTGCGTCCGTCGCCGTCGGCAATGAAGAACTCTTCGCCCCATGTGAGGCCGTTGTCTTTTGATATGCGGCACTTTATATCCACCTCGCCGTAACCGATGTCATTGCCGCAGGGGCGGTTGTCAGCGATAGCGATAATGTCGCCATTGGGCGCTGTGGCAATAGCAGGAATGCGATATGGCTTGTTGTTGGCATCGGGCGAGTAGAAGAGTGTGCGCTCTCTGTTTGCTTCGTATGTAGCTGTGAGAATATACTCCTTTTCCTGGAGTGCTATGCTCTGACCATCAACGGTATTGCCCTGTACATCAACGAAACCTTTGAAATCGTATCCACGGTATGTTTCGCTCTCAAGTGTAACAGCCTTGTCCTTGGGCATGTAGTATGTCTGCGCTTCAATGCTCTCGGTAATACGGGTGGTTGAGGTGCTTCCTCCTACTGTGAGTTTTAGGTTTGCAACGCGCTTTTCGCCGCCCCAGTGTGCGCCTGTCACATTTGCCGAGAGTGTGAGCGGGTTTGCTGCTACAACATCGGCTTTCCAGTAGCTGCCGGTGTTGCTTGCTGCTGTACCGTAGAGTTTGAGGTTGCCTCCTGCTCCACCGTACATGTTAATGCCTAAAGAGGTATTGTTGTTGCTTTTGGGCAGAAGAGCGAATGTTGCTCCGTTTTCTTTTACGAACCATTTGCCGCCTGTGTCTGCGTTAAGAACCGCAGCATTGCCGTTGGCATGCGATGTGCCACTTATGGGTACGTTCAGGGCAAGCTCTTTACCGGCTGCGTAGTTATAGAGTGTAAAACTCTCGGCTGTACCTACAAGGCACCACAATTGCTGCTGCAATGTGTAGTTGAGTGTGGCTGTCGTTCCGGCAGCACCTTCGTTGCCGGCTGCAATGCCTGCCCAATAGCTTTGGTTGCTTACATTGTTCAAGCGCACCCACTTGTCGCCGTAGTTTTCGCTGAAGATGTTGAGCGTGAACTGTGCTGTAAGGGAGAAGTCATTAGTTTTGCTGCTGAATTGTGAAAGGTCGAGGTTGCCGTCGGCATCTACTGTGTATGTATTGCCTGCTTCATCTACAAAACCATTGAATGTGTATGCCGAATTCAGATTGCTTGTATCAACAGAGAGTGTGCCGCTGATGCTTCCGATAGTAAACCCTATTGTGTGGTTGTTGCCGATGCTTTCGCCATCGAGAGTACATGAAAGGTTGTAGTCGCTTGCACCTATAGAAATTGTCATTTCGGCAGCACCCTCAACGAATTCTGTAAAAATGTAGTCGGTAGAGTTGTTTGTAGTAGCCTTGTTATATGTGGTTGTAGACTGGTCAAGACTGTTGTCGGTGTTCATTACAAAGTAAAGGTTTCTGTTGTCTCCATCAGAATTGTATGAGAACAATGTTACTGCATCTACATTGAATGTGTTTGCTGTACCAAGTTCAAAATCGTAGGCACTGTTCTGTATTCCTTTGTGCTTCAGGAAGTAGCCGGTTCCGTTGCCGTCGGCATCTACACACTCGAAATTGTATCTCCCTTCATCGGTTACAGTGCATTTGAAACGGTATGCAGGCGATGTTATATCGCGGATATTGGATACGCGGAGTGTGCCGTTGTCGTTGTAGAAATACTGCTTTGAGTCGTTGTCGCAGTAGATGTTATATATCTTGCCGGCCTGTGGGCGCGGGTCATGCTCCACAAACTTGTAGTCGGTACTATAGTCGGTCGTTGTCTTGTTATATGTTCCGGTGGCCTGGTCGAAAGAACCATCTTTCTTCATTACAAAGTATCTATCTGCGCCTACAGAGTACAATGTTACGTTGCCCTCGACGAATGCACCTTCTGTGCTCACCGTGAAGTTGTAGCCGCTGTCGCTCAATCCTTTGTGTGCGAGGTACTTGCCGCTGCCCATGTTGTAGAACTGCAGGTAGTCGCCGTTTGCAACGCAGCGGAAAATATAAGCAGGGTTGCCCTCTTCGGCTTCGCTTGCCACAGCAAGGCTGCCGTTGTTTACATGGAAATACTGTTGCGTGTCGTTGTCGCAATAGATGTAATAGAGTCTTCCGGCTTGTGGAACCTGTGCCTGTAATAGTGATACGAGGCATGAGAAGAGTGCCAGAAAATAGAATTTGATGTGCTTCTTCATAAAAATATAATATTTATAGTTTTGTGCCTTTTTATTTTGCGGAGTATTGCAAATATATATTAATAATTTGGGAAATATGCAGTTGTTGATAAAAAAAACGATAAACGGGGTTTTTAATGGTGTCAACCGATGGATTTTACAATTCTTTCAACCTCTGTGGCGCAGGTCTCCTTGCGGGCATATTCATCGCTGTCGGGGTTGCCCATGCTCACTCCGCTGTGGCTGCAGACGTTTGAGAATGACCGGCAATAAAAAATGGAGACCACGGTCTCCATTTTTATTATAAATCCAAACAGTTTCTTATTATTCCTTGATTTTTATCTCGCAGTTGTCAAGGCTCTCTATTATGGCAAGTGATTCCACATGGATGCCTTTGTCGCGAAGCATCCTGCCTCCGGCTTGGAATGCTTTCTCTATAATGAACCCCATTCCCACAATCTCTGCACCTGCTTGCGTTGCAAGGTCAAGCATTCCCAAAGCTGCATTTCCGTTGGCAAGGAAATCATCTATAAAAAGGCACTTTTCGCCTTTTTTTAGGAATTCACCACTTATGCATATATTGTATGAACGACTCTTTGTGAAAGAGAAGACTTCGCTTTTGAGTATGCCGTTCATTGTACTTGGCACTTTTTTCTTGGCAAACAGCATTGGCACACCAAGCAAGCTTGCCACCATTATTGCCGGTGCGATACCGCTTGCCTCAATGGTGATGACTTTGTCAATTTTTGTATCTTCAAAGCGTTTTGCAAACTCTTTGGCAATCTCCATCATCAAGCTGGCATCAATCTGATGGTTAATGAAGTTGTCTACCTTTAATATGCCTCCTTCGATACAAAGGCCATCTTGCATAATGCGTTCTTTCAGTGCTTTCATAGTATACTCTCTTTAATTGCTCTTACTTCGTCCGCGTCGGTCTCTTTGCGGGCATATTCATCGCTGCCGAGGTTGCCCATACTCACTCCGCTGTGGCGGAATATCATTCCGCTTCCAACGCTCTTGCGTGCCGATGCGTGTATCTCTGTCGTTCCTGTCGCTTGCAGTATTTTGGCGGCATTGCTGCTGTTCACTCCGCAACCCGGCATAATGATTATGCGCCCGGCAGCCTGTTCTGCAAGCTCTTTTAGCAGTGGAATTCCTGCTTCTGCGGTTGCTGCTTGTCCCGAAGTGAGTACCCTGTCGCAACCCAGCTCAATAAGTTCCTCAAGTGCCTTTCGCGGGTCGCGGCACATGTCGAAAGCGCGGTGAAAGGTTATGCTCATGCCGTCGGCTGCGGCAATGAGGCGTTTGCATGTAGCTGTGTCTATATCGCCTTCTGCAGTGAGTGCCCCAATGACAATGCCGTCGGCACCAAGTGCACTACACAACTTTATGTCGCGTATCATGCATGCAATCTCATTCTCATTGTATAGAAAGTCGCCTCCGCGAGGGCGAATAATGACATTCATTCCAATACCTTCGACCTTGCGCGCCTCTGCTATGAGGCCGGCCGATGGGGTAATACCGCCAATTTCAAGTGCTGCGCAAAGCTCAATGCGCTGCGCGCCACCATCGCGTGCGGCAATGGCGCTCTCTACACTTCCTGCGCAAATTTCCAACAATGCCATAAATCCTTACTTTGTAATAAGCTCTACGATATAGTCAATACCTGATGGCGCTTCATCGAACAGCAACTTTACACCATCTTTTGTTTTCTTGAACTTCACCGGTTGCTTGCCGTCAAAGGTAAACGCTTTCTTTACTTTGCAATCGAGCGGCAACAGAAGCTCCTTGCTGTCGTGGTTCATTATGTGTACAAAAAGGCGGTTGCCTTTGCGTGTGGTTACTCCCCATTCCTGTGTAGGAATGTCACCGGCTGTGGTACCGTAAATGGTCTCGCCGTTGGTGCGCAGCCACTCGCCAATCTCTTTCATGCGTTGCAGTGCTGTTGCCGGAATTTCTCCATTGGGTTGCGGCCCCACATTGAGCAGGAGGTTTGCTCCCTTTCCGGCTGTGCCGACAAGAAGCTGTATAAGCGTTCCGGTGCTTTTGTAGTTCTGGTCAACGAGCTTGTAGCCCCACATTCCGTTCATTGTCTGGCAGGTCTCAAGTGGTAGGCGGCTTACCTCCTGTCCGCTTAATCCTGCCTTATTCTCGCCGGGCAGGTCGCGCTCGAATATCTGTATATCCTCGCCGGGGTGTGGTGTCTCGTGGTGGTTGTTGCCTATGAGGCAGGCCGGCTGCAAGCGGTGTATCATTGCATATTGTTCATCGAGCTGCCAGTCGAAGGGTATGGTGTCCTTGTCGCGGTCCCACTTGCCGTCGAACCATATTGCTCCAATCTCGCCGTAGTTGCTGAGTAGCTCGGTGAGCTGCCTGTTCATGAAACTGTAGTATGCAGGCCAGTCGGCTTTTTCCTTGTCGCGCCCGATTACTTGAGTTCCGGTGCGTCCAAGAGGGTAGTCGTTGCGCCCCCAGTCGATGTGTGAATAGTAGAAATGCAGTTTAATTCCCTGTTTGTGACACTCGTCGGCGAGTTCCTTGATTACATCGCGCCCGAACGGTGTCGCATCGACAATGTTGTATTCACTCTGCTCTGTATCCCACATTGAAAAACCGTCGTGATGGCGGCTGGTGAAGCATATATATTTTGCTCCTGCATCCTTTATTGCAGCCACCCACTCCTTGGCGTTGAAGCGGTGGGGGTAGAAAGCATCGGCTGCCTTGGCATATTCATCCTTGTCGATAGGGTAGTTCTGCAGGTACCACTCGCCTTGGGCAAACATGCTGTATATGCCCCAATGTATGAAAATGCCGAATTTGCTGTCGGCAAATTCCTCACGTGCCTGAAGATTTTCGGCCGTAGGTGTGTACTTTGCCTCTTGTGCGGTTAAGGTTGCCGGCATCAGGAGCGTAAATGCCACAAGGAATGTGGCAAAAAGTTCTTTTGTGAATTTCATGTTATGTTGTTTTATAGTTATCCTCTTATTGCAAAAATAGCTTTTGGCTGTTAAAACCGCAAATATTTCTTTGTCTTTCGCTATTTTGGTATTATTTTCGTGGCATATAATCATTTTATGGAACTTAATTTTTCAGGAATAATAATAGGCGTTGCCACTTTTTTGATTATTGGGCTTTTTCATCCTTTAGTGATTAAGGCCGAATATTATATCGGTGTCAGGAGCTGGTGGCTCTTTCTGTTGCTCGGGGTAGCAGCCTGTGCCGCGTCGTTGCTGGTGGGTAATCTCACTCTGTCAATAATTCTCGGTGTTGTGGCCTTTTCTTCGTTCTGGAGTATCGGTGAGGTATTTGAACAGAAAAAGAGGGTCGAGAGAGGGTGGTTCCCTGCTAACCCGAAGAAGAGAAAATAAAGCTGGTTGCAATGAAAGAGTATTCAAAGGTGTTGTATGTGGCAATCCTTGTGTTGCTTGTAGTCGCATTGTCTATAACATATATTCCGGCACTTGCGCCTTTGGGCTCATGGGCAACACCACCGGTTGTGCTTTTTATAGGTCTTGTGTTTGCGTTACTGCAAGGTCAGCCGTTCCCGAAATTCAACAAGAAATGTTCAAAAATGCTGCTTCAGTATTCTGTTGTCGGGCTTGGTTTCGGAATGAATGTTGAAGCCTCGCTTGCATCGGGTTCCGAGGGTATGCTATTTACTGTCGTTTCGGTTTTTGGGACACTGCTTTTGGGGTGGATAATAGGGCGTAAAATACTTAAAGTAGACCGTAAGACCTCATATCTTGTCAGTTCGGGTACTGCAATATGCGGTGGCAGTGCAATAGCGGCTGTCGCTCCTGTGATAAATGCAAAG
This sequence comes from Bacteroidales bacterium, assembly GCA_030535995.1. Taxonomy (GTDB): domain Bacteria; phylum Bacteroidota; class Bacteroidia; order Bacteroidales; family Bacteroidaceae; genus HGM04593. The sequence goes on from JAUNQV010000061.1 coordinate 7,518, forward strand.
GAGAGTGAAATTTCGGTAGCGCTTGGCACTGTATTTGTCCTTAATGCCATAGCACTATTCGTGTTTCCGCCGATAGGCCGCGCTCTGTGTATGGGTGATATTGAATTCGGTACTTGGGCTGCTATAGCTATCCACGACACTAGTTCTGTGGTAGGTGCCGGTGCCGCATATAGTGAAGCTGCGCTTGAGGTTGCCACTACAATAAAGCTTACCCGTGCTCTATGGATAATTCCTGTGGCACTTTTTACTGCAGTCGTTTTTCGTACAAAGGGTAAGAAAATTACAATTCCGTGGTTTATAGTATGGTTTATAGCAGCAATGGTGGTGAATACCTATCTGCTAGACTCTGTTCCGGTAATAGGTACTACAATAAATGGTGTTGCCCGGAAATTATTGACATTGACAATGTTTTTCATTGGGGCATCCCTCTCTCCTGCTCTTATGAAACAGGTTGGAATAAAGCCTTTGTTGCAGGGAATATTGCTTTGGATAGTAATAAGTGCTGGCTCTTTGCTTTTTGTATTGATATAGAGTGTCTTGGGACTTTGTAAACTATTGCGGGAGTTGTAACTTGACTGTTTTTTAGAGTTTTACCATATTTGAGGTAAAATCGAACATATACTGTACTGGCTTTGAAAAATATTGAAACAAATTTAATATTTCTCGCCAGTTTGTAACTATATTTGCAGAAATGTGAATAATAAACAATATAATCATAAAATTATGAAAAGGATGTGGGAAAAAACCGTCATGCTTCTTGTGGCACTGCTTCTTCCGCTACAGCAGCTTGCAGCCCAGGAGTTGGCTCCGGCAGTAGAAAATATTACTGTATACCGTATTGAGAATGTTGCCAATGGAAAGTTCCTTTCCAATGGCGACAATTTAGAAAATGATGCTCGTATAGTATTTGCCGAGGGTGACGAGGCAAGCGCCGGGCAGGAGTGGGCGATGTACCCGACAGAAACCGACGGTGTATTCTCCTTCGTGAACCCTACATCGGCCAAGGCTATAGACATGGCTCCGGGTGTTGGGCACCCGGTGCAGTGGAATTATAGCCCGACCAACCCTAACCAGCGTTTCAAGATACTGGCTCCCGGCGATGGTTACAACCGCATGGTAAATGCCGCGAACCCTTATCAGTACCTTGCCCTCGCTGCTGACGGTTTCCCTATGATGTTGACCGAATATGCAGCCGAGGATATTCTCTACTTCTTTCACAATACAGGCAAGCAGTTTACCAAGGCAATGGTACATGCCGGCAAGAGTTATGTCATAAGCAATGTTGCTACAAAGAACGTTATGACAGTTCCTGCGGATGCCGGGCTTGCATCTCTCATTGGAATGAAGCCATACGTTGAGGGTGACTATGCCCAGACATGGAGGGTCTCCAATGGTAAGACAGGATTGATTTTGACCTCGAACAGTTGCAATATGTCTATGGATATGTTTCTCAATGGCGACAAGACTCCGCTTGTATACAGCACCGAGGTCAACAACGAGAACCAAAATGTTGTTCTTGAAGATGCAGGTGACGATTGTTTCTATCTCACAGGTTCATACAAAGGAACAAAATATTATATAAATGTGAGCGGTGACGGGCTTATCGCTTCAACCACAAAGGATGGTGACAACAGCAAGTTCTTCTTTACCATGGCAGCCGGGCCAAAGGGTAATTATTGGGAAGACCAGCTTGTGTATGAGGAGAACAAGGAGGCTGCACATGCGACATTCATTCCTTATACCTCTACAAATGCCATGAAGAGCGATGTTAACTACGAAAAGGCATGGCTTACTCCCGAAAAGGCCGATTATCTGTCGCTCAACGGTATATGGAAGTTCAACCTTGTTCCCGAGCCATCGGTGCGTCCGGGTGAAGAGAATTTCTGGGGCAATGATGCCGATGTCACTGCTTGGGACAACATAGAGGTGCCCTCGTGCTGGGAAATGAAAGGTTATGACCTCCCGCTGTATGTTAATGTGGAGTATGCATTCCTGAACAACCCTCCCTATGTGAAGAACAAAGTTTCCGGTGTGGGCGACAACCCTGTAGGTTCATACCGCCGTACATTCACTTTGCCCGAAGGCTGGGAGGCGAAGAATGTGTTCCTCCATTTTGATGGTCTTTACAGCGCAGCCTATGTTTGGGTGAACGGTGAGTATGTAGGCTATACACAGGGCGGAAACAATGACCATGAGTTTGATTTGAGCGCTCATGTGCACACAGGTGAGAACAATATTTGCGTGCAGGTGTTCCGCTGGAGCGATGCATCGTATCTCGAAGGACAGGATATGTTCCACATGAGTGGCTTGCACCGCGATGTATATCTCTATGCAACACCAAAGACCTTTGTACGCGACCATTATATCACAAGCACACTCAACGGCACATACGATGGCGGTAGCATGGAAATTGCGCTTGAGATAGACAACCGCACAGCCGTTGCTGCGAAAAAGACCATTGAGGCCGAACTTGTTGCTCCCGACGGTAAAGTTGTTGCAACAAAGAATGTTGCCGTTGAACTTGCCGATGGCGTAAAAACCGCCAACAGCAATATAACATTCGACGGGCTTGCCGGCTTGCAGCCTTGGACATCGGAGACCCCCAACCTCTATACCGTAATTGTGCGCCAGAAAGACGCTGCCGGCAACGAGGAGATGGTATTCTCTACAAAGTACGGTTTCCGTCACATTGAGATAAAGAACGGTGTGGTGCTCATCAATGGCCGGCGTGTATACTTCAAGGGTGTTAATACACAGGATACACATCCGCTTTATGGCCGTACAATGGATATTGCCACAATGCTGAAGGATGTAGAGCTTATGAAGCAGGCCAATGTTAATATGGTGCGTACAAGCCACTACCCACGTGCTGCAAAAATGTATGCGATGTTCGACTATTACGGGCTTTATGTGATGGATGAGGCCGATGTTGAGTGCCACAAGAGCTGGGCCGACAAGAAGGATAACAGTATCTCCAGCGACCCGTCATGGCAGGGGCAGTATGTAGACCGTACTGTACGCATGGTAATTCGCGACCGCAATCACCCTTCGGTGGTGTTCTGGTCACTCGGCAACGAGTCCGGTATCGGTGTGAACTTTGATGCTACATACGCAGCTGCAAAGGTGCTCGATTCGCGTCCTGTACACTATGAGGGTTACTCTAACGTGAACTCTGCCAAGAATACCGATATGGATTCGAAGATGTATCCTAACCTTGCATATACACGGAGCCACTGCGACAACAGCATTGGCGGCGAGCCATTCTTCCTTTGCGAGTATGCCCATGCAATGGGTAATGCGGTGGGTAATCTGCAGGATTACTGGGATATAATAGAGGGCAGCAAGTATGGTATAGGCGGTTGTATATGGGATTGGGTAGACCAGTCGATTTATGACCCGCAGGCGATAAAGAGCGGCCTGCTTGAGAAGAACGGCTTCCCCCATTACACCAGCGGGTACGACTATCCAGGTCCTCACCAGGGTAACTTCTGCAATAACGGTGTAATTACTGCCGACCGTGCCTGGACAGCAAAGCTCACCGAGGTAAAGAAGGTCTATCAGTATGTAAAGTTTACATACAGCAGCGGTTCGCTCACAATAAAGAACAAATATAACTTCATTGACCTCAATGGTTTTACATTGCGTTACACTCTCCTTTGCGACGGTAATATCGTTGAGGAGAAGAGTGTGGAGATGCCGTCGGTAGCTCCTGGCGAAACTGTTACTCTGCCTGTCGATTTCAGCACAGCAATAGAGGAGGGTGAATATCTGCTGAATGTGGAACTTCAGAAGAACGTGGCCGAAGCATGGTGTGAGGCCGGTTACCCTATGGCAACAGAGCAGTTTGTACTGCAAGAGCGTACAGCGCTTCCTGCTGTAGCGCAGGGTGGCGAGGTGCTTACCGTTGAGAAGAGCAATGGTGTGTCGGTTGTCAACGGCAATATAAGTTTCAAGGTCAATGCGCAAGGTTTTGTAACCGAGTGGATAGCCAACGGTGTTCAGGTTATTGAGCCGGGGCAGTATCCTATTTACAGTAATGTACGTTGGATAGAGAATGAGAGCCCTTATGGTGAGCATAATTTTGGCGATTATGAGGCATATATCAATTCTGCTTCTGTAACAAGTGCACTTTCGGGCGATGGCAAAACCTGCAATATTGTGGTGAACGCGCAGCACGACCAGTGTCCGTACCTAATAAAATACACAATATATGCAAGCGGAGTGGTTGATATGAAGGTGGAGTACAATCCTGCAAAGAGCGGTCTGCGCCGCATCGGTATCGACATGCTATTCCCGGCCGGTTACGAGAATGTAGAGTATTATGCAAAAGGCCCGTGGGAGAACTACATCGACCGTCAGACAGGCTCATTCCTCGGTCGTTATACTACAACAGTCGACGATATGTTTGAAATGTATTCTCATCCGCAGTCGCATGGCAACCGCATGGCATTGCGCGACCTCTCTCTTGTCAACCCCGATAATGGCAATACAATCAAGATAGAGACTGAAGGAGAGGTTTCATTCTCGCTATCACATTACGACCAGAGCCAGTATCTCACACCTGTCCTCCATCCATGGGAGTTGAAGAGGAGTGATTTGGTGTATGCAACATTCGACTACATGCAGCGTGGTATCGGTAACGGCAGTTGCGGCCCGGGTACGGAGTCGGCTTACACATGCCCCTCTAATACAAAGGTATCGCACACCATGCGAGTGAGCACAATCAATGGTGCCGATACCGGCATAGGTGAGGTTGGCGTAAAGGAGTCTATGGTATATTATGATGTCGCTTCGCAACGGGTTGTATGCAGCAACCTGCCTGCCAGAGCAACTGTTACAGTAGTGAATTTCGGTGGTGTCGCAATAGGCAAGGCTACTGCTGTTGGCGGCGAGGCTGCAGTTTCGTTACAGGCTATGCCTAAAGCTCCCTATATTGTTATAATAAGGGATGGCAATGAGGTGCGTACGCATAGATTTATCAAGTGGTAACATATTTGTGAGGCTGACTAAAAAGGCTCTTTTGTTGTTACGCTTGCCCGAAAAATACTCAT
>JAUNQV010000153.1 GCA_030535995.1 Bacteroidales bacterium
GCCTTCGGTGACAGTGATGAATTTATCGATACCTTTATGAAAAACATATACAGCCGTGAGAATATGCTTTACATTGAAAAGGAGAGAAGCATTATATCCATGTTGCATATTATACCGTTTACTTTCAACAGTCATAAAGCAGGCTATATCTATGCTGTAGCGACAACACCTAAGGAACGCGGCAAAGGATTGGCTTCCATGCTTATGGAAAGAGCCATTGAAGTATCACAAGAAAAAGGCATGACTGCACTGTTCACAATTCCCGCCAATGAAGGACTGCGCACGTTCTATTCAAAGTTCGGTTTCACAGGAAGACACCCCATTGAATTCATCACAAAAGAGAACTTCGACTTCGGTACAGGAGAGAAGGAGAAGGACATTGCATCGGCACTATTCTTTGACAATTGCGCTATCGACAAAGATTGTAAAATTGTTTTAAAAAGATAAACAGGAAATCGCCAAGCACAAAAAATGGAGAAAAAATACTTTGCATTCATAAGCTACCAGCGCAAGGACGAGAAGCTGGCAGAGTGGCTCCGCCGCAAACTCGAAGGCTATCACCTGCCGGCAAAAATAAAGAGAGAGAACCATGCGCTCCCCAAGGCTCTGCGTCCGATATTCCGCGACTCTCTTGAACTATCCGGTGGTTTTCTCGCCCAGGAGATAGAAAAGGCACTGAACGATTCAAGGTACCTTATTGTTGTCTGCTCACCTAATTCCGCCGCTTCGCCATGGGTAAACAAAGAGGTGCAAAACTTTATAGACCAAGGGCGCGAGGATTGCATAATACCTTATATTGTCAACGGCGTTCCCTTTTCGGGCGACGAGGCGACGGAGTGCTTCCCGCCCGCACTGCGCAGCCTTCAAGGAGAAAAAGAGATTTTAGGCATAAACATAAACGAACTTGGGCGCGATGCTTCGGTAATAAAGGTTGTTGCCCGCATGTTCGGTCTCAGTTTCGATACCCTTTGGCAACGTCACAACCGCGAACAGAGACGCAAGCGCATTGCATGGGCATTTGTAGCAGTGTTGCTTATTCTGATATCTTTCTTTGTCAGCGGTTACTTTTTTAAAGTAAACAGAGAGATTGAACAGAAGAACAGGGAAATATTGCAGCAAAGCAGGGAAATAGAAGAAAAGAGCGACGAAATTTCAAGGAAAAACATTGAGGTTACACAGAAGAACGAGGAGATAGCAGGCCAGTACCGCGAAATAGAGCAAAAGAACCGGGAAATAACAGAACGCAACAAGGAGATACTCCGCGGTCGCGACAGATTGCTCATTTCACAATCGAAATATCTTGTCACCGAAGCCACGAAAGAGTATGAGAGAGGTGATGTCGCCAAAGCTTTGCGTCTGTCGCTGTATGCCTTACCGAAGGATTTGAAGAACCCCGACAGACCATACGTAATGGAAGCAGAAGCAATGTTGAGAAAATGCAGATTAAGTGTTGAGCAACTTAAATCCGATTATTTTAAAACAACAATTATAAAACATACTTCAGGCATTAATTCTGCATTTCTTTCTCCTGATGGAAAATATATTCTTACAGCATCCTCGGATTATACCGCTCGTGTATCTGATGTCATAACAGGTCAACAAATTTTCAGCCCATTAAAACATAATGATATCATTAATTATGCTGTATTTAGTCCTTGCGGGAAATATATAGCAACAGCGTCCTCTGACCACACAGCCCGTATTTGGGATGCAAAGACAGGAGTACCGCTGACACAGCCTTTGATGCATGCCGATAATGTCAATTCTGTAAATTTTAGTCCGGACGGGAAATATATCGTTACCGCTTCATCAGACAAGACAGCCCGTATTTGGGATGTAAAAACAGGTAAACAGGTCGTTGAAACATTTACACATGATAAATGGTTGGATTATTCAGAGTTCAGTCCATGCGGTAATTCAGTGCTTACTATGTGTGATGGGGATTTTGTTCAAATTTGGGATATTGCCACCGCAAAGCCTGTAAAAGAAGTGTTGTTGCATGAGAAATTCGTAAATTCACTCTTTTTTAGCCCCGATGAAAAGTATCTGCTCATAAACAGCAGCGATAGTGTTGTAAACATTTGGGATACAACTCAAGATAATGAATTGATTGCATCATTAAAACATAAAGAGCATGTTTATACCGCAGATATAAGCCCTGATGGAAAAACTGTAATCACAGCAACTTATGACAAGATTTTTGTTTGGGATATAAAGACCGGAGAACTTTTGGCTGAACCATTAATGTTTGATGAAATAGATAAGTTGCAATATAGTTCATGTGGAAAATATATAATAGCATCATCATCATCTAAACGCCAGGTGTGGAATGCAGACACAAAAGCAAATATTACTGATAAAGTCTCTTTGCTTCCCCGTGAATATTATGAGCCCATATTTTATTCCGCAGGAAATGAAGCAACAGTAATATCCCAAACGGCCGATGAAGGCGTTCACATTAAACTTGCCGAAGATGAATATATACAGCATTTTGTTCATAGCCAATGTGGCAATTATATTGCTGTGGTGTATAATGATCATTCCGAGCATAAATATGCAGTCCGTGTTTTTAGTGTAAAAACAGGTAAACCTATTACAGAACCGTTATTCAACGAAAGAGGTATAAACAGTATAACATTTTCACCTAACGGTAAACTTCTGTTCATTTCATATGATAATAATGATACATATATACAAAACCTGGAAAATGGAGAAATGGTTGAAAAACCGTTAAAAGCCAAATGTATTGATTTCAGTAAAGATGGAAAATACTTTGCATTTATTACCGAATATAAATATAATAAATATTTGATAGTTTTTAATGCATCAAAAATTGAGCAGATAAATGAGCCGATAAAGTGTAGCTCGAATACTGATTTTTTAGCTTTTAACCCGGATGGTGTATCTGTAGCGGTTGTCTCCAACAATGTTATTGATTTTTATAATATAAATACCGGAGAATATGCTGCAGAGTCAATTAAATATGATAATAGGATTACATCTGTGGCGTTTAGTCCATGCGGGAAACGGCTGACAACAACATCATTCGACCGTTATGCAATGGTGTGGGATATTGCATCCAATAAACGTTTGTGGCAAATAGAATTTGGATATCTAGTACATTCGGCACATTTTAGTCCTGATGGGAAATTTATTATAACATCCTCTATTGGCTCACCGGACATTTGCATTTGGGATTCATCAACTCACAAAATAGTTTGGGAAATAAGTAATGGAACCTCAGCATCTCATGCAACTTTTAGCCCGGACGGCAAGTCTGTTTATGCAGCACTAAATCAAGATATATATGTATTACCGTTCCAACCCTTGCAAGAGATAATTGACAAGTACCGCAACGACCCGGAGCACGATTGGTCGTTGAGTCAAGAGGAGAAAGACGAGTATAGCCTGGAATAGTAATTTGGGACTAAAGAGTTGGGTTCAGTAGAAATTCAGTGTGGGTAATATAGTACTTGTATAATACTTTTCATGCCGAAAAATCTTATTCCGGGGTTGCTTTTACCCTTAATCAGTTATCTTTTATTCTTCTTGTTGTCGCTCTATCATGTACTTTTGTCGCTCAAAAGTACCAAAACGCCCGGCACACGGGAATTTCAGTCAACCTCTTTTTGGTTCAAGAGTCGTAAACG
>JAUNQV010000009.1 GCA_030535995.1 Bacteroidales bacterium
TACATTCACGTCTGCTCGTACGTGCTGCAAGAATAATTGACCAAGAGGATGTAGCCGAAAAAATGAACGACCTGCCGAAAAGCCTTGCGGGAAAGGTAAAAGGGGGCGGCTCGCTCACCGCATTGCCCATAATTGAAACACAGGCGGGAGATGTATCGGCGTATATCCCCACGAATGTCATCTCTATCACCGATGGGCAGATATACCTGGAGAGTGACCTCTTCAATAAAGGGTTCCGCCCTGCAGTAAATGTCGGAATATCAGTGTCGCGCGTCGGTGGCAAGGCGCAGATAAAATCGATGAAAAAGGTTGCCGGAACACTAAAGATTGACCAGGCACAGTACCGGGAACTGGAGGCATTCGCAAAATTCGGCAGCGAAATGGACCCGGTAACTACAATGGTTATAGAGAGCGGCCGAAGAACAAATATGCTGCTCGTGCAGCCGCAATACTCTCCAATGCCGGTGGGTGAGCAGGTGGCAGTGCTCTATTGCGGAATAAACAACCTCATGCGTAGCATACCTGTTGAAAAGGTTACGGAATTCGAGGCGTTGTTCCTTGAAACATTGCGTCTGCGTTACAAGGCCGATGTGCTTGATGTGCTCTCAAACGGAATAATCGATGAGACGGTTACATCGACGATAGAGAAAGTTGCGGCTGAAATATCGGACTCTTTCAATAGTTAAGCCTATGAATTTAAAGGAGGTAAAGCAAAGGATAATCTCAATCAAGAGTACGCAGAAAATAACTTCGGCAATGAAACTTGTCTCTGCTGCAAAGTTGCGCCGTTCACAGAGCGCAATAGAGGGCATGCGCCCTTATCACAAGAAACTGAATGAGATATTTGCTCTATCTCTATCCGGTTCCGATTTAACCGGAAATACATTTGTTGCACCACGCGAGCTAAAGAGGGTTGTGGTAATTGCCATGGCCTCCGATACCGGTTTGTGCGGAGTATTCAATTCCAACATCGTGCGTCTTGCCCGCGAAACAATCGACCGTTATGTTGCTGAAGGGGCAGTTGTTGAGGTTATGCCCATCGGACGCAAAATGGCAGATGCTGTGAAGAAAATGGGCGTGGCGGTAATAGAACAGCAGATACCTCCTTTGCAGGCTCCCTATTACCGGCAATTGTCATCAATTGCATCGGAACTGATGGGGCGCTTCTATCGTGGCGAAATAGATAGGGTAGAGCTTGTCTACACACAATTCCGCTCGGCTTCAAAACTTCTACCGTTGGCCGAGCCCATGCTGCCGATAGATTTGCCACAGGCAAAAGAAAATGTTGCAGAGAGCGTCAACTCCTTTATTCTTGAACCGGGGAAGGCGGAACTGCTCTCTTCTCTTCTTCCCAAGGTGGTGTCGTTGCATCTTTATACAGCATTCCTCGACTCCTCGGCATCGGAACATTCGGCCAGAATGATTGCGATGCAGGCTGCTACAGACAATGCGCAGGATCTCATCTCCGAACTCACACTTGAATATAACAAAGGCCGTCAGCAGGCTATCACTAACGAAATACTTGATATTGTTGCCGGCAGTAACAGCTAAACCGTAGTATTTTACAAATGAAAATGATGGAGTTTCCGGTATCGGAAACTCCATCATTTTCATACACAACCGTCAATTCCGCGGAGCGTCTGCTGCAGCAGTGCGCCAATCTCATCATCGCCATGTTCACGCTCCTTGCTCAATTTTACAAGGAAGTCGGCAGTAGTCTTGAGTGCCTGGTTAATGGTGCCCGGGTCTTCACAATCTTTTGTCAATTTCTCTAACCTGCCTATGAGCCTGTGAAAAAGCGCGAGGGCCTCATTCTGTACCTCGTTGAGCGTTATACATCCTTTGCTCTTTTTTACCATAATAAACCTTTTCCTGCAAAAATAATTCATCGGGCGCGTACAAGGTTGCTGTAATGCCAATTTGAACAGAAAATGATATAAATGGTATAATAGCAACTTTCAAAGCTCATTATGGTATTTCATTTGCAGAAAAAAAGTTATGAGTCTATCTAAATTATTTTCAGGATTGGGTGGGGCTTTAGGGCTCTATTCTACAGTGAAAGGGTTCCTCGATGCTTCGGAATCCAAGAGGGAACAGAATCGTTTGCTTAAAAAGGCAGATGCCGAAGAAAAAGGCTGGTACAAGCGTAACTATTATGGCAGCTATTTCGACAGTGCCGCTGCCCGAGCAGCAATAAAAAGGGTAGAAGATACCCTGCGACGGCGTAGCGGGCAAGAGCGGGCACGCAGCGTAATTGTGGGCGCAACGCCCGAATATTCGGCATTGCGTAGCGGTCAAGGGTTACGCTCAATGGAGAATGTGATGACAAACATTGCTTCGGGTGCCGATGACAGGAGAAGGGCCATCGACGCGCAGCACAGGCAGAACCGTCTCTCTCTCATGAATGCCCAACAGCAGAACCTGTCGCTCGACGAACGTATGGCTGCATCATCGGCTATGAGTGGTTTCAATATGTTGCAGAATGCACTTTTAGGCGCAAATTGGGGTAAAGAAAGGTAATGATTATGGACAGTAGCAGTGATTACGCATATTACAATCGGTACAAAGAGAGCAAAGAACGTGAACTCTCTTTGCTGAAGGAGGCACGGCGCAAACGCAATATATCAGCCTTCATGGATTTTGCCTCAAACCTCATCGCGCAATTGGGGCGTGAACGTGGTGTCACATTCTCCCAACCTCCGAAACACGCGGCAAAATATCAGAATATTTACGAAGCCATGAAATCGAGGTTCGATAGCCGGTTCGGTGATTATGGCGGAGGAATTGCAATGCAGAACCTGTTTGCCACTCTCTCCAAGGACCCCGACAGGGTGTCGGTGGGGCATGGCAATGCAAGAAGGCTTATCCCTGCTTTGCCAAAACCCAAGAAACCCTCGCTGTTGAAGGGGAATTTCCAGAAGGCAGTCAATGATTATAAATCAAACAGTACAATAAAAATTAATAATAACGATAATAAAACAAAGCATTATGTATTCAGTTAATTTTGACGAAGAAAAGAAAAAAGGTGAATATGAATCGGGTGCTCTCCTCTCCGGAAGCGCTCCTGTAGGTTCATCGGATGGTGACAGTAATCCTGCCGGTAGCGGGGCGGGCGAAAAATTCAAGTGGGACGGTACTTGGGGAACATCTTCTCCTTTAAGGACAAGTGGCATGTGGAGTGAGCCTTTTGATGCGGAGAAAAGTGAAGCAAGGTTAAGAAAGTCCTTTACAGATTATATGGTTCCTAAAGATACCCCTTTCCGCCGTCGTTCACAGTTCGCATTATCGAAGTCGGCTCTCGACGATGCTGTAAACGATTACTACGAGGGTGTACTCCGTCCCAGTTTCCTTGCAAAACGCGAGGCATCGAAAAAGCGCGGACGGGATGAATACCGTAGATATGCCGGTGTTGTAGGCGGTGACCCGGTACAGGCAATGCACATGTCAATGAAAGCCGATGACCCTGTCGCAGTAATCGACTCTGCTATGGGTGATATTGATTATGAGGAATTGCGCAGGAGTGTGGCACCGTTGGCTGCATACGGTGGCTACGATGTGAATGAGTATATAGAGAAATTTGTGAAGCCGTCGCTTCGCGACCGTATGATAAATGAGTATGTCGAAGAGAACAAACCGCGCAGCAGTGCCGAATATATGTTGCGTTCAGCCTTGGGCAGTTCTCTCGTAGGCAAAATGTCTACCATGGCTCTTGACAGCAGATTGGGTGGCAGTGCTCATCTGGCATTGAGCAACGAGGGATTAGGGCGTTACGATTCGAGTCGTCTTGAGGATTTTGCAAGCGGTGTCGGCAGCCTTGTCGTCGATATGCCTGTCTTCTCTGGTATCGGTGGCGGTTATGGTGCACTGCTGGGCCGTGGAGTGAAGTGGGCGACAAACCGTACTGCGGCCCAAATAATGGCAAAGAGTAGCGGTAGGTACATGACGGAGAAATATGCAAAGAAGATTGCCGAAAGGGCTATTATCAACAACCTTGGAACAAAAATCATGCAAGGCTCGCTTGGACAGGGTCTTACGCTTGGTACATACGATGTTGCGAACAGTGTCGCCGATGATATTCTCTATGGCGAGGGTGTCGACATAGGAAAGGCTGCAGGTGCCTTTACACGTGGTCTTGTTACAGGTGGTGCTGCAGGTGCAGTAGGTGTGCCGTTGCGCCATGCTTCGGCCGGGCTCACCGGTGGAAAGAAACTGCTCTCGTCGGCCGGTGTGTTGAGTGCGGAGTCAGCCGTCTTTACTACTGCCGGTGAATTTGAAAAGGTGTTGCAGGGTGTGGAGATTGAACCAATAGACCTTCTCTACGATTATGCCGAGAGTACTGCCACACTCCTTACCATGAAAATGGCACATTGGAAACCGAGTGGAGCAGGCTTTAAATTAGGCTCGAACGGCAAAATCAAAGATGAGTATGCCCTGACAGAGGTTGAAAAGAGGGAACTGCGCGCATTGAACATAGACCCCGAAGAGTTTATGCTTGCCGTTGAAATGGAACTGAAACTTCCTTCGTTCGGAGGCAAGAATGCCGAGAATATAAAAAAGCAATATGCAACCCTAATGGCGAGCGAAGGGCTTTCGGCATCTACACGTTCAAAGCTTCTCTTCCTTGTCGAGAACAAACTCACATCCACACCTCCAGTACCGTTCGACTATAAGGCTAATAGAGGCGAAGATGGTAGATGGTATGTCGAAACCTTTGATGAGGGTGGCAAGCCGATAGAGAAGAACTATTTCCGCGATTCGGAAAGTGCAAGAAGTTTCCTCATTATGGAGAGAGGCAATATACGCCGTAACAGAATTGCCGCATTCGAGAAAGAGCTTACCGATGGCTTCAACTCGCAGAATTTTCTTCGTCAGGCAGGTCTTTACGCCAAAGAGAAAGGCGTTGATGTAAATATGCTCTCCGATGTTCTCTACAAGAAAGCCAATGGCGAGGCGCTGGAACCTGCCGAGGAGGTAATGGTAAAGGAGATACTCGAACGTACCGTGTACGACGCAGCCGGCATGGTTCAATTCCTGCACGACGGGCGTGTGGCCATCGAGAGGAAATACAATCTTCCCGAGGGTAGTCTTCTCTCTGTCATTGACGAGAAATTCTATAGATGTACCGAGATGCAGAACAAGGCTCTCGACGAGTATGAGCAGTTCGTGCGTAGTGAGGTTGAGAGGCTGAAGAAAGGAACCTCTCCTGCTGTAGCCCGGGCAATGGCCGGAAGAGGTGCGGCAAGCGATTATGCAGGTATGAGCAATGATGAGGTAAAGCGTCGCGAATTGGAGACCTATGAAAACTGGATTAAAGAGCAAGAGGCGGAACGCGCCAATGGACAGTCCCGGCAATCTGCATCGGAGGGAATAGCCGATGCGTCAAAAAAGAAGTGGTCGCCCGAACTGGTCGATGAACTGAAGCAGCACATACCCCGTCTCTCCAAACTCCTGCATTACGATATAAATATAATTGCCAAGCCGGAGGATTTGCAGCTGCCCGACCCTAAAGATAATTATGCTGTCAGGGACTATAACACACAGCTCGATGCGCATGGCTGGTACAAAGACAATAAGGTGCATATCAACCTCATGAACATAAAGTCAGTGGAGGAACTTGAACGTACCGTAGCTCATGAAATAGTGGGGCATGCCGGTCTTGAACGCATCTTTGGAAACTATTATAACGAGTTTCTCGAAGAGGTGTACAAGAAGGCTGATAAGTTTGTCCGTGACGAGATAAACAAGCAGAAGGCCGCAAATCCTCTGTATGATACTTCCCGCCTTACCGAGGAATATCTTGCCGGGCTTTCCGAGAAGGCATTCCTCAGTTCACAGGAGCGCTCGTTGATGCGCAAGTTCAAGGATTTTGTCAAGAATATGCTCGTCCGTCTCAATATCTATTCGGGCAATAACCGTTCCATAGGCGAGCAGGAACTTATGGATATTATCAGGCGGCATTGCAACTATGTACTTAAAGGGAAAGAGACATCGTTGCACCGTAGAAAGGTGTTCGGGAATTTTGATGCGGCAAGGCGCGGTGAAGGCGGTTATAGCGACCGTTCACTCTACGATGCCGATGTCAGGAGCCGAATTCATAACGGCACATATTTCCGCGGAACTCCCGAAGGTTTCCTGAACCAGAAACTCGAAACAGGGTATTATACATTGCCCAAGGATGAGAGGTGGATGCTCAGTGAACTAATCAGGCTTCGCCGTGCCGAAAATGAGAAGAAAAGAGAGGATGTGCGCTATCGTTATATAGGAGAGCGAGGTGCCGAGAATTTAGATGCTTTAGGCAAAGAAACACTCATGCCGGCGCTTGAGAATGCAAAGAAATATGAGAAGTCGGGATATTCTCCGTTTGAAATCAAGAGACAGACCGGCTGGGAGCGTGGAGCCGACGGCATGTGGCGCTATGAGATGTTTGAGAAAGACGGCTTTGTGAAGGATGTTATCCGTGACCGCTATTTTGCCGACAGTCCCGAGAAAATGAAACTGTATCTTGAGAATAAAGACCTTCCGCGCCATTCCTGGTCCAAAGAGTTCGAGAATATGTGGGAAAATGCGACAAAGGATGTATCGGGAAAGGGGTATAGACTCTCTGATATTGTCAACGACGATGCGCTGTTCGATACCTATCCCGACTTTGCATACATGCCTGTGAGAATTGTTTCAAACAGCTCTCTTCCTGTGTTGTACGACGGTAGACGAAGGGAACTCATTGTTGACAGAAGGCTTTTCCTCATGAAAGACTCCGGAGCCCAATTGGCCGGTGCCATACAGAATATGATTCAGGATTACGAAAACTTCAGCAAGGCTGTGCCGTTTGGAGTGCATCTCGGGGATGTTGAATCGAAAAGAGAGTATCTGACTGCCAAAAAAATGGTTGGAGATATAAAGAAACTCCGCATGCTCTCTCCCGGTTTCGATGGTAGCAATGAACTTGACTTGGCATTCCGACACAAATATGGTGCCGGGCTCGATGATTTTGACAAGGTCTTCCCGAGCTATGACGAGTTCCTACTATTCAAGAAAACAGGTAATAATTTTGCTTTCAGTGGCAATGTCGAGGCCGACAATGTCAGAAGACGCTATGGAATGGGCAAGTACGAAAGGCTCTACACTCCGGCCGGCTCTTCCGAAACATTCCCACGTGACAGGCAAATGGTTGTGAGAAATCTTGATGACCTCGACAAATATCTGACAGGCCCTCTTGATATTATAAAACAGCAACTGCAGTTATCTTTCCCCGGCGGTAATTATGGTGTCAGTGGCGAAATGCTTGGCGAAGGCTCTTCTTTGTATAATCCGGCACCGCAGTGGTACAGACAGGGAACCGAACCCTATGGCAAGTATAATCTTGAAAGAGTGTATGACGATGAAACCGGTGAGTTTACTAATGTGAGGAAAGCTTATGAAGATTATTTTAAGAGGCTTAAGGTCGTGGACGATGAATATATACCCGAGGAACCTCACGAAAGGATAAAACGCAAACCCGGAACTCCGTTTAATTACGACCATCGCTTCTACAAGATTTATGATGACGAAACCGGGGAGTTCTTCGATTGGAGAGAAAGGTATAAGAAGGAGTTGAGGAAACTTGGTATAGGAGATGATATTCCTGAAAACTAATCAATATATAAGAGATATGAATAAGTTTCTCGATAAAAGAGTCAAACCCGATGCGGTGACACCTGTCAAGAACGAGGCTTTGGAAACTGCTTCTGCAGTCGAGTTCTTGAACGAGTGTGCTGCATGCTGGAATTCGCTGGAAGAGGCGCGCCGCAAACTGCGGCGCAGCCTCATGTACAGCTATGGCGACCAATGGGGCGATTATGTGACCGACCCCGATACGTTTGCGCAAATAACCGAAGGAGAGCTGATAAAAAAGAACGGCAAGGTTCCCTTGAAGAACAATATGATAGCTCCCATCTTGAGCAATATCGACGGACAGCTCCGACAGAACCTCATGCGTCCTGTCTGTGTCGCCCGCGACCAGAGTGAAAGCAAGGTAGGGGAGATGATGTCCGTTGCCATTGAGTATGTGCATGATATAAACGAACTCGAAGAGCTCGACTCCGACTCCATGCGCATGTTGCTGAATGGTGGAATGACTGCGCAACGCATAGAATATGGCATTAATCCGGCAAAGGCCAAACGCGATGTGTGGGTCTATGGCGTAAATCCGTCGCGCCTGTTTTTTAACAGCAATATCGAAGATGTGCGAATGTGGAACCTCACTTGCATTGGTGAACTGTTCGACATGCAACTCGATGATGTGCTTGCACATTTCGGAACCACACCCCAGAAAAAAGAGATTATAAGGAATATTTACGGCCCGGCTTCTATCTCCTCGAACTACATTAACCGTGCGGTTCAGGGTGATGAGTCGCGCAACCTGTCGTTCTATACAGCCTCACGTTCCTCTTTGTGCCGCGTAATATTGGGCTGGAAACTCGAATCGCGGGATGCCTACTTGTGGAACGATGAAAAGAGCGGTACTTGGGGGTATCTGCCCTATAACAACGAGAGCCGTGAGATAATGGATAGAGAGAATGAACGTCGCCGTAACGAAGCACTCGCGACGGGTGAGAGTGGTGATGATAATCTTTTGCTTGTCGACTACAGGTTTGCCACAGAGAGGTACTGGTACTACAGGTATATGGCTCCCGACGGTTATGTGCTTCAGGAGGGGCGCAGTCCCTATTGGCATGGCGAGCATAATTACATAATCCATCTCTTCCCGCTAGTGCAGGGGCGTTTGGGTAATTTTGTCGAGCAGTTCATAGACCAGCAGAGAGTAATAAACCGTACGGCTACACTTATCGATTTTATACGCAGTACCTCCTCGAAAGGGGTGCTTGTCGTCGACGACGATGCTTTCGAGAGTATGTCGAGAGAGGAGATAATCGATGAGTATGTGCGCTACAACGGTGTGCTCTTCGTAAAGTTGAAACCAGGGCAGAGCATAGATGGTGTTGTGCGGCAGTACAACAGCAGCGCGGCTATTGCCGGAGATTTTGAGCTGCTTAACCTGCAGTTGAGGCTCATAAATGAAATATCCGGTGTAAACTCGGCAATGCAGGGGCAGGCTCCCAAATCGGGCACACCTGCAATGCTTTATGCCCAACAGGTGCAGAACTCCTCATTGAACCTCAAAGGGTTGTTCGATGGCTTCAAGACATTCCGTCGGCGAAGAGATACAAAGCTTATGAAAACCATCCAGCAGTATTACAGCGAAGGCAGATATATAGATATGGCAGGTTCGCAGTACAGCGAGGAGGCCAAATGGTATAACCCCCAAAAGGTTCAGGAGTGTGAACTCGAAGTTACGATATCCGACGGTTACAACACACCTGCGTACCAGATGCTTGCCAATGATTTCCTCATGGAGCTCTTCCGCTCGAATGCTCTCGATGTCAAGACTTTGCTTGAGAACTCTTCCTATCCTTTCGCAACGAAAATTCTTGAGTCGTTGAAGCGCAACGAGGAGCAACTGGCAAACAACCTGCCTGCCGAAGGCGTGCCGCCGGAGCTTATGGAGCTTATGTCAAAAATGCCTCAGAACGCAGGTAGTGAGGCTCTGCCGCCATCTCAACCGGACTCTGTCGATGACTTGTCGCAACCCGGTGGAGAATTGCCACAGCAATAGTGATAATTTTATACATCGATGTTTTACTTTTTGAATAAAAAACAATACTTTTGCGGAAGAAATAACATTAAGTATACATTGGAATAACTGAAAGTATCATGAAAAGAATTTTTACCCTATCGGCAATGTGCCTTTTGTTTGTTGCATTCTCTTTCACATCGTGCAGCACCGAGAAGTCAATCGCTTCGGCTTTTGTTAAGAACGGTTACCAGATGGTGACCCTCACTGCCCAGCAGCAATATGAGGTTGCTCCTCTTTTGGCAGAATTCCCCTCTTTTAACCAGACAGCACTTGGCTATTTGGCTCTGGGCAATTCGATAACCTTCATTTATGCAGCAAGCGATGCCGATTGGAATGCCTATGGCTCAAGACTCATGCAGAGCGGTTTCTCTGATCTTGGTACCGGCTATGCAAGAGCCGACAAGGCAAGCGGTGTAACATACAACGTAAGCTGTTCGCCGACAACCGTGTATGGCCAGAAACTGTTGCTCGTTACATATTTGAGCGCAACATTCTAATTCTGTATTCTACATTTAGAGGCTGACTAAAAAGGCTCTTTTGTTGTTACGCTTGCCCGAAAAATACTCATTTACGCTTAGTAAACTGCGTTTTTTCGGGCTTCGCAAGCCTAAAAATAGCTCTTTTTATCCAACCTCCCTACCAAAGAGGGTGACCCATTTTACTTTTGGGTCACCCTCTTTTCTTTTTTATGTACATATTTTCATCCGCTTTCTGCTGTTATTTACATGACTTCTTCGTATCTTCGCAAAAGAAAATCTATATAAATTCATGGACTCTAAAAAACGAATTTTGGAATTAAGGGAACAGCTTCATAAGCACAATCACAACTACTATATCCTTAATTCTCCGACAATAAGCGATATTGATTTTGATATGCTCATGCGTGAGCTTCAGGAACTTGAAGCCGCCAATCCCGATATGTACGATCCCAATTCGCCCACTTTGCGTGTGGGCTCCGACATAACCAAGGACTTCAAGCAGGTACAGCACAGATATCCTATGCTTTCACTCGGCAATACATATTCCAAGAGCGAGGTGGCAGAGTTCTATGAGCGTGTCAAGAAGGGCCTCAACGAGGAATTTGAAATCTGCTGTGAATTGAAGTTCGACGGCACTTCAATATCCTTGACATACGAGAACGGGAAACTTGTACGTGCCGTAACACGCGGCGATGGAGAAAAAGGTGACGATGTTACAGCCAATGTAAGGACAATACGCACCGTGCCGCTTGTACTTTCGGGTGGAGGTTATCCTCGGGAGTTCGAGATACGTGGCGAGGTGCTCATGCCATGGCAGGTCTTTGAGAGACTCAACGAGGAACGTGCAGCTGCAGGTGAACAGCTCTTTGCCAATCCGCGTAATGCGGCCTCGGGAACTCTTAAACTGCAGGATTCTTCGGTTGTGGCAAAGCGTGGTCTCGATGCCTATCTCTACTTTATGCTCGGTGAGCAGCTGCCGGCCGATGGCCATTATGAGAATTTGAAGGCGGCAGCAGAGTGGGGCTTCAAAATATCGGATTACACCCGTAAGTGCAAGACAATAGATGAAGTCTTTGATTTTATAGACTATATTGATGTGGAACGCAAGAACCTTCCTTTTGCAACTGACGGTATTGTGCTCAAAGTCAACTCATTGCGCCAGCAACGCCATCTTGGCTATACATCGAAATCGCCACGTTGGGCCATTGCATATAAGTTTCAGGCAGAGCGCGCTTTAACCCGGCTCAATGAGGTGACCTATCAGGTCGGCCGCACAGGAGTTGTAACGCCGGTCGCAAACCTCGACCCGGTACAGCTTTCGGGAACAGTTGTAAAACGCGCATCGCTCCATAATGCCGATATTATAGAAAAATTCGACCTCTACATAGGCGATATGGTCTATGTTGAAAAGGGTGGTGAGATTATCCCGAAGATAACAGGTGTAGATGTCGATGCCCGTTTCATGCTTGGCGAGAAGGTGCGGTTCATTACAAATTGCCCTTGCTGCGGTACTCCTCTTGTGCGCAATGCAGGCGAGGCTGCCCATTATTGCCCGAACTACTCGGCTTGTCCTCCACAGATAAAAAGCCGCATCGAGCATTTCGTTTCGCGCGATGCAATGAACATTGAGTCTATCGGCCCCGAAACGGTTGAACTGCTATACAATTATGGTCTTGTCAAGGATATCGCCGATATATACTCTCTTGAGGTAGAAGAACTGATGTTTCTTCCCCGAATGGGGCAGAAGTCGGCCGAGAATATCGTTGCAGGTATAAAAAGGTCGCTGCAAGTGCCGTTCGAGAGAGTTTTGTTTGCACTCGGTATCCGTTTTGTGGGAGCAACTGTTGCCAAACGCCTGGCCCGTTCTTTCAAGAGTGTCAATAATCTCATGAATGCCTCTTTTGAAGAACTTGTCGATGTCGAGGAGATTGGTGAACGTATAGCGGCAAGCGTTAGGGAGTTTTTTGCGAATGAAGTTAACCGTGAGCTTGTGGAAAAACTCAAAGCGGCCGGCCTTGAATTTGAAGCAGGCGATGATGTGGCTACACCCGGTACAGAACTTCTTAAAGGGCAGAGTATTGTTGTGAGCGGAGTCTTCTCTCTACACTCGCGCGACGAATATAAAGCAATGATAGAGAATAATGGCGGTAAGAATGTGGGCAGTGTAAGCAAGTCTACATCGTTCATCCTCGCCGGTGAGAATATGGGCCCGAGCAAGCTCGAAAAGGCACAGAAATTGGGCGTAAGGATTGTGGGTGAAGAAGAGTTCCTGCAAATGATTAAATAATGGTTGCAGATAGATGACTTTTAGCAGATTTTGTGTAATTTTGCACTTTAAAATTAAGGAAACAAAACAATAGATATATGATGCAAAAGAAATTTTCAGGTATGGGCGTTGCTCTTGTTACGCCATTTACAAACACCGGTGAGGTCGATTATGCAACATTGGAAAAACTGGTGCAGATGCATCTGGATTGCGGCACTTCGTTTCTCTGCGTTCAGGGTACTACTGCCGAAACCCCGACATTGACAGTTGAAGAAAAACGTGAGATAAAAAAGCGCATCATAAAGCAGGTAGACGGCCGCATGCCAATTATGCTTGGTGTCGGAGGAAACTGCACCCGTGCTGTTGTCGAGGAGCTCAAGAGCGAAGACTACACAGGTGTCGATGCAATTCTTTCTGTCGCCCCATATTACAACAAGCCCGTTCAGGAAGGTATATACCAGCACTATAAGGCAATTGCCCAGGCAACTGAACTGCCCATATATATGTATAATGTTCCAGGTCGCACAGGTGTTAACATTCTCCCTTCAACCGTTGTGCGTTTGGCCAACGACTGCCCTAATATCGTAGGCTATAAAGCTGCATCGGGAAATTTGGCACAGGTAAAGGAACTGGTTGCCAAGAAGCCTGCACATTTCGATGTATTCTCGGGCGACGACGGCCTTACTGTAGATATTATGGAAGCCGGTGGCGTTGGTGTAATCTCGGTGTTCGGCAATGCCTTTCCCAAGCAGATGACAAAGCTCGTTGAGGCAATGCAGGAGGGCCGCGTCGGTGATGCACGTAATATTCACGGTAGGTTGAACGAACTCTTCCAGCTGATTTTCGTTGACGGTAATCCCAGCGGTATCAAAGCGCTTATGGAAATACTTGGCATGTTGGAGAATAATCTTCGTTTGCCATTGGTTCCTGCATGCGACGATACATACAGCGACCTTCAGCAGGCAATAACATTCCTCGGATAGTACAATGGAGCGTATAAAGGCTGTCCTCGATGCAAAGGCGGAACTGTATAACCGTAAGGATTTTATAGTCAACGATCCCATTAGTTTTCCTCACTCTTTTTCTAAAGAAGAGGATATTGAGATTTCTGCATTATTGGCTTCGGTCATAGCCTGGGGTAACCGCAAGATGATTTTGCGTTCGGGCAACAAGATGTTCTGTGATATAATGCACGGTGCCCCATACGAGTATGTGATGAGTGGCGAATGGAAAGCGCTTGCCGACGATATAAACATACACCGCACATTCTTTGCGCGCGACTTCAAGTATATATGCCGCGGGCTTGAGCAGGTGTATCGCGAACATTCGTCCATGGAGGAGCTTTTTGCAGGGCATGATGTTTGGGATGGAATAGAAAACCTGCGCAACCGGCTTGCTCTGGCCAACGAAGGTGTTTCGACAAAGCACATCAGCAATCCGGTAGCCAAGAAAGGAAAGCCGGCTTCGGCATGCAAGAGAATTCACATGATGTTGCGCTGGCTCTGTCGCAACGATGGAGTAGTGGATATAGGTCTTTGGAACAGAATTTCTCCCTCGCAACTAATGATACCTCTCGATGTACATGTGGCACGTACGGCAAGGAAGCTCGGGCTTCTCTCCCGCAAACAGAACGACCGTCGTACAGTAGAGGAACTGACAGCTGTGTTGCGCAAATTCTCACCCGAAGACCCTGTCAAGTACGATTTTGCGCTCTTCGGCATAGGTGAAGCAGGTGATGATGCAATTGATGATTTAATAAAATGATAAAATCCCGTAGAGCCGGGAACCATAGCATACAACAATGGCAAAGATAACAAAAGAAGATGCACTGAACTACCATGCCGGGCGTCGCCCGGGTAAAATTGAGGTAGTTCCTACAAAACCATATTTTACACAGGCCGACCTCTCCTTGGCCTATTCACCCGGTGTTGCCGAGCCGTGTCTGGAAATTCAGGCCGACCCGCAGAATGCTTATAAATATACCGATAAGGGCAATCTTGTGGCGGTTATTTCTAACGGAACAGCCGTGCTCGGGCTCGGAAACATAGGTGCTGTTGCCGGTAAACCGGTGATGGAGGGTAAAGGTCTTCTCTTCAAGATATATGCAGGCATTGATGTGTTTGACATAGAAGTCGATGAGGAGAACCCCGATAAATTCATCGAAGCGGTAAAGGCTATTGCTCCGACATTCGGCGGAATAAACCTCGAAGATATCAAGGCACCCGAATGTTTTGAGATAGAGCGTCGCCTTAAAGCCGAACTCGATATACCTGTAATGCACGACGACCAGCACGGAACAGCAATAATCTCGGCTGCAGGTCTTCTTAATGCACTCGAAGTAAACGGCAAGAATATATCCGAGGTGAAAGTCGTTGTCAATGGAGCCGGTGCTGCGGCAATATCGTGTACAAAGCTCTATATTTCACTCGGTGTAAAAAAAGAGAATGTCGTGATGCTCGACAGCCGTGGTGTCATAAGCAAGTCAAGAACAGGGCTTACCCCTGAAAAGCTTGAGTTTGCGACATCGCGTACCGATGTCCAGACCTTGAAGGAGGCCATAAAGGATGCCGATGTCTTCCTTGGACTTTCAAAAGGCAATGTGCTGTCAAAGGAGATGGTGCGCTCTATGGCAAAGGACCCGATAGTCTTTGCCTTGGCTAATCCGGAACCCGAAATAACATACGAAGATGCTATGGACAGCCGCCCCGATGTGCTCATGAGCACAGGCCGCAGTGACTATCCCAACCAGATAAACAATGTCATAGGCTTCCCTTATATATTCCGCGGAGCCCTTGATGTTGCGGCAACAGCCATCAATGAGGAGATGAAGCTTGCTGCCGTAAGGGCAATAGCCGATCTTGCAAAGCAACCGGTACCCGAAATTGTTAATAAAGTATATAAGGTCGGTCATCTCTCGTTCGGTAGGGATTACTTCATACCCAAACCTGTAGACCCTCGTCTGCTTGTCGAGGTGTCGACTGCAGTTGCAAAAGCGGCCATCGCCAGCGGTGTTGCCCGCAAAGAGATAACCGATTGGGAGGGCTATAAGGAGCACTTGCTTGAGTTTATGGGGCGTGAGTCGAAATTGACCCAGCAGATATATGATATGGCGCGTACCGAACCGCAACGTGTGGTTTTTGCCGAGGGTGCCCATCCTTCAATGATGAAGGCAGCTGTTCAGGCTCATGAAGAGGGTATATGCAAGCCGGTGCTTCTGGGTAACGACGAGATAATATCTAAACTTGCAGCAGAGCTGGGCCTCTGCCTCGACGGAATAGAGGTTGTCAACCTGCGTCACCCTAAAGAGCGCGACCGTCGCGAAAAGTATGCCCGCATACTTGCTACCAAGCGCCAGCGCGAGGGGTATACATTCGAAGAGGCCAATGACAAGATGTTCGAACGCAACTACTTCGGCATGATGATGGTTGAGACCGGGGATGCCGATGCATTCGTTACCGGTTTATATACAAAATACTCCAATACCATTAAGGTTGCCAAAGAGGTCATCGGTATGCAGGAGGGATTCGGTACATTTGCAACCATGCACATACTGAATTCCAAGAAGGGTACATATTTTGTTGCCGATACATTGATAAACCGTGCACCCGAAGAGCCGGTTCTTATAGATATTGCACGTCTTGCCGAAAAGGCTGTGCGTTTCTTCAACCACGAACCGGTGATGGCGATGGTTTCGTACTCCAATTTCGGCTCGGACCAGGGCGGAAGCGCAGAACGTGTGCGTCAGGCTGTGGCTCATATACACAAGAACTACCCCGATTGGAAACTCGATGGTGAAATGCAGGTCAATGTGGCAATGAACAGTGAGTTGCGCGATAAGAAATATCCATTTACCAAGTTGAACGGCAAGGAAGTGAACACGCTTCTCTTTCCTAACCTCAACTCGGCAAGCAGCTCATATAAAATGCTTCAGGCATTGAACCCCGATACAGAAATCATAGGCCCGATACAGATG
This sequence comes from Bacteroidales bacterium, assembly GCA_030535995.1. Taxonomy (GTDB): domain Bacteria; phylum Bacteroidota; class Bacteroidia; order Bacteroidales; family Bacteroidaceae; genus HGM04593. Next base: position 16,392 of record JAUNQV010000009.1, read on the forward strand.
GGGCTGAACAAGCCGATACACTTTATTGACTTTGAAAGCTCTGTACAGGAAATACTGAATGTTACCGCTGTAGCCGCTATCGATGCTATGGTAAACAAAAAACGTTGAGTAAAATCAAAAACTATATACTATGGAACTGAAATCAGGCTCTTTTTTGCAAGGCGGGCGTTACAGGGTCGAAAAGACTCTGGGGCAAGGCGGCTTTGGCATAACCTATCTTGGTACACAAATATATCTTGGGCGTAAAGTGGCTATAAAGGAGTTCTTTATGGATGGCTTCTGCATGCGCGATACATCGTCCTATGTTACCGCACCCACAGACGTGAACAAAGGGCTTGTTGAGAGCTTCCGTCGCAAATTTATAAAGGAGGCGCAGAACATTGCCAAACTCAAGCACCCCAATATAGTATCAATCATCGATGTCTTTGAGGATAACGGTACGGCATATTATGTAATGGAGAGCCTCGATGGCGGTTCACTTGCCGACAAGGTAGCCGATGGCCCATTGAGCGAAGAGAATGCATTGAAATATGTCAGGCAGGTGGCATCGGCACTTGAGTACATCCATAGCAATAATATGATGCACCTCGATATAAAGCCTGCCAATATACTGCTCGATAGCAACGACAACGCAGTTGTCATTGACTTCGGTCTTGCCAAGCAGTACGACAATACCGGGCAGCAGACAAGCACTACGCCGGTGGGTATCAGCCATGGCTATGCGCCCATTGAGCAGTACAGCAAGAATGGGGTAGGAACCTTCTCGCCCAGTACCGATATTTACTCTCTTGGAGCAACTCTTTACAAACTCGTTACCGGTGCCACTCCTCCCGAGGCAAATCATATATATGACGAAGGGTTGCCCCCACTTCCCTCTTACATAACACCTGCAACATGCAACGCAATTGAAAAGGCTATGCAACCGCGCCGTAAAGACCGTCCGCAGAGTGTCCAGGAGTTCCTTGCTATTCTCCAAGGCGATGTCGTGCCTGCGGTTGCGGCGGTGTCGGAACACGAAGCCGCTACATTCGTTCCGGTAGAGAAAACCGTTTCTGTTCAGCCTCAAGCAGGTGCCGGCAGGTCAAGCGATATTGAGTCTTTAGTGCACTCTGAACCCTCTTTATCACCAAACTCCAATATTGCCAATGGTGAGAAAAAGAAAAAAGGCAGTTTGTTGTGGCTGTGGATTCTTCTGCCATCGGTTATTGTTGTTGTATTGCTTGGTGGTGCTATATGGTATTCTTTTTCTGGAGACGATGTGAAAGAAGATACTGAAACTGTTAATAACAAACGCTCGGTAAAAGAGCCCGTGATAATAAAGTTGGACTCCAATTTCAAGTTCAAGGCCGGAAATCCTGTCTTTACAATCAAGAAGAACAATGACGATGTATATGAGCTTGAATACAAGATTTCGGCGAAGGAAGATACAATAATTATGCTTGAAGGAGTAGAAGACCTCTCTTGTATGGTTTATGCAAAAGAGAATTTTGATGTCGACTCAACAGATGAGGTAACAACCTTTAAATTCAGCAAAAACTTTAAAGGTAACAGTTTTATTATCAAGTTTGATGCCGAGGATGTGAATATTGCTTATTTCTTTAATGTATCAGGTGCCCCGGAATATGTACCGGACAGCGACACTTCCAATTCGGGTGCAAAGATACCGGAGAGAGAAGAGACACCTGCATCCGCACCGGTTTCTGACAGCGAGGGTGTTGCGAAAGTCTTTAAGGTGATTATAGGAGACGAAGCCGCGGAAAAGCCTGCTGCAAAACCTGCAGCAAAGAAATCTTCCGGCATGAAGCTGGTTCCGGTAACCTCCGAACCCAAAAAAGGAGATACTCCGGCAAGCGGCAAGAAGTCTTCTCCTCGTACCCAAAAGGTGTTGCACATAAAATCAAACCAATCATATACGATAGAGTAGTAGTTCTGTCGGTCGTGCAAGTGTACTGTAATATAAACAGTGGCGTATCATTCTCCGGTACACCGCTGTTTTTTTTTATTGAAACAGCTAATTTTTAGACGATTAGTAAAAAAGAAACTCTGTTTATTTCATTTATAAATAAATTATTTATATTTGCATAATTAAACACATTTAACAAAATAAACACACAATATTAAAACTAACATCGTCAGCTATGAAGACTATTAAAATTGGCCGTTCAAGGGATAACGATTGTGTCCTCGACAGTCCTTCTGTATCAAGAGTACATGCAGTACTTATCGTCGATGACAATGGCCTTGGCGGAACACTGAAAGACTTGAACTCCACTCATGGAACCTTCTTGAACGATTCTCATAACAGAATTACAAGGGAAGTACGGGTTACCTATTCCGATAAAATGCGTTTCGGCGACGCCGTACTTTCTATCTCCGATATTGTACGTTTGTCCGAGCAAAAGTCAAACTCAACGGTAATATCCACACCGCAGCATGCCAATCGTCGCACCATAGGCAAAAATGCCGACAATAATATTGTAATGAACAACGACGATGTTTCCCGCAAACATGCCGTACTGTACAAGGATGCTTCGGGTAATGTTGTTATCGAGGACCTCGGCTCAACTAACGGAACATTCGTCAACGGTATGCGCGTTACAAAGCAGGTGCTCAAGAGTGGTGATAAAGTGACAATTACACAGAACTATCCTCTCAATTGGGAAACTGTTTTTGGCGGGGTTCCTCCAACACCATCTTCAAAAAAATCATCTTTCAGGGCTTTGTATGTGATTATACCTATATTGATAGTTCTCTTCATAGGTTCGGGTGTTGGTGCATTTTTCCTTTTCTCAGACAAAAAATACACATCGAAAGAGATATATCAGAAATACAACTCATCGGTATGTTGGGTACTTGTGCAGTATGGCTACAAAGTACTGGTAGACAAACAGGATATAACTCCTTTTGTCTGCGAGCAAGTGGGAATAAAGCAGTCGGAGTATATTCATATACAAGGTGAGAATTTTGCACCGGGCATCGTTGCTTCCGAGGGTACAGCATTCTTTATCTCAAAAGACGGTAAGTTGGCAACAAACCTTCATATTGCCAGCCCGTGGCTGTTCTCCAACGATATTGTAATTCTTGAGCGTGTCGCAAATGCCATTGTCGCACAGTTGGCAACAGCCTATCCGCAAATGAGCCGCAGCAAAGTTGAAATACTTCCACAGATGGTCAACATCTTTGTCGTTCCAAACGGCTTGCCAATAGCAAACAGCAATGCTGTAGAGTGTACTGTGCTTAAGGCACAGGACGATGTTGAGAAAGATGTGGCTGTCCTGCAGACAGTAACACGCTCGCTCCCATCACAAGTTAAAGAGATTGTAGATGTAGAGAAAATAGAAATCTCCAAGGACGATTATAAAATAGGTAATGTGGTATACACAATCGGTTATCCCTATGGCTCGTCTATCGGCTTGTCAAGCAATAAAGACTTGAGCAACCAGGTACATCGTGGAGAGATATCGCAAGACCGTGGCGATTATTCATTCGGTCACGACGCGGCAACAGCCAGCGGTGCAAGCGGCTCTCCAGTGTTCGATGAATATGGACGCCTCATAGGTGTGCACAATGCCGGAATGACAGGCGTTACCGGTGCACAAGGCTTCAATAGGGCCATTAAAGTGAAGTATCTTCTTGAACTTCTCGACTGATAATTATTAACAATCAAATAAAACATTAGAATTATGGCAACAAAAAAATGTCCCAATGGACATCAGTACGATTCAAGTATTTATGGTGACAAATGTCCTTTCTGCCCCGACAGCAGCCACACACGTGTAAATCCTTCAAATGAGCAGCCGACAGTGGCTCCTTTTGCCGGTGGTGCCTCACTTGACCAGCCAACCTTGCCTACAGCGCAGTTCCAGCCCGATATGCCTGGCGACGGCCGTACTGTAATACGCAACCTCAATGCCGGTGAAACCGGTGTGATGAACCCCGACGGCGGCCGCAAATTGGTCGGTCTGCTTGTTTCATACAGCGCGAACAAAGCCGGCGAAGTATATAAAATATATGAGGGCCGTAATCTCATCGGCCGTTCACCTTCTGCCGATATCTGTTTCGAGAACGACGACAAGATGTCGGGTAACCACCTCCTCATCCTTTATGTTGAGGCCGAGGGCGTGTATTGGGCCGAAGACCAGAAATCGTCGAACGGAACATATATCAACGGCGCTTTCTCACGTGGCTTGAAGGAATTGCATACAAACGATGTTATTGTTCTCGGTGCCACAAAACTTATGTTCTTGGGTATTCCTGAATTCTAAAAAAACAAAATATGAGCGTTAACAATCCATACTATTATTGTAATATAGAAGGAGAAACAAATGTTGGATGCAAGCGTAAACAGAATGAGGATTGGTTAGAGTCCTTTGAATGTAAGAACGGTCTTGTAGCAATAGTTTGTGATGGTATGGGTGGTCATGTGGGAGGTCAAGTAGCCTCCCACTTGGCCATTGACACTATAAAGGAGTTTGTATGCGGCAATACATTCAACGATCCCAACGAAATGATAATTGCCGCCTGCGACATTGCCAACCAGGCTATCCTTAACAGAACCGCAGCTGAACCGCAGCTTGCCGGAATGGGCTCGACATGTGTAATGCTGGTAGTCCGTGGCGGCAAAGTCTATGTAGGTTCTGTAGGTGACAGCCGCGTTTATCTTGTCCGCAGCAAAAAAATAATCCAGTTGACAAAGGACCAGAGTTATGTTCAGATGCTTGTCGATATGGGTGAGATAACCCGCGAACAGGCCGAGCGTCATCCGCGTCGCAATGAAATCACCAATGCTCTCGGCTTGCCGACAATGCGTCCGGCGACGGTTCTCGACACACCTATAATTCCCGAAGCCGGCGACTGTTTCCTTCTCTGTTCCGACGGTTTGAGCGGAATGGTAAGCGATGAGGCTATTGCCAAGATTGTCAGCAGCCAGGCCTCTATGAGCCAACGCGAAAGGGTTTCGGCCTTGATAAAGGCTGCCTGCGATAATGGTGGTAACGACAATGTAACATGTCAGATAGTGGAGTTCTCGGTATCTCCTCACGGAGAGAAAAAGAAAAAAGGCAGCCTGTTATGGTTGTGGATACTCCTGTCTGTTCTGTTTGTAACCTTGGCAGGCGGTGGTGCTGCGGCATGGTATTTCCTCTCCGGAGAGAGTGACAAAGACCAGAAGACCAAAGTCGATTACAAACGCTCGGTAAAAGAGCCCGAAATAATAAAGTTGAACTCCAATTTCAAGTTCAAGGCCGGAAATCCTGTCTTCATAATCAAGAAGAACAACGACGATGTATATGAGCTTGAATACAAGATTTCTGCGAAGAAAGATACAACAATTCAGCTTGAAGGAGTTGAAGACCTCTCTTGTATGGTCTATACAAAAGATATGTTTGATGTCGACTCAACAGAAGAGGTAACAACCTTTAAATTCGGCAAAAACTTTAAAGGTAACAGTTTTATTATCAAGTTTGATGCCGAGGATGTGAATATTGCTTATTTCTTTAATGTATCAGGTGCCCCGGAATATGTACCGGACAGCGACACTTCCAATTCGGGTGCAAAGATACCGGAGAGAGAAGAGACACCTGCACCCGCACCGGTTTCTGCCGACGAGGGTGTTGCGAAAGTCTTTAGAGTGATTACAGGAGACGATAATGTGTCTAAAGCGACCTTTGAACTATCTAATGATGAAACAACAGTCATTAAAATAGAATATACAAATGCCTCTTCAGCAGCCTCCGGTAGCGATGCTATCTCTCAAAAGACTGCAGAGTTTAAAGAGACTGAATCCGATGTTGATTGTGGGTGGTATAAATATTCTGCAACACGAATAGAATGTACTGTCACGGTCAATAATTCCAAAGTCGAAGAGGAGAAGCAACTTATTTCTATTCCTCTTGCAGATGGAAAGAAGTATGAGTTCTATGTGGTGAAACCTGCAAACAACTGACCTCTATGTCTTATAAGATAATTGAAGAGATAGGCCGCGGTGGCATGGGGTGTGTCTACAAGGCTATGGATGCCAATGGCAACCTTGTTGCTCTCAAGATGATGAGCAACAAGGTTACATATATGCCCGAATATTGTCGCCTGTTCGATGAGGAGGTAGAAGCCTTGCGAAAGATGAACTCGTCATCTGTGGTACGCATTGTAGGTGACCCGTACGACGACGAGGACGGCAACAAGTATCTGCCAATGGAGTACATCGATGGTGAGACGATAGACCATATAGTAAAGAACAAAGGTCCGTTCAACTTCCATGAGGCTGTTGAACTGATGATTGAAATTCTTGAGGCTATGGATCATATCCATTCCCACGATATTATTCATCGCGATATAAAGCCCTCCAACGTGATGGTACGTTCGGGCAATAATGTCATAAACAGCGCATCGGAATACTACTCAGGTTACACCCGTGGTTTTGTGCCGGGGCGTATCTGCATAATAGACTTCGGTATAGCCAAAGATGCAAAGATAGGGCATACCGGTCGCACCGTAGGTCGCATAATTGGTACCGACGGTTATATGAGCCCCGAGCAGGCAGGTGGCCTCAACATCGATTCAAGAACCGATATCTATTCGCTCGGTTGTCTGTTCTATCTCATGATAACAGGCTTGCCTGCGGTTCCAACTGGTGCCAATGACCATGAAACCATCTGCAACATCTTCAAGCATATACCGGTATTGCCATCCCAGGCTGCGCCTGGTGTTCCTGTGGCTATAGACGAAGTCATCAAGAGGGCTGTAGACAAGGATATGACAAAGCGATTCCAGACAGTGAAAGCTTTCAAGGAGGCTCTTGAAATGGCTACAGGCCTTGCAACGCCGAAGGTTACAGTGGGCCGTTCCGTTGACAACGATATAATTATGGAACACGATGATGTCAGTCGCCGGCATCTTAATATATATGGCTGTACCGGTAATAATATCGACGGAACACCAAGGTTCTATGTTGAGCTGGAAGATGTAGGCAGTACCAACGGTACCGGTGTAAACGGTCGTTTGCTCAAGAAGGACAAGATATCTATCGACTATAACGGTACAGTGAATTATCCCGAAGTCTTCCTTGCCGGCCGTCCCGAATTGTCTTTGGATTGGGGTGAGGTAATGAGCAAGCTACGTGAGAAGGCTTGGAAGCCTGTTTCTCTGCCACCGCCACCACCTTCGTCAGCAAGTGATGACTTGTCTGTTGCTATGGCATTGCTCTCATTCTTGGTTCCTGTAGTCGGTTGGATTGTTGCGGCGCAAAATAGCGATACTCTCCCGAACAAGGCGCGCAAGGCCAATATTTTTGCCTGGGCCGGTCTTGCAAGTTTTGCAGTCTTAGTACAGACAACAATTATTCTGTTGTTGATATTTTCATAAAAGTAAAAGAGTTAAAATATAATTAATACTATGAAATCAGTTGTGACAATAGGGCGCAGCAGTAGCTGCGATATTATACTGACCGATATGAATGTCAGTCGTGAGCATGCGCGTATAAGTATTTCGGGTGGAAAATATGTATTCGAGAATGTCGGCCGTCATGGCTCCTATATAAACGGCCGTATGATAGGCAATGACAAAATAGTTGTTGCACCCGGTACCGAAATCCTCTTGGCAAACAGAGTGCCTCTTCCATGGCAACAGATTTGTACCTTGTTGCCTCTCAACGGAATTCGTGTCGAAAATGTTAGTGATGGTGAGAGAACCGGCCAACCTTCCCAGGCCCAGCAGTTCAATGTACAGCCCGCTCCTTTAAATAACTACAATCAGCCTGTAGAGGAGAAGAAGAGCAACGGTATGGGCGTTGCCGGCTTTGTGTTGTCGTTAATATCACTTGCACTATTCTGGGTGCCCTATTTGAATTTCTTCTTACCCATTTTGGGCCTCGTATTCTCTTTTATAGGTGTCTTGCGTAAACCACGAGGCCTCTCCATTGCCGGCCTTATAATTTCCGGTATCAGCGGAGCTGCTGTTGCAATATTCTATTTGGCCATTATCGAGGCTACCAGTTCTTCGTACTACTATTATTAATTATATAACAATAAACATACCAGTATATGATAGGTAAAGAAATCCTTAATTATCGTGTCGTTTCCCTCATCGGCCGAGGTGGAATGGGGTCTGTCTATCTGGCGGAGCATACACTCATAAAGAATGAAAAGGTTGCCATTAAAGTCATCAACTCAAATATGGCAAACAGTTTCACACGCGAACTTCTACAGAAAGAGGCAGAGCATCTTGCAGCACTGCATCATAATAATATAGTTTCATTCAAGAACTATCAGGTAGATGAAGAAGGCAACATCTATCTCATTATGGAGTACGCCTCGGGTATAAACCTTGAAGAGTATATAAAAGGTGTCAGCGGGCTTATCGTTGAAGACCGAATCTGTCCTATATTTGAACCTATACTCGATGCAGTAGGCTATGCCCATAAGAGAAAAAGGCTGCACCGCGACATTAAACCGGCCAATATTGTCATAACCGAAGAGGGTGTACCCAAAATTCTTGACTTCGGCATAGCCGAGATTATAAACAATGGAGAGGAGGACAACTGTTCGCTCATTATGGGCACTCCTTCATACATGAGCCCCGAGCAGATACGTGGCGAGCATCTCGATGAGCGTTCCGATGTATATTCGCTTGGCGTTCTTCTGCATTATATGCTCACCGGTAACCCTCCCTATGACACCACAACACTCACCGAGCAGGAGATAAACATGAAAGTAGTAGAGGAGCAGTTGCCCCGAATGAAGACATACTACAAATATGTATCGGAGAGAGTACAGGCTGTAGTCGACAAGGCTACATCAAAGAATCCTTCAGACCGTTACAGCAACTGTGAAGAGTTCAAGAAGGCTCTTCATCGTGCCGTTTATCCTCCAAAAATAGGCGTATGGGTAAAGGTTGCCATCATAGCGCCTATAGTGCTACTGCTTATTGCCGGAGTAGGCGTGTGGGATTACATGCGTGTAAAGGTAGACTATTACAAAGACTATGCCGAGTGCTGGGGCGTTCCGCAAGGTATCGGTGAACTGTCAAGCTCCGAATACGCCTCTATAAGTCGTGCCTACAAGTTCTATTATCAGAAGGGCGACCTCATTAGAGTATCTCATGTCAACAGTGTCGGCAGTCTCATCGAAGATGGTGAAAGCGAGAGAAATGAAAGACCCGTTGACCAACATTTTGTCTACGACAAAGACGGAAATGTTTCTCGTGTAATAGTAAAGGACTGTAGCGGAAAAGTCAACTATGTAAAAAGCTACCGTACCAAAAAAGGCAAGATAAATATGGTGGTTTTCCAGTACGACGATGAGTACGGAACCGAACGTACAATCTCCAACCAGACTGTAGGTTACAGCCGTATACTTGATAGTAATAGTGAAGATAATGGACGCATTTCACGTTGGGCACTTGAGTTTGACAACGAGGGTTATGTTAAGACAGAGAGGTTCCTCGGTTCCGACAATACCGATGTGTGTGATGCCAACGGTATCTATGGCCGTCGCTACAAACGTGATGCAAAAGGCCGTCCTGTTGAAATTCATTATATTGGAATTGATGGCGATTCAAAACCAACCAAATGGGGTCTTGGTATAAAGAAATTTGTATACGACGAGAATGATAATTGGGTTCGTGGAGTATACCTCACAACAGATGGCCAGCCTGCGTATGATGCAAAGGATGGAGTCTCCATCTATGAAATGGAGTACGATGAGAAAGGTAATGTAATCTTTGCATTGAACAAAGACGGCAATGGTGATATAATGTATCCCAAGATGTCGGGAATAGCCGGTGTGAGATTCACCTATGACGAAAAAGGAAACAAGACACGCCAAGAGTGTATAGATGCCGACCGCAATGTCATGTTCTCGACAAAGTCGGGTTGTGCATACTGCGATTATGAGTACGATGCAAATGGCTATGTAATAAAGCAGTCATTCTTCGACGCCGAAGGAAACCCGGTACAGTCGGCTGATATATGCGCTGTACAAGAATTCATTCGTGACGAGAAAGGTAATATACTTGAGTTCTGGTGTTATAACGAGAATGGTGAACTTGTTCTCAACAGCACAGGAAACGCCGGGCGCATAAATGAGTTGGACTCTTTGGGCAATATTGTAAAAGAGGTGTATTACGATACAAACAAAATACCATGTCCAACTTCCGACGGCAGCTACGGAATACTTGCCGAGTATAATGACAAGAACTTGTTGACACAACTCACATATCTTGGAGCAGATCTTGAACCGGCTGCGAATAACAGTAACAGCTGTATTGTCAAATTGGAGTACAACACAAACGGAAAGAGAACCCGCGTATCATATTACGATGCCGATGGTGAAACTCTCATGAACGGTGCTTCTCTTTATGCTGTCAACGAAATGGCATACGATGAAAAAGGTAATCTTATTGAGGATATCTATTTCGATGAGAACGAACAACCTGTAATGACTGTTAGTGGCTACCACAAAATTGTATACACATACGACAATTACAATTTGTCAACAAAGAGGTATTACGATAATAATAACAAACTTGTTAAGGTTGACGATGTCGTAGGTTATGACTATAAGTATGATGAACGAGGAAACGAAATCGAGCACAAACCTATCGGCCCCGATGGGAATTTGGCCGACGGTTGGTTGATTACCCGTTATGAATATGACGACAATGACAACATTGTTTCTCAATCATACTACCAGAATGGTGCACGTGCAGAAAACCGTTATAATTATCACAAAACAGTGTACAAATACAATGCTCGCAATGAGATTATAGAAGAGTGCACGTATGACATGAACAATAATCTGGTAATATCATCGTATACCAATGTAGCAATAAGTCGTTACGAATATAACGACAAGGGCGAGTGCATTAAACGCTCATATTTCGGAACCGATGAAAAACCTTGCAAGTGCACCGAAGGGTGGAGTAGCGCAACATACGAATACGACCAATTTGGCAATGTTATCCGCCAATGCTTCTTCGGTACCGATGGCAACCCGACACCGGTTTCAGAATTCCCACCGGTGGGAATTGCCGAGTACGACAAGTGGGGCAACATGGTATATGTAGCAGCGCAAGATGGTAAAGGCAATTTTATCAACTATATGGGTGAACCCTGGTCAATTCAACGTACCGAGTTTGACAAGAACAACAGAGTGATAGCAGTGTCATATTACGATACGAAGGACAAACCAACCTACGGAGCCGACGGTCATCACAAGAAAACCAATAAATACGATGAATATAACAACATTGTTGAAGAGGCATATTACGGCAAAGACCTATTGCCTATGTTGGTGAATAATGTGCACCTGAAACGGTCAACATATGTACCCAATACCGACAATGTCCTGGAGGTAACCTGTTTCAATACAAAGGCGGAGCCTACCGACTGCGATGCAGGATGGCATAAACTTGTTTATACCTACAACGACGACTACTCCCTGATAATGACTCTAAAGTACTACCGTGCAAACGGAACATTGTATCGTTCACTCAAGTGGAAGAACAATGAGTGGGTAGAGGATGAGAAAAACGCGGCATGGCATGCTACTGCCCGTTCTTATCAGGCCGAGCTGCCCAAGAGCATGGGAGCGGAGATGCTGAACTTTACAGTCTATTCAATTTCGATAACAGGCTCTAACTCATGTACAGTCACATACAAGATTGACATGACAAAGAAAGAGATGGATGCCGACAAGGATACATTCAAGAGCATTAAAGAACTGGTCAATACTCTGACAAAATCTTTCGACAATGACTTCAAAAACACACCCGTTGTCACCGGAAAACTCCTTGATGCCAATGGCCGTGTTGCATACAGTGTTAAGTATTGATTTAATTCTATAAACAAGAGAAGCCCGCATCGCGATGCGGGCTTCTCTTGTTTTATTCAACCATTGGCAGGCTCTTTTTCCAGCGCTCGGCATAGGAGTCGAGAATGCTTCTAACCTTCTGTCCGATTATTACATAGTCGTTCTCTTTCAGGTTGGCGAGCGATACCCTTATGCTCCATTCGGGCCCGTCGAAGCCGCCACCGTTGAGAACCACTAAAGAGGTCTCCGTTGCAAGGCGGAATACCACATCGAGCGGGCTATGGTTAAGGCGCAGCCAGTCGACAAAGTCCTCGCCATAGAAACGCTTGCCCCACACCGTCAGGTCAATCTCGGAGTAATAGCCTGCACGCAAAGGGTCGGGTACAAGGGTAAATCCCATGTTTTCCCACAGGTTGTTGAGCCTTTTTGCCATAATTTCTTGCATTTTCAGGCGATAACCGTCGCCTTCGCGTTTGTCAATGATAGAAAAGAGTGCAAAGAGTGTCATCTGCAACTGTTGCGGCAGCGACAAGCCCGATGTGTGGTTCAGTGCAACCTGTCGGCTGTCGGCTACCATGCGGTCTATGAAACGCATGTTCTCCACATCGTTCCTTATGCTGCCGTAGCGTTGTTGCATCTCTCCTTTACGCTTGCGTGGCAGGCGCTTGAGCAATGTGTCGAAAATGTTGTCGCGGTGTATGGCAATGGCTGCCGCACGCCATCCTGTTGCACCAAAGTATTTCGAGAAAGAGTATACACATATAGTGTTATGCGGAAGGCGTGCCATGAGTGACTGGAACCCCGGGATATATGTGGCATATACATCATCGGTCACAATCATCAGGTTTTGGTTCCAACGCTCTACAATATCAACAATCATATCAATGCTCTTGCTGTCGATAGCATAGCTTGGCGGGTTGCTGGGGTTTACAATGAACAGGGCCTTATATGCAGGGTCGCGCAACTTGTTTATCCCCTTTTCGCTGTACTGCCACAGGTGCAATCCATCATCGCTCATTCTGCTTGCCGGAATCTCTGTCACTTTGAAATTGTAACGGTGTAGTTTCGGAATTTCAATGTAGGGGGTAAATACCGGTGTCATCAATGCAATCTGGTCGCCGCGCTCCAGCAGACGGTTCTGTTGAAGACTGTCGAAGATGTAGCACATTGCGGCTGTTCCGCCTTCAGTGGCAAAGAGGTCGAGTTCTCCCTGCGGTGGTCTTCCGTCGCATAACTCCTGGGCAAGGTAGTCATTAACGGCTATCTCGGTGTGCTTGAGTATGCGGTCGGGAACGGGGTATTGGTTACCCATAACTCCCTCGGTCCATTCATGTACAAGTTCGTCGCCGTTTACGCCATGCTCGTCGAGCATGTAACGGTAGCACTTCTCGAGGAATATAGCCCATGCCTCTTTTTTGTTCTCTTTCAGGAACTGCTCAAAGCGGCCGGCTATACCGGCTTTCTGTGGAATTCCGGCAAGCCCTTCCTTCTCTTGCCAATCGCGCCTGCACTCCTCAATGCCGAACCTGCCAAGTGCAAAGAATGCCTCGCGGGGCAGTGTGGCTACCCAGTTAGGATTTCCACGCCCGGCATTGAGCATTGTATGCATCATTTTACGTATACTCTCGTCGGCAAGCTCTATCAAACGGTTCTTCAGTTCAAAGGGGCTTACCTTCTCCATCTCTTTCTCGAATTTGCTCACTTCGCTGTAGTCATTCAAATATCGCTCCATATCATCTCAATTTATAGTTAAGCCATCATTAATGTCAGGAATACTCCCCAAAGAATGAGAAGCGTGTTCCCGACAGCGTATGTTACCGTGTATCCGAGCGCCGGGGTCTCACTGCCCAGGCTCTCCTGTATTGCACCTATGGCAGCGGTGGTGGTACGTGCTCCCGCACAGCACCCCAATGCTATAGCCGGGTGGAACTTGAAGAGTTTGGCAGCAACAAAAATCCCGAACAGCAGTGGCAACGATGTTGCAACAATGCCGGCAAGGAATAGCGATAACCCCGCCTCGCGGAAACCCTCGATAAATCCCGGGCCGGCCGAAATACCCACAATAGCAATGAATATATTCAGTCCCATGTTGTTGAAGGCCCACAATGCAGCCTCGGGTATTGCGCCGAATGTGGGGTGGTGCGCTCTCCACCAACCAAAGACAAGTCCTGCAATAAGTGCTCCTCCGCTTGTGCTCAAGCTCAACGGTACACCATGTATGTGCAATGTCAATGTGCCTATTATAGCACCAATCAGAATTCCGGCCGACAGGTAAACCACATCGCTTTCGTTTGTAGCAGGGTCGGGGTATCCTATCTCATGTGCTGCACTCATCACATCAATCCTCTTTCCCACCAGTTCAAGAACATCGCCTGTGTTAAGCACAGTCTCCTGGAATACCGGTATGTTTAAACCGCTTCTCCTAATCCTCTGTATGCTCACACCGTGCATGAACTGCTGTGCCCGTAACTCGCTCACCTTTTTGCCGCCAATGGGCATAACCCTTTTATAGCAACGCCCGGCTACGGTAACCTTTATTGTCATTACAGGAAAATCGAGCAAGGCATCATCGTCAACCTCTTCGCCAATCCACTTCTCTTCGCCGATGGTGTATTCGTGCCGTCCGCTCAACACCACTTCGTCACCTATGTGAAGAAAATCATTCGCCTTTACATCGTCTACAATCTGTTTCCCTTTTCTTATCCTCTCTACAAACAGCCTTTTTCCAAGTTCACCGAAGTAGTGCTCAAGTTCCTCAACCCTGCGCCCGTCATCGAACCAACCGTTCTCTATTCTGTAGCAACGGAACTCAACCTCGCGCTTTGCTCCCGAGAAACCGGGCTTCTCGCTATTGTCCTTTCCCATGCGGCTTTCAAGTTCACGGCATGCCGCCTTAACCTTGTCAATCCCGCCAAGCATTCTTGGCCCCAGCCTCGATAAAATCCATGCCGAACCTGCTGTGCCGAAAATATAAGTTACAGCGTATGCGACCGGAATTATACCAAGCATCTTTTCCTGCTCATCGGCACTCAACCCAAAGCCGCGAATGGTGTCGCCGGCAACACCTATAACAGCACTTATAGTCTGTGAGCCCGAAAGCAGGCCTGCCGCTTCGCCAACATTGTATCCCATTACCAAAGCAATGCACCATGTTGAGACAAGTACAAAAAGGCACATTACAACTGCAAAGAAAACCTGCGGCAACCCCTCTTTGCGTAATCCGGCAAAGAACTGCGGCCCCACTTTGTAACCTATGGCAAAGAGGAACAGCAGGAATGCCATCTGCTTTAATGCACCAGTCATGGGAATATTCAGTTGTCCCACAACAACCCCCACAAGAAGCACACTTGTAACAATTCCGAGACCAAATCCTTTAATATGGATTTTTCCGATAAGAAACCCTGCTGCCAGTGTAAAGTATATTGCCAGCTCCGGGTGCGAACGTAGTAAATCTGTTATCCACTCCATAAAATCAAATAAATGTTTCAAAATTTTCCATAAATGAATAACAGCTCTATGGGTTCAATTGTTCCATAAAACAGAGCCCTTTGCTCCGGATATTGAACCGACCCGGGGCAAAGGGCTTCTACATTGCTTAAATGGCTCTTTCTCTGTTATTCTATCGCAATTATCCTGCTTGTCTTTGTTTCGTTGGCTTGAGCCTTCTTGGGCACGTTTATGTGCAGTACGCCATCCTTTACCTTTGCTTCAATCTTGTTCGTGTCAACATCATCGGGCAAAATCAGTGTCTGTTGGAATTTCGTGTATGAGAACTCGCGGCGTATATATCGGCCTTTCTCCTCGCATTTGTCGTTGCACTTCTCCTGCTTCTCGTCATGCGGTACGCTGCAACATTCACCTCCATCCTTCTTCTCGCAGTTGCAGTTCTTCTCCATGGTGATGGTGAGGTCGTTGTTGCTGTCGATGTGGATTTTGAAATCCTCTTTCCTCATTCCTGCTGCAGCAACCTCCACTTTGTACTCTTTCTCTGTCTCAAACACATTGATAGCCGGTGCAGTTGCATTGTTGCGCACGACAATATCGCTATTAAAGAAATCGTTAAAAATACTCGGCAGCCAATGTTGCCCTTCTCGTCTCATCAACATACTCATAATCGTTCATTTTAATCGGTTATACATTTCAAACGGGTGCCACCGTGCATTAAGGCAATAACGGCCCCTATGTGATGCAGGCGTTGACCGGGCCGCAGTCTCTTTGCAGTGACTTATTGAGTGCCCGCCGATGGCTACCCGTTTTGAACATATAATGCAGAGAGCTACTTTCTTGTTCACTCTTTAAATATTTTTGGTAATTCACGGTGGAATACTACAACTTTGTTAAATGAAAATGTGTGGGCGACAGTGAAGTGAACCCCAAAGTTTGGACAAAAAACTTTGGGGTTTATTTTATGCGTAA
>JAUNQV010000062.1 GCA_030535995.1 Bacteroidales bacterium
CGTAATGCTCAAAGGAACCCGAGTGGACGGCGTTTACACAGCCGACCCCGAAAAAGACCCCACAGCTACAAAGTTCCATGATATAACTTACGATGAGGTTATTGCCCGTGGCCTTAAAGTAATGGATATGACAGCTACAGCCATGTGCAAGCAGAACAACCTTCCTATCTATGTATTCAACATGGATGTTGTAGGCAACCTTATGAAAGTAATGAACGGTGAGGAGATAGGAACATTCGTTCATCCATAAACAGATGTCTCTTTTTCCGTAATATATGAAATAGAGCCGTTATTTGAGTAACGGCTCTATTTCTTTCTTGAATATCTCTTTTGAGATTATGCGGTAGTGCGGGTGGTAGCTTTCGTTGTAAAGCCTGCTGTGGTGCACTGCGTACTGCCCTTTTGAAAGCATCTCTGCTATTGCTTCTGCATCGCTGTCGTATCCAGGCAACTGCAGTTCCATGCCCGAAATAATCTTTTCAATCCTGTGCCACTCCTCTTCCCACGCTTCAATGTCTATCGGTCGCACCTCCTTTACGCTGCGCAGGAAGGCCGAGGCATATTCATTGAAACTTATCTTGCCGCGTGTAACTGTGGAGAGTGCAACGCGGTAATAGTTGCCGCAATCTCCTGTGGGCTCAAAATATCGGGAATCGGTATTCTCAACCTTGGTCAGTTCATAGCGCAGGTATTCGATAGCCTTTGTAGTGTCGGCTACAATGTGCCCGGGCCCGAAACGGTCCTGAAAGAAACTCTTGTATATGTCCTGCAGCGTAGAGTTCGGGTAATCGCCGAGCATGCGCCGTACAGCACTCTCAACGCGAGCCTCTTCGGTTACATTGTTGCATGCCACTATGTGTAATGTGGCAAGCAAGGCTATGAGAATAACTTTGCTGTTACGCATCATTTGTCTATGCTGCGGAGCTCATACTCTCTTGAACCGAGGCCAATCTTGTGGGCATGCTCCAGAATATGAATTCCGTGACGGGAGTTTATCCTTTCAATAAGCGCTCCTGCATTGTCGTCCTGTGTCGACGGGTAGTTGAATACAAGGTCTACACAGGCCTGGTCAAGTGCAACCGGGTCCATTGAAGCCAATATGCCTACATCTTTCATTTCCGGGTCGGCAGGGCTTGAGTCGCAGTCGCAATCGACCGAAAGGTTGTTCATCACGTTAATGTATATTATACGCCCATCGAAATAGTCGTGTACCGATTGTGCAGCAGCGGCCATACACTCAATGAACTTGTCCTGCTCTGCCGTGTGCTTCCATATATGCTCCTTTTCGGCTATAGCACCGGCAGAGTGAATGTAAGCCTTGCCGTTTGCCGAGGCAATACCTATCGACTGGTTCTTGAGTACACCGCCGAAGCCGCCCATAGCGTGTCCTTTGAAGTGTGCAAGGTTTACAATCCAGTCATATTTAAGCAGATTTTCGCCCACAAGGTTATATTTTATGTAGGTAGTGTCCTTTACCGGTATTCTAACCTCTCCGTAACCGTCGAGCAGGTCAACGGGTGCTATTGCAGTGAACCCGTGCTCCTCAAAAACCTTCATGTGGCTCTCGGTCTCGTATCGTGGCCCGGTATATGCGGTGTTGCACTCAACGATAGTTCCGTTGACACTCTTCACAAGGCCCTCAATCAACGATGGTTGCAGAAAATTATGTCCGCCGGGCTCTCCGGTAGATATCTTTACGGCAACCTTGCCCTTTGGAACCACTCCAAGAGCTTTGTAAATCTTGACAAGTGATTCGGCTGTTATCTCCTTTGTCATGTACACGACAGGCTTGCTGTTTTCTTTGCAGTCACTTGCAGCAGCGCAGCTTGAAGCACTCTTCGCCGTATTTCCACATGATGTGAACAGCATGCACGATAGTGCGGCAAGCGTGAAAATGTGGTATATTTTCATAGGGCTTATATTTTTTGAGAATTATTCTGCGTCTTTTGTGAGCAACCATCCTCCGGATTGGGCTGCCTCTATGTTTAGAGCTGTGGTAGTTGTGCTGTATGCATTGATGCTGCCGCCTCCTATCTCTATTCCGGTTGCGGAAATTGCATTGTCAAAGGCCGAAGCAACAAGTTTGCCTCCGTTTACTGTTATAGTGCCGGTTGTAATGGCGCGGCTTTTCTTGTCGTCGGCAATGTCGGTATAGTTCCCGGAGAGCGAGAGCAGGGTGGTGCTTCCGCCATCTATTGTTATAGTGCCGTTGCAGTTGAAGTCTTTAGAGCCCCTGCCGCTACATTCAATGGCAATTGTGCCGTCGGTAATAGTGATATTGCCATTGCATTTTATGCCTCCGGCACTTGTCGAGTCACTGCTCACTGAACCCGTGGCAAAGCCAGTGAGTCTGCCTCCGATGAAGGTGGTGTTGTTATCGCAATTGACAATCTTTGAGCCGTTGCCTTTTACTTCGGCCTGTATAATACCGCCACTTTGTATGTAGTCGCGTGTAACCTTTATTGCAGAGCTCTTTTCACCGGTAGTGGATATCTTTATGTAGCCGCCTTTAATATATACATCGGGAATTACCGCCGGGTCGGGAACGGAGTCCTCATATTCTACCTTTATAGCCTCGCTGCCCGATGTTATCTCCAGCTTGCCGGCCTCAATGGTGAGTGTTCCTTCGCTGCAATCAATTCCGTTGTTGGTGGCATTGATTGTTATTGTGGGTGCGGCTGCTGCCGTGCGGGTAACAATGAACTTGTCTTTTGTGCGGAAACCGTCCTTGGCTGCTTCTACAATGTTTATGTTGCCGCTACGTACTCTAATGTAGTCGTCGCTGCATATTGCATGACCTCCGAGGCTTGTGACATTGAGTGTTCCGCTTCCGTCGAAAATCAGTTGCCCCTCGCTGAAGAGTGTACCCTTCTGGTCTTCCTCTGTACCGTCGGCACCTATAACCGGCGAGTTATATGTGCTGCCGTCGCAAAGGCTGTTGGTTGTCCCGTTACTTATGGTGAAGTATACAGTCTTTCCGCTCTGTATATTTATTGCAGGGCCCGTGGGGTTCGTGAGGTTAACGCCGCTTGCCATCAGAAGGAATTTCTTTAAGCTGTATATCTTCAGTGAGCCGTTGCTGCTTGTTCCCTTTACGCGGTAAGCCATGTTGCTACGCTCGGAGTTTATTACTATATGTGCACCGTCTGTCGTGTATGAGAAACCGTCAAGCCCGGCGGCAGAGCCCACTTTCACGCTGTTCTCGCTGAATGTGATGGTAACTACACGGGAAACGGTATACTTCTCGACATAATCTCCGTAGTCGTCGTGAAGTTCATCTTCGGGAATAACCTCTGTAACCTCGTTGTAGTTGCCGCTGTCGGCGGTATCGAAAGCTACGGTGGGGTTGAGGCTGTATGTGAGTGCGTTTTTCTTGCTTGCAGAGAGTGATATGCTCTCAACGCCTTTTGTGGCAAAACTGCTTATGGCACCGTCCTGCAAGGAGAACTTTACAAGTTGCTGCTCTTCGTCAAAGGTTACCTCCTTGGTCTCCTTTGTGTCGATTGCCTGATATGTGTCATCGGCGTTGTTTACATACAGTATCTGTGCCTGCAGTGCCTGTGTGGCAATTAGAGCCACTGCTATGAATGTCTTCTTCATCGTTTGACAATTTTTGTGGTTCGTGTGCCGGCTTTTACTATGTATATACCTCTCGGGAGGTTGGCAATACTTATTTTGCCTCCATAGGCTTCGAGCCTTGTTGAAATGATTTGTGTGCCGATGAGGTTGAAAATCCTCACATTGGTTCCTGCCTCGCTGTTTATAGCAATGGCATCACACGAAATGTATGTCACAAGTTCCTTCCTCTCGCTGTCGATGTTGTCTACACCGGTGTAGTCGCCGAATATTATACGGTTGATATCGCTCATCTCGCTGCTGCTCATGGAACCGTCGGTGAGCCTGATGTTGACAGTCGTGCCGCTGAAAGTAATCTTGTCGAATTCATCAAAATTTATTATCTGCGGGTTGTCTGTGCCGTTGTCAACAAGCATCTGCTGTGCTGCAACAGGCAGCGCGGTAAAGAACAGAAGCAGGGTAAAAATCTTTTTCATGGTTGTGTGTCTTAAAGGTCAATAGAGTATTCAATGCCTATGGCGTGCCCTTTAGGCTCATCATCGTCGTTTGTGTCCTGATAAAGATAAAAAAGGGATATCGAATTGTCCTTGTCAATCTTGTAGCTTGCACCAATGCGATAACGCAGTTTATCGTTCCCTTTCCACTTGTCGAGGCGTGTGTAGAGTTCAACCGATGCGAATGGGTTTATCTTGCACTTGGGAATGTCCCATTTTGCAGTGAGGCGTGAACGCAGTGTGGTGTTCTCTTTGGAGTCCTTGAAATCTTTTTCTTTGGTTACCGTCTGCTCATATACCTCATATTCGGGAGGAACAAGCCCCCAACGGTACTTTGTCTCATCTGTTGTGGCCGAGTTGGTGCGGGTGTATTGAAGGCGCTCGCGCAATCCAATCTCTACACGCCCTATCTTGTACTCGCCGGCTACCGTTATGTGGAAACGGTTGCGGCAAGTCCAGTAGGCATCGTCTACATTGTAGTCGTAGAGGCCGGCATCGGCATCTATGACATCCTTAATGTTTTTTTCGCTCGGTTTCCGGTTGTAGATAAAGATGTAGCCGGCATTTGCCTTCAGCCATTTGGTTATCTTGTAGTCGATTCTTGCACCGAGTGAGTAGCGCTCAACACTGCCTACTCCATCGAGTGTGCGGAATTCGGCCTCGAAAGCAGCCTTGAACTTCTTGTTTATCTTCTTCGATGCTTCAAGTGTTGTCCATACACCAAATTCATCATCACTCTGTGCGTTTGCATTAAAAAACGGCGACAATGCGAATACCGCGAGAAGCAGGTATGCGGCGACTCTTTTTCTATTCTTTAAGTTTGTATTCATCTGTTGGGGTTTTTAGGGTTGTGTCTACTGAATTGTTCGATTCCTTGCTGCGGTAGTACATCTTTACAATGGCAGCGTCTTTGAGGAAATCTATTGCACCAACCTCAACTTTTTCAATTTTGAGGCCGGTACGTTTTTCCAGGTCGGCTATAAGCTCCTCTCTCCTCTCTGGTGTTATCAGGTTGATATTGTCATATTTTATCACCTTATATGAGTAGTGGCTTATGAGCAATTTGCTTTCGCATATCCAAATGGAGAGAATGAACAGTATGTTTATTATCACAACCTCTCCATAGCTCAATTCGCTAACGGTAAGGCCGTTGATTGCGCTTATTGCAATTATTATGAAGAGGTAGGTCATCTCGCGTATGGCTACCTGCTCGGTGCGGTAACGTATGATGCTGAATATTGCAAAAAGGCCTAATGCTATACCCGCTTTAAGCTTCACATCGCCCAATACATAAATGAGCATGAATGTGCTTATGGCTATAAGCACGTATGTGAAGAAAAATTCGCCTCTCTTGCATTTTGGGTAGTAGAGACCACGTACCACAATCATAATTACAGCAAGATTCAGGAAAAATGCTATAAGCAGGTTTATTACATGCTCCTTGTCAATAAAGGCATTATCGCTTATTCTTTTGTCTTTTATACCTATTGACATCTTGTCCGTCTTCTCTTCTCCATCTTCGTCGTTCATGTCGTCCGGCATTTCGGCTGTTATGGCACTGCCGGCCACTGCAATAGTTTGTGATGAGATATTGCTTGCCTGAATAGGCATTGATATTGTAAAAAAGAGTAGCAGAAGGGTAATGAGTTTTTTCATCTTGTTATGTTTTTTTAATGTTTGTGTTCCAGTTTGTGAATCATAGTTAGCCTCTCTTTGAAGTTGTTCCTTGCGAGCGCCTTGTTTGTGAGCGCGCTGCCAATACAGTATTTGCTGAACCCGGAGCGTGTGATGCGCAGTTCGCGGAGTATGTCGAGTGCCGGCGAGGGTACATTCCCATCGCGTTTCAGTTCAATGATGGCAACCCTTTGCAGGGTATCGCGGCTGTTGCTTTTGAGGTGGTGAAACCTTAAATCGAAATCAATGGTAAGCCTTTCGGTCTTTGCGTAGTTGACAAGAGTGATGCGGCTGAACCAGTTCTCTATTACCGGTGTTATCTCATCAATGGAGTACCAGGCATGCTTTTCCATGAGTGGCTGAATTGTATTGAGTTCCCGGCCGATACTCTCCAATGCTTCTATGGATACACGCTTCTTCTTGGTTCTGCCATGGTTGTTCTTGTTCTTTATCTCAAAGAATGTATCGTCGCTCTCAAGGTATGTACGCACCCTTATCTTCTCCCTGACAATCCTGCCACAATGGTGCATGCGGTACATCTGGTAGTCCTCGGTGTCAAAGTATGTGGTGTGGTATCCGGCAATGCGTTTGCCGTTTATCTCCTGAATGTAATATTTCCCCTGCACGGCAAGCATGAACTGCTGCAATTGCACAATTGTCGCAACAAACTTGGTGTCTGTGCGGTTCATGAGCTTTATCCCCGACATCTCTTGCAGGGTTATCGGTGGAAGAAGTAATGCGCTCTCTGCTATGCTGCTGTACATTGCTGTTATTTTTTTTGCAAGAATAATCAATATTATTTAAAAAAACAAGCTAATATTTATAGAACTTAATGCCGGCGATATGCTTTGGGGCACTTGCAGAGTCTGCTTTTTTATGTATCTTCGCATTTGTAAACTTGCATTAAGGTAGGAATTATGAATGTAAATGAAATTATCGACCGCTATTATCCGGAAGAAAATGAATTGAAAAATATTTATATGGTACATGCCCGGAAGGTAACAGCTCTGGCTCTTGAAATGGCCGGAAAGCATCCGGAACTTGATATGGATATGAATTTCATTGAGGAGGCTGCAATGCTTCACGATATTGGAATTTTTCTGACCGATGCCCCGCGTATATACTGCTATGGCACAGAACAGTATCTATGCCATGGTTATCTTGGTGCCGAGCTTTTGCGCTCATTGGGTCTTGAGCGTCATGCAAGGGTGTGCGAGCGCCACACCGGTACCGGGCTCAAGAAAGAACAGATTGTGGAGAACGGCTGGAATTTACCGGTAAAGGATTTTGAACCCGAAACCTTGGAGGAACAGCTTATATGCTTTGCCGACAAGTTCTACTCAAAGACAAAATTCCTGCATCGGCCGAGAACTTTTGAGCAGGTGGTGGAGAGCATGAGCAAAATATCGGAGAAATCGGTTGCGAAAATACGTTTGTGGGCCGAAATGTTCATGTAGTCTCCCATGCTGTTTACATTTATCGGTCCGTTGTGTGCTTTTTTATCTTAAAAATAAGAAATACTCCTTTTTATTTCGTACATTTGCAAGTGGACTGCGAAAACAGTTGGTGTCACGTTGCGCAGTGAATGTTTTTGCACACCCTCATTTGGGGATTTAGCGAATGGATAGAGTTTCGATGAAGATGTTTTTTGCAACGCTGTTGTCGTTGCTGTTCTCTTTGGTTCTTCAAGCCAGAGAGGTTGCTTCATATTCGCTTCCGGTGAACAATCTTTTTTGTGTTTCAGACACTCTTCTTGCCGATACCCTTGCAGTCGATTCTGTTGCAACAAGCGATACCATAGCCAAAAAAGAACCAAAAAAAGATGCCATAGATGCTCCTGTCTATTATGAGTGTACCGATTCCATGGTATGGTCACGTGGCGGCAATGCATTCCTCTATGGTAATGGCAAGGTCAATTACGACAAAATAGAACTCACAGCCGAGGTCATAAAGATGAATATGGACAGCAGCATAGTCCATGCGACAGGCCGCATCGATACCCTTGGCTTCGAAATCGGTTTGCCGGTGTTCAAGGATGGTGAAACGCCTTATGAGTCGGATCGCATAGCATATAACTTCAAGAGCAAGAAGGGTTTCATAAATAACGTATACACCCAGCAGGGCGACGGCTTCATTATGGGCGGAAAGGCCAAGAAAGACTCTTCCGATGTCTTCTACTCGCAGGACGGTATGTACACAACCTGCGATGCCGAGCATCCTCACTTCTATATTAAACTGACAAGGGCAAAGGTGCGCCCCAAAAAAGATGTTGTTTCGGGTCCATTGTATCTGGTAGTAGAGGATGTACCCTTGCCGTTGGCATTGCCGTTCGGCTATTTCCCCTTTACAAGCAGCTACTCCTCGGGTATCATAATGCCTACATACGGCGATGAAACCGAGCGCGGCTTCTATCTGCGCGACGGCGGCTACTATTTTGCCATAAGCGACAAGTTCGACCTTCGCTTGACTGGTGAAATCTTTACAAAAGGTTCTTGGGGCTTGGGCGCGGCATCAACATACGCCAACCGATATAAATATTCAGGCAACTTCGATTTTAGCTATCTCGTAACCAAGAACGGCGAGAAGGGCTTGCCCGATTATGCTGTGAGCAAGAATTTCCGTTTGCAGTGGAGCCATAGGCAAGACCCGAAGGCGAGACCAAACAGCAATTTCTCGGCGAGTGTGAACTTTGCGACATCGAGCTATGAGCGTTCCAACCTCACCAGCCTCTATAACCCTATACTCAACTCGCAAAGTGTGAGAACATCGAGTGTAAGCTATTCGCGTACATTCCCGGAGATTGGTCTTACTGTCTCAACGACAATGAATATTGCCCAGAACATGCAGGATTCGACACTCTCGTTGACATTGCCGAGCCTCAATGTGTCACTCACCAAGAAATATCCATTCAAGAAAAAGAAGAGAAGGGGCGATGAGCAATGGTATGAGAAAATCTCTTTCTCATACAGTGGGCAGATGAGCAATAGTATAAATACAAAAGAGGACCTTGTATTCAAGTCGAGCCTTGTCGATGACTGGAGAAACGGTTTCAAGCACAATATACCGGTAAGTGCCACATTCCAGCTTTTCGATGTGATAAATGTGACACCAAGTTTCAACTACACCGAGCGCTGGTACTTCAAGAAGGTCAACCAGGCTTGGGATTATGCTACCAATAGCGTTGTGCGCGATACCGTACATGGCTTCCATCGCGTGTACAACTACAATCTCTCCGTTTCGGCCAATACGACACTCTACGGTTTCTACCAGCCGGCAGGCTTCCTCAAGAACAGTCGTGTGAATACCGTGCGCCACGTCTTCAAGCCATCGGTTTCATTTACCTATGCGCCCGATTTCGGTGACTACAAATATGGCTACTACGATACATACGTCTACACCGATGAGAACGGTGAGGCACGGACTGTCGAGTATTCTCCATACCAGAATTCGCTCTACGGCGTACCGTCAAAGGGAAAGACCGGAAGCATATCATTCAGCGTGAGCAACAATATCGAGATGAAGTGGCGTACAAAGAATGACTCTTTGAAGAAAGTGAGCATTATCGATGAGCTCGGAGCCTCAATCTCCTATAACTTGGCGGCAAAGACAAAGCCGTGGAGTAACCTCTCGACAAGATTGCGCCTGAAATTGACAAAGAACTATACATTCAGCCTCAATGCCACGTGGGCAACATACGCCTATCAGTTCAATGAGCGTGGGCAGGTTGTGGTAGGTGACCGTACCGAGTGGTCTTATGGCCGTTTCGGCCGCTTCCAGGGTATGAGCCAGAATATCTCATATACCTTCAACAACAAGACTTTCGACAAAATAAAGAAATTCTTCAACCGTAGCGACGAAGAGGAGGGCGATGAGGAAAAGAAGAGTGATTTGCCCGATGAAGATAAGGATGATGTTGCTGCAGTGAACGGTTCTTTCAGGAATACTACAAAAAGCGAAACCAAAGATGCCGAGGTTGACGAAGACGGTTATATGCCTTTCAAATTCCCTTGGAGTTTCACTGTTTCGTATGGTATAATGATGGCGGAGAATACTGCGGCGAAGATTAACGTAAAGACAATGCGCTATCCATATAAGTTCACACAGAACATGAACTTCTCCGGCAATATCGGCATATCCGACAATTGGCGCATCAGTTTTACCTCGGGTTACAACTTCCAGTTCAAGAAACTGACGACTACGACAATGAGTATTTCGCGCGACCTGCACTGCTTTGAAATGTCCTGCGGAATAGTGTTGAGCCCGTACACATCGTTCAACTTCAGTTTCCGTGCTACATCGCAGATGCTTGCCGATGCTCTCAAATTCGACAAACGTAGCAGCGGAAGTTCAAATGTACAGTGGTATAATGATTGACAGTAAAGAATAAAGCGGCAAAATTGCCGCTTTATTCTTTACCATATAATCTTTTCTTTTCCGTGTTCGGCAAGGTATTCGTTTGCCCTGCTGAAGTGCTTGTTCCCGAAGAACCCCTGGTAGGCCGAGAGTGGCGAGGGGTGGGGCGAAGCAAGGACAAGGTGCCTGTTGCGGTCGATGAATGCACCCTTCTTTTGGGCATAGCTGCCCCAGAGAATGAACACGATGTTCTCCCTGCGTGTTGCGAGCTCACGTATGGCGGCATCGGTAAATTCCTCCCAGCCGCGTCTTTGGTGTGAGCCTGCCTGCGAAGCGCGCACGGTAAGAGTCGCATTGAGCAGCAATACTCCTTGGTCACTCCAGCGTGTGAGGTCACCATCGTGTGGAATTGGGGTTCCCAGGTCATTTTCAATCTCCTTGAAAATGTTCATGAGTGACGGTGGAAATGCTATGCCTTTGTTTACCGAAAAACAGAGACCGTTAGCTTGTCCGGCACCGTGGTAGGGGTCTTGTCCGAGAATTACAACTTTTACCTTGTCGAAGGGGCAGTGGTCAAAGGCATTGAATATGAGCCTTGCCGGAGGGTATATGGGTGTTGTCCCGGAGTACTCCTCTCTTACAAATGCGGTCAGCCGTTTGAAATAGTCCTTCTCGAACTCCGCGGCAAGGACCTCCTTCCAGCTGTTTTCTATCCTTATACTCATGGTATCAAATAAGTGGAATGTTCATTTTGCGGCACTCTGAACGCATCTCTTCGGGCCATATACTCGACTGTATCTCTCCAATGTGTGCTTTCTTCAGCAGCAACATACAGAGGCGCGACTGTCCTATACCTCCGCCTATGCTCAAAGGGAGGCTGCCGTCGAGCATGCGCTTGTGGAAATAAAGCTTCTTGCGCTCCTCTTTGCCCGATATCGCAAGCTGGTGCAATAGAGCCTCCTTGTCTACGCGAATACCCATCGATGAGAGCTCAACAGCTTTGCCAAGTACATCACTCCATACCATAAGGTCGCCGTTAAGGCCCATAAAGCCATCTTCGTTGGGTGTGGTGTAGTCATCATAGTCGGGGGCGCGGTTGTCATGTGGTTCTCCATCGCCAAGCTTGCCGCCGATGCCTATTATAAATACTGCTTTGTGCTTCTTGGTTATTGCCTCCTCGCGCTCTTTTGGCGAAAGTTCAGGGTATAGTCTGCGCAGTTCTTCACTGTGTATGAATTCAATCTTCTCGGGAAGCGATGGCTTGAGCTGCGGGTAACATTCACTCAATGTAAACTCCGTATGCAGTATTGCCGAATAGATATCTGTTACAATCTGCTTGAGGAACTTTACTGTGCGCTCCTCCTCTGTTATAACCCTTTCCCAGTCCCACTGGTCAACATACAGCGAGTGCAGGTTGTCGAGCTCCTCATGTGCGCGTATGGCGTTCATGTCGGTATATATTCCATATCCCTTGGCAATGCTGTACTCGGCAAGTGTGACACGTTTCCATTTTGCCAGCGAGTGTACAACCTCGGCTACTGCGCCATTCATGTCCTGTATTGGGAAACTCACCGCATTCTCATAGCCGTTGAGGTCGTCGTTGAGTCCGGTTCCCTGAAGCACGAACAACGGTGCCGTAACGCGGCGCAGGCGCAATGTAGAAGAGAGGTTTAACTGAAAGGTCTCTTTAATCTGCTTGATGGCAAGTTCTGTCTGTTTCAAGTCAAGCAGTGGAGTGTATGTTGCCGGTAGGGTATATAGTTTCATGTTCTTTGACAAATTGTTTGTGATTTTTAGTCTGTTTTTCTGTTTTTACTCTTATGCGGCTGTGTTTGCTTTACATTTGACGGCAAAGATAATAAATAGGCTTTGTAAATGCTAATATGTTTCGTTTAAAATAGTTGCCTAAATTGAAATGTATCACTCTTTTTCCAGCGATTTGTGGGCTTTGTGGTTTATTTTGTCAAATTGACAATGCTTTTTTGCTCTTTTTTATGTATCTTCGCATCCGATGCAAGAACCAATGGTCCCGTAGCTTAGCTGAATAGAGCGTCAGATTCCGGTTCTGAAGGTCGTGGGTTTGA
>JAUNQV010000063.1 GCA_030535995.1 Bacteroidales bacterium
TTGCAGGAATGTTTGTGCCGTCTTGCTCATAATAAAAATCGTCATAGAATATGTCTGCAGTAAATTTAGGTCTATAATCAATGATATTGCTTGTCTGCGGTATCAAAGAGGCAAAATGCGGCATATATCCTCCTTCTACAATGTTGCCTACAGTAGAACTGCTGCAGCCTATTGCAGAATATGTAAGCATATTGCCGTCTGCATCATTTACATATACCGGTATAGCTATACAAGCACCTTGTGGTATCTTGTAAATATCTTTCATATTTGCATTGACGAACATAGGAGCGCTATTGTTGACTGTAACCGATTTATATGCACTGCCTGCTCCTTTTTCCACAGCAAGGCCTCTTATCTTTTTTATTGAGGAATATGAAAAAAAGTCGTCTCCGCCACTATCCATAAGGCTTCCTTCACCTGTTGTTGTGTGCGGAGCTCCGAACATGTGCCCAAGTTCGTGTGCCACTACCCATTTGTCGGTCTTTGAATATCCGCTGCCTTTGGCACTGCTGCTGTACACACCGCCTTCGGCTGACAGGCCACTGTTCTCGGCTGTAACATCACGGTGATGAACCCACATACCAACATCGTACGAGTCTGCTCCTATCATATCATTTGTGTTTGATGTACCATTGGCTTGCAATGTATAAATAAAAGCATCGCTTTCTTCGTTCGTAAAATAATCAGCCTTCACAAGTCTTTGGTCTTCAACAACATCAAAACAGAAACCGAGCGGAACAAACATTTTATTGACAAAAGCCTCACATTCTCTCCAGAATTGTAATACATTGTTGTAGTCTTCATCCAAATCCTCGACATAAGCCGAACGGGTTACAGGAATAGCAAGGCGATAATAACGCAATGTATTATCACCAGGGATACTACCCGAGATAGAGGCTTTAGAATTGGCTGACTCAAATTCTTGCCCTAAAATATTGGACACAGAAAAAACAAAATATACCAATAAAAAAAGTAACTTCCGCATTCTAAATAATATTAATATTGCACTTAACTTTGCGAAAATAAACAAAATATTACAATTCCAAAAGAAAAGGGATAATTTGATTTATTTTATTCACACAGCAGGTTATGTGCCTGAAAAATGGAAAGAAACAGAGATTTTAGAATGTAAAAAAATATGAAACAAACAAAACTCACTTCTAATTAAAGAACAAGAAAATATTATTTCGATATCCAAACAGTTCTTAAATAGTAGCTTCTGTAATTCTTTATTTGAAAAAATATAATTATTTTTGCATTATAAAATTGTATCTGTTCTTGTATTACACAAATAAATCAAACAGACACATGTAATTAAAGCCATTATGTCAATAATAGATTATAGAGGAGTCAACATACATATTGACTCCAAAATCATTCTCGAAGATGTCACCTTTACTTTGAAATCCGGTGAATTTGCCTACATTGTAGGTACTGTAGGTTCCGGAAAATCGACACTCCTGAAGACCATATATGGTGAAGTAGACATTGCAAGTGGCAGTGCAACAGTCTTTAACGAATATGATTTGACAAAAATAAACAACCGCAGGCTACAGGAACTACGGAAGAAGACAGGTATTGTCTTTCAGGATTTTCAATTGCTGGGCGACAGGAATATACACGACAATCTCGATTTTGTACTGCGTTGCACAGGATGGAAAGAGAAACAGCTGCGCGAGAACCGGATACGCGAAGTTCTTGAACTTGTAGGGCTGCCGCAAAAAGGTTATAAACGCCCTCACGAACTCTCGGGCGGTGAGCAACAACGCATTGCTATTGCAAGAGCCATACTAAACAAACCGGTACTTCTGCTTGCCGACGAGCCGACAGGTAACCTCGACCACGCGACCGGCGACTACATAATGAATTTGCTGCACACGATTAGCAAAGAGGAGAGAATGGCTGTACTGATGATTACACACAACGAACAGTGGCTCAAAGACTACCCTGCCACCGTATACCGTTGCAAGGATATGAAAATATCCCTTGTGACAACAGAAGAGGCTCAAGAATAACTATACAACAACCCACATAAGATAATTTAAATTACATAATAATGAAAGTACTGAAATTTGGCGGAACATCAGTAGGTTCAGCCGAGCGCATGCAGAACGTAGTGAACCTCATTTCCGATGGGGAAACAAAAATTGTAGTTCTATCGGCAATGTCGGGAACAACAAACTCACTTATAGAGTTTACCAACTATCTCCGCAATGGAAATATCAACGGAGCCTGCGAGCACTCCACATTCCTGCATACAAAATATATGCAGACCATCAGCGAGCTCTACAGAACAGAAGAGTGCAAGAATGCAGCGAATGAAATAATAAACAATATTTTTGCACACCTGCGCGACCTTGCACAAAAGCCCCTCAGCGATGAACTGGAAAAAGAGATTGTTGCTCAAGGAGAGATAATCTCCACAAACATGGTTACCATATACATGAAGGAACAGGGGTTGGATGTAGAACTCTTGAACGCACTCGATTTCATGCGCCTTGCCGTTAATGGAGAGCCCGACCTCGGCTACATACGCGAGCATCTTCTCCCCATTGTAGACCTTGAAAAGAAAGGCAAGATATACATAACCCAAGGCTTCATCTGCATGAACCATGAGGGCAGCTACGACAACCTGCAACGTGGAGGAAGCGACTATACCGCCACACTCATCGGTGCCGCAGTAAATGCCGAAGAGGTTCAGATTTGGACCGATATCGATGGCGTACACAACAACGACCCGAGAATAGTAGAGAACACAAGCCCTGTACGCAATCTCCATTTCGAAGAGAGCGCCGAGCTTGCCTACTTCGGTGCAAAGATACTCCACCCCACATGCATTCTTCCTGCAAAGCTGACCGGCACACCGGTACGCCTTATCAACACAATGGACCCGAAAGCAGAGGGAACACGCATAGACAACAACCTTACACGCCCGGGCGAGATAAAGGCAATTGCAGCCAAAGACAACATCACCGCCATAAAGATAAAGAGCGGACGCATGTTGCTCGCATACGGTTTCATGCGCAAGATTTTTGAGATTTTCGAGACCTATCACACCTCTATCGACATGATATGCACCTCGGAGGTTGGCGTTTCAGTATCAATCGACGACGACAGGAAACTCGATGACATTGTGGCAGAACTCCAAAAGATAGGTACCATCACCGTAGACCGCAACATGTGTATTATCTGCGTTGTGGGCGACCTTAATTGGGAAAATGTCGGTTTTGAGGCTCGCGCAATGGAAGCAATGAAAGATATTCCCGTACGCATGGTATCTTACGGCGGCAGCAACTACAACATCTCATTCCTTGTACGCGAAGAGGACAAGGTGAAAGCCCTACGTTCACTCAGCGCATCAATTTTCACCAACAAAAATTGAACAGGCCATGACCACCAAATACCCGCTTGAAGCATTCAAGGAGATTGAAACACCATTCTATTACTATAATGTTGAGCTGTTGAAGGCCACCACATCAAAAGTATTGGAAGAGGCTGCAAAATACCCCAATTTTCACGTACACTATGCAATAAAGGCAAACTTCAACCCCCGTCTGCTTGAAATAATAAAAAAGGAGGGATTGGGCGCCGACTGCGTGAGCGGAGGTGAAGTACGTGCGGCACTTGAAGCAGGAATTGAACCGGCAAAGATTGTTTTTGCCGGCGTGGGAAAAACAGACAAGGAGATATCGTTTGCGCTCGATGCCGGAATTTTCTGTTTCAACATTGAATCGGAAGCAGAAGTTGAAGCCATTGAAAGACTTGCCGCAGAACGAGGTACCGTCACACGCGTTGCAATAAGAGTAAACCCAAATGTAGGTGCCCACACCCATAGCAACATAACCACAGGACGTGCAGAAAACAAGTTCGGAATAAATTACGAACAGCTCGATGAGATAATAGACCTCATAGAATCGATGGAGCATATCGAGCTTATAGGCCTGCACTTCCACATAGGTTCACAAATTCTGGTAATGGATGATTTCATTGCCCTATGCAGCAGAATCAACGAACTGCAGGAACTGTTGAAAGAGAACCGCAATATGGTTCTTCCGCATATTAATGTAGGTGGTGGGCTCGGAATACGCTACGATGCTCCCGACAAATACCCTATCCCCGATTTTGAGCTCTACTTTGCAACATACGCAAACAGCCTCAACCTTTACCCGGGACAGCAGCTGCATTTTGAGCTCGGCAGAAGCATTGTTGCACAATGTGGCACACTCATCACCCGTGCTACATACATTAAACACGGCACATGCAAGAAGTTCATCATAGTGGATGCAGGCATGAACGACCTCATTCGCCCTGCGCTCTACGATGCCTATCACCGCATCGAAAACCTCACATCAAACAAAGAGGATGATGTATATGATATTGTAGGCCCTGTATGCGAGTCTTCCGATGTATTCTGCAAAGACAGGAAAATCCCCATTACCGAACGTGGCGACATACTTGCCATACGCTCTGCAGGGGCCTACGGCGAGGCGATGGCATTCGGGTACAACTGCCGAGAAATTCCCAAAGCGGTTTTATCAACCGATATAAAACAATAAAAAGCGCAATTGCGCTTTTTATTGTTTTATTCATATTTGATAGCCTTAACAGGCTCAATCTTCGCTATGAGCGCCGATGGTGCAACAAGCATAAGAACCGAAAGCAGGAACATGCCTACATTCATAGGCAAGAGCAGCCAGCTGAACTCAACCGGCACTGTGTTCATGTAATACATTTCAGGGTCGAGTGCAACTATACCGAAGCGTTGTTGCACAAAGCACATGACAACGGCAATGACATTTCCAATAATTATACCCCTGCCGATGACAATGCAGGCATAATAGAGGAAAACCTTTGCTACGGAGACATTCCTTGCCCCAAGCGCTTTCATTACACCAATAAAGTTACTCTTTTCAAGAATAAGTATAAGCAACCCCGACACCATGGTGAAACCGGCAATGAAAAGCACCAATACAAGAATGAGCCATACTGTTTGGTCGAGTACCGACAGCCATGCAAAAAGCGACGGATAGAGTTCTTCTATCGTGGGAGCATAAAGTTTTGCCGAGTTTTCATCCTTTTCGTACAGAACCCCATTAACCTCCTGGCGTATATTCTCCAGTTCACCATAATCTGCAATCGCGATCTCCACAGCCGAGACCTCATCTTGCCCCCAGCCATTGAGCCTTTGCACCGTGTATATATCGGTCAACGCCATTGCGTTATCAAGTTCCGCAAGATGTGTTTCATATAATGCAGCAACCACCATGCGGCGGGCCTTTATACCATTCTCTACGAAATAAAGATTTATTTTGTCACCAACACCAACCTGTAACCGTTGAGCCGACAAACGGGATATGACTATTGAATTGGAAGGCGTGGTTTCTGTAAACTTCGGGAGCTCACCTGCAACCAAAGATGATTCTACAAAGGAGGTATCAAAATTCTCGCCGACACCTTTAAGCATAATACCCTCATACTCACCATTGACCATTATCATTCCCGGCTTCTGTACATAGGTACTGACACCCTGTACACCCTTCAACGATTTCAGCTCCACCAACAGCCCATCAGTAGCAACAACCGGCACAACAGCATCGGTAACCGATTCATAACTCATAACCTGTATGTGCCCACCGAAACCTATGATTTTCTCCCTTATATTGTGCTTGAAGCCCACTATAATAGATATAGAGACAAACATAACGATAGTACCTACCGCTACGCCCCATTGCGCAACCGCTACGGCCGGACGGGATATTCGGCGTTCACCTTTACGCTCGTGATAGAGCCGCCTGGCAACAAACAGTTCCAAATTCATCGTCTGTTCAGAATTTCCGGAATGTCAATATTGCAAATTCCGATTGCAGAACCATTCTGTTCCGGTCGAGATGATTGACACCGAACCGCTCGTCTTTTGGATTGTAGAGGCCGAAGTCCTTCGCCTCTTCGGGCACATTAATCATCTGCACAAACAGTGAGTCCCCAGCATGCTGGAAACGGCCATAACAGCCATTGATTGAGAGCAAATCGAGCTGTATTGCCCAAAAACGGTCAACATCTTTTGTATCAGTTGTTTCGTTTGTAGCCAAATCTTCTATTTTGAGCAATTTCCAAAAACCGCCCAAGTCACCATTGTCATCAGCCTTCTGGCAAGCCGAAAGAAGAAGAAGAAGAGTTACTACCGAAAAGAAAAACTTTTTCATAAGTTTCATTTATTTATTCCACCCGCGCCGTTATATTCACAATTTAGATATCCTTGACACCGCTTGCAATGTTTACGATAGTCATTACAGCCTTTTCCATTACCTGCACCGACACGAACTCATAACGGCTATGGAAGTTTATACCGCCTGCAAAAAGGTTAGGACAAGGAAGTCCCATAAACGAGAGCTGGGCGCCATCGGTTCCGCCACGTATCGGCTTTATTTGAGGAACTACTCCGGCCTTCACCATAGCAGATTTTGCAAGTTCTATGATATGCATTTTGGGCTCAACCTGCTCACGCATGTTACGATACTGCTCTTTCAGTTCAAGAGTTACCACACCTGTGCCATATTTCTCGTTCATCAGAGCCTCGACCTTGCGCATGAATGCCATGCGTTTTTCAAAAATCTCGCGGTCGTGGTCGCGGATAATGTATGAAACCTCGGCATGGTCAACACCCCCATTAATGGACATAAGATGATAGAAGCCCTCGTACCCCGATGTACATTCGGGCGACTCTGCCGCAGGAACAGCCTCTACAATAGCAGTTGCCACACGCAGCGCATTCAGCATCTTGCCTTTTGCATAACCGGGGTGTACATTGCGCCCCTGAATGGAGAAACTTGCACTGCCGGCATTGAAATTCTCGAACTCAAGTTCACCCTCACAACTTCCGTCTACCGTGTATGCCCAATCGCAACCGAAGAGAGGGACATTGAAATTATGGGCACCGCGACCTATCTCCTCGTCGGGATTGAATGCTATACGTATTTTCCCATGCTCAATTTCGGGATGCGCCTGAAGATATGCTATAGCCGAAACTATCTCAGCCACACCAGCCTTGTCATCGGCACCAAGGAGAGTGTTACCGTCGGTAACTATCAAATCATGCCCTTTATACTCTTCCACCTCGGGAAAATCCTCCGTTCTCAACACTATATTCTCTTTGGCATTGAGCAAGATATCACCGCCTGCATATTTTTCTATTACACGTGGGGTTACATTCTTTCCGCTCATATCGGGGCTCGTATCGAGATGTGCTATGAAGCCAACCACCGGCAATTCTTTGCTGCAATTGGCAGGAAGTGTCGCATAGAGATAACCCTTTTCGTCAAGCACAACATCGCACAAGCCCATCTCTTTGAGTTCCTGCTCAAGATATCGGGCAAAGACGAACTGTCCTTCAGTTGTAGGCACAACCGAAGCTTCGTCACAAGACTCTGTATCGAAAGTCACATACTTCAAAAAACGCTGTAACATATAATCCTTAACATCCATAACTTATATACTTTATATTTTTATCTATTTTATTATTACCATTGTTGCACCGAAACCATACTTCTGGAAAGAGGCATCCTGTGACAAGCAACGCGGGTATCTGCGTTTCAGTTCCTGTGCTATCGCATTGCGCAGGACACCATCACCTTTTCCATGTATGAATACAATTTTCTTTCCTTTGTACTTTATATTCTCGTCCATGGTCTGCCTCATGACACCCAACTGATAGTTGAGTATATCGAATGCATTCATTCCGGCTGTGGTTTCAATGAGTTCTTCTATATGAAGGTCAACTTCAAGGATATCGCTGCCCTTTGTCAGTTTCTGTTTCTGCACAGGCATTGCTGGCGAAGCTGTATCTTTCTTACCCAAAATCGCCACCTTGACCTCTTCGGCATCGGCAAATATCTCCTTTACAGGCTTGTCATCGACCACGAGGTCGTATATCAATGCCCCCTCGTCGAAGAAAGGGTTCTCGCGGAAAAGATGAAGTTTGTAGAATTTCACAGTATCGATGCGACGCTCAATGTTTATTGCCGGCTTCAGGGCAAAAGGTTTCTCCTCCTTGAAAGGTAACAGTTGCACACACACGCGCTCCATACAGTTCAGTTCCTCACGGCCGAACTCCTCAATAAACATCTTTGAGTTAGGTTCAATCATTCCGTTGCCACGAACCGTCCAGCTTCGGCCCTCTGCCGAAAGATATGTGAAATACAGACTATAATTGCAATCATTTATCAAGTATGCCTCGAAGCGCGAGTTGCTCAACGACTTTTCATCCATTGGCAAGAACGCAAGCTTCACATTCAGTTTTTCACCTTCGGGGCGCTCCGCCGGGCGATATGTTACAACCGGTTCAACCCCCTCCCAATCATCATCGGCAGCCTTTGCAGGCTGTGCTGTTTTCTTTTTTACTACGGGGGCATCTTCCTTTTTGGGCGCGACACTTCTCTTCTCGAAATTGTATTCGTTGGTATCGACAACCACACACTCGCGCACGGGCATCGGTATCTCAAAGCCGTCCTTGTCCTCGACAAGAGCAATATCCTTGCCTCGGAAACCCTTTACTACACCTCCGCCACACTCATAAATAAAACGTACCTTATCACCGATTTTCATAAAAATCCTTACTGTTTACACCTTTTAAACAGCGAAGATAATGATAAAAAATGACAACTCTAAAATTACAGCATCAATTTTACACCTACTTTATATCATTTTTCACAGAAATTGCAGGAAGAAACATTTTGTCAGAAAACTTCACACACCCCTCTTCCCAGAAAAGAGTATCGCCACGCATTTCGGTAAAGAAGAAACTGACCTCGAATATCTCGCTATCGCCCAAGCTTATGCCACCGGAAAAGAACTCCGGCTCATAAGCAGGAGCAGCGGCAAGCGCTCGGTCCTGCCGTGCAACATCTTTGTTGCAAGAACTTGACAACAAAACGACTGATATTATAAATAAAAAACGGGCCATTTTCCATTATTTAAACAGAAAACAGCCGCTTCTAAAAAATTGTTTAAAAAAGAAATATCACTCTATCTCCTCTACATTTCCGAACCTTTCCCAAATACGGGCAAAGCCGTATTCACCCACAAGACCTTTCTTTACACGCAATACAGCATTGCCATACACCCTGCCATCGGCAATATCGCCCGAGCACATGGGAGCGGCATCACACAACACCCTCAACTCTTTGAGCGAAGCACAACTGCGGAAAGCCTGCTCACCCACGCTCACAACAGAGAACGGCAAGGTTATACTCTCTATCACGCCACAGTTATAAAAAGCTCCATAACCAATACTCAACACACCATCGTGCAACTTTACACTACGCAACCCCGTACAACCGGCAAGCACACCTTGGTCGAGCATATTCACACCGGAGGGCAGTTCAAATTCTGTGAGAGAAGAACAACCCCAGAAAGCACCTTTCTTAATCGACACCAACGACTGCGGGAGTTCTACTTTAGAAAGCGAAATACAATCACGGAAAGCCCAGCCCTCGATGGAAACAAGCCCCGATGGAAAAGCGACAACCGTCAGCGACGAGCAGCCACAGAACGCATACTCCCCGATGCTCTCAACCATTTCGCCAATGGCTATACTCTCCAGCGCGGTACATCCATCAAAAAGAGAAGGTTCAATATTTATGAGATTTGCAGGAAGCACCACCTTCTCAAGAGCCGTACAACCAGCAAAAGCCCCCTTGCCGATGACTATAAGATTTAACGGCAATGAGAGCTCCACAAGCGAACAACACCCTTTAAAAGCATTCACCCCCACAACATGCAGGGCTGAAGAAAATTTTACATTTTCCAAGCACAGGCACCCCTCAAAGGCACTTATGCCAACACTTTCCACGTTACTTCCAAGTTCTACGGCCGAAAGAGAAACACAACCGGCAAAAGCCTCATCGAGAATATCTGTTACAATATACACCTCACCTTCATGCTCTATGCTATCAGGAATGACAACCCGGCCACTGTAACCTCCGGGATTTTTCGTAACCGTTGCCGTTTTTTTCCCGGCATCAAGTATATATGCAATATTTTCAAATACAACTATCATAATTATCTAATTCAAGGTACCAATAACGAACTGTCGCCATAACTCAAGAAACGGAACCCGTTTTCAAGTGCATAATCATACACCTTGCGCCAGTCACCTCCTATGAAAGCAGAGACGAGCAACAGCAGAGTGCTTTTCGGTTGATGAAAATTCGTTACAATAGCCTTCACCACCCTGAACTTGTAACCGGGAGCAATCATTATCTGCGTGTGGGCATGCAGTTTGCATGCACCGTTCCTGTCGAGCCAATCGAGAAGCGCCTGCATTGCATCCACGGTACTTAACTCATGCACTCTCCCGTATGGTGTCCACTGACCCACATGCAGTTCGTCGGGAGATATTCCGGGATTTTCAGCCACCATTTCACCCAGGAAATAGAGACTCTCAAGCGTACGTACCGAAGTGGTACCTACAGCCACTGCAGAACCACCGGCATCAACAAGTTTAGCGATAAGCTCCCTTTTCACCTCAATATATTCTTCGTGCATCGCATGGTCGGCAATGAGTTCACTCTTTACAGGCTTGAATGTTCCTGCGCCCACATGTAATGTAACCTCGCAGCACTCCACACCATGCTCTGCCAGTTTACCAAGCACTGCAGGAGTAAAGTGAAGCCCCGCTGTTGGAGCGGCAACAGACCCCTGCACTTTCGAATAGACAGTCTGGTAAGTTTTCTTGTCATTTTCCTCGGTTCTGCGGTTAAGATAAGGCGGAATGGGTAACTCTCCGGCAGCCTCAAGAAGTTCGGCAAAAGCAACACCTCCGTTCCAGCTGAAACGCACCCTGTTCACCGCAGCAGCAGAGCTCACCCTTTCCACCTTCAACAACACCTCCTTGCCGGCAACTGTTATCGTTTGCGACAACTCACCACCCTTCCAGCGGTTGGAATTCCCTACAAGGCATTGCCACACACAGCTCTGTGTCTCTTGAAATATCTGCTGATAATCGGCCGGTTCATCGGGTTCAAGGCAAAATACCTCTATCTGTGCACCTGTTTCTTTTCGAAAGCGAAGACGTGCTTGAATTACCTTTGTATTATTGAACACCATGAGAGAACCGGAAGGAATATAAGAGGGCAAATTAGAGAACACATCCTCGCCCACATTGCCGCTTTTATATAAAAGCAATTTAGAACAGTCACGCTGTTCAAGAGGATAACGGGCAATCCTTTCATCGGGAAGCGGATAATCGTACTCCGCTATAGCAATCTTTTGTATATTGTTCATTGCAACACTACTTTTTCGTTTTATTTATAATGTAAATACCGGCCATAGCCAACCCGGCTGCAAGTATATATTTATTGTAAAACGGTTCACCGAGACACAGACAGGAGGTCACAGCTCCCACAACCGGAATAAGCGAGTTGAATATAGCCACCTTGCCTACCGGATTACAGCTCAACAATTTGTTATAGAGAGTAAATCCAAGGGTAGAAATTCCTATCAAGAGCAATAGTATAAAGCAACCCCACAGTGTTACACGAGGCAGAAGAGCCCCCATTGCCAATGCCGGAAGAGCAAGTAGCAGGCCACCCAGCGCAAGACAGTAACCGGTACCCACAAACACATCCACGCGCTTGCCTAACCCACGCGTCATAAGGCCGGCAAAAGCCGAACAGAGAGCATTGAGAATAATCATTCCATCGCCCATGAATGTAAAACCGCCGCTATCGCCACCACCGATATTCAATGCCAGCACTCCGGCAAAACCGACCACACAGCCTAAAACCTTTGAGACAGTAAGCCTGTCGCTCTTGAAGAACGCACACGCAAGTATAACCAGCATGAATACCCCCAAAGAGTTGAGGATTGCAGCCCTGGCACCTTGGCTATTGGAGAGGCCTATATAGAAACATGCATAATGTATTGTTGTATTCAGCAGTGCATAAGCCAGCAGATACAACCAACCGCCCCCTCCCGAAACAGCGAACCTTCGGCCGGCAAAATGTGCAATGAGCAGAATTATAGCACCGGAAACCATAAATCTGATACCGGCAAAGAGCATTTTACTCCCTGTCATGCTCCCCTGAATACCGAACTCGCCGAACCCGAGTTTTATCAACGGATAAGCCCACCCCCATGCCACTGCAGCAGCAAGAGCAAAAAGAGC
>JAUNQV010000064.1 GCA_030535995.1 Bacteroidales bacterium
TGAATTCCACCGGCATTGAATTGTGATTTTGACAGTGCCGGTTTTCTTTTTTTAAATTACCATTGCTATACAACTTTTCAAATATCCGTCACCGATAAAGGCTCGGGTAAGTGAGCGCAACAAAAATATTTTGCATTGCAATCATAAAAAAACACACCTTTTTGCTAATGAGCCAACTAAACACCTCTCTTTACAAACTCCTCTGCCGGTTTAAGAGCATCGAGCTTACCTACATCAATGAATTCAAGATTATCGGCAACAACGCCATAGACAGGATACCTTGCAGCCAGCCACATGTAGAAATTCATTATCGGGAAACGTGTGCCTCTCACCTCGTCTACAGGAAGCCCTTTCTCCTCAACATACTCCTGCATAAGCTCCGGCACCCTATCGCTCAAAATGTGTATTCCAGAGAAAGCCAAAGCCCTGCACTGCGCCGGAACAAGACCTTCGGAAACCACATGATAATCACCGCTATCGGTATTCATCCACCCGACAAGACGCAGTGTTTCAGGGTTGAACAAAAGGAAACGTGTTGTCTTGCGCTCACTCACAAGCAATGTTGCAAGAGCATCCTCTTTTACCTGCTTTTCGAACCAACAGATATCGCAGTTCGACAGAATATCGACATTGTGAATGAGGAAACGCCCGCAACCCTCAAGATATTTGCGCGCATGCAGCACTGCTCCGCCGGTCTCAAGCAACAGATTACGTTCATCACTTATCTCAATGAGCATTTTCCCTTCTGCTTTTTCACTTTTATCTGTTACAACCCAAGACTGCCCATTGACCCATTGCTCTACCTTATCGGCAAAGTAATGTATATTGACAACAGCCTCCGTTATACCACTTGCAAGCAACTTACGGGCAACATGCTCAATTAGCGGAGTGCCACAGACAGGAACCAGCGCCTTTGGAAGAGTATCGGTCAAGGGCTTCAGACGCGTACCAAGCCCCGCCGCAAAAATCATAGCTTTCATAATAACAATTATCTTTTACGAAGATAATCATTTTACCGCAAAAGCTAAAAACAATGTGCCTTAAAGTAAAGGAATGGAATTTTACAGCCCATAAAACAATATTATTTTATTTAAATGTTGTATATTTGCTCTTTAAATACCGTATTATTACATATAATAGGCAAGGTCAAGGCCTATGGCCGGAAGAATTGATACTTAAAAGATAAATGAAAGCCGAAGATAACAGAAAAAGTTTCTACCAGGGAGCAATGCAGCAAGGCACCATGTTGGGCATTGTGTGGAGTATTATGTTTCTGCTCCTATTCATAGGGACAGACGACCTGCTCATGCTGTTTACCAGCATGACACTATTCATGGGCTCGCCGGTAATTGCAGCACTGCTCGCCATAAAATACCGCAGGACAGAGTGCAACAACACCATGAGCTACATGCAAGCATGGGGTTTCACATTCTACATGTACATTTTTGCAAGTATCTTCTGCGCGTTCATTACCTTCCTATACTTCAAGTTCGTCGACGGAGGAGCATTTTTCCAATCGATACAGAAGATGCTCACAGAAAGCATGAACACTCCCGGCTTGCCCGAAGCAATGAAACAGCAGTTCCAGATAACCATGGAGGAGTTTTCAAGAACCACACCTATCGGCTTCACCTGGACAATATTGAACAGTTGTATATCAAACAGCTGTTTCCTGCCATTCCTGATTGCAATTTTCGTACGTAAAAACAATAAGTAACAAAAATATG
The DNA here is from genome assembly GCA_030535995.1 of Bacteroidales bacterium. Classification (GTDB taxonomy): domain Bacteria; phylum Bacteroidota; class Bacteroidia; order Bacteroidales; family Bacteroidaceae; genus HGM04593. The sequence continues at coordinate 1,728 of JAUNQV010000064.1, forward strand.
GACATTTCAGTCATAATACCTTTGTACAACGAAGCCGAGTCTCTCCCCGAACTCACCAGATGGATTGAGCGGGTAATGGATGCCAACAAATACAGTTATGAGATAATATTCATAAACGATGGCAGTACCGACAATTCATGGGAGGTTATAGAAAAGCTGAAACAGGAGAACAACAATATACACGGAATAAAGTTCCGCCGCAACTACGGAAAGTCACCGGCGCTATACTGCGGTTTCGAACGTGCAAAAGGCGATGTAGTGATAACGATGGATGCCGACCTGCAGGACAGCCCTGATGAAATTCCGGCATTGTACAAAATGATTGTCGAGGAGGATTACGACCTCGTTTCGGGCTACAAGAAAAAGCGCTACGACCCATTGAGCAAGACAATCCCCACAAAACTCTTCAACGCCACAGCAAGATGCGTGTCGGGAGTGAAGAACCTGCACGACTTCAACTGCGGACTGAAATCGTACAAGAATGAAGTGGTAAAGAACATCGAGGTATACGGCGACATGCACCGCTACATACCCTACCTGGCAAAAAATGCCGGATACAGCAAAATCGGTGAACTTGTCGTTCACCACCAGGCAAGAAAATACGGCAAGAGCAAATTCGGAATAAGCCGCTTCTTCCACGGCTACCTTGACCTCATGTCACTTTGGTTCCTTTCAAAGTTCAGCAACCGCCCAATGCATATATTCGGTCTTTGGGGTTCATTGATGTTCTTCCTGGGATTTATCGCAGCAATAGTTGTAGGAGGCATGAAACTCTATGCACTTGCCAACGGTGAGGCAAGCCGCCTCGTCACCGACTCGCCATACTTCTACATTTCACTTGTATTGATGATACTTGGCACACAACTTTTCCTCACAGGTTTCATTGCCGAGCTCATAAGCCGCACATCGCAGGAGAGGAACCGTTACAACATATCAAAAGAGATATAATAGAATGAAAACCTTTTACCGCATATTATCTGCAACACTAATTGCATGCACCACGCTGATAGGCGGCGCATGCGACAACGGATACGACTGCAGTCTCGAAAATACCGCATACAACAGAATAGGTTTCTACAACATAAACGAAGCCGGGATTGAAGAGACGTTGGCGTTTCCGCAGACACTCACCGTTTCCATGATGATAAACGGCAGAGATTCAATAGTAATAAACCACATAAGCGATGCCAGCAGCATAAAGTTGCCCATGAGCTACACCCACACATGCGACACAACCATTTTCTCATACGAGAACAACATAAAAGACACTATCTATGTTGAGCACGAGAATATACCCTATTATGTATCGATGGAGTGTGGCACGGTAATGTACCACAAGATACTTTCGTTGCATCACACGCACAACTTCATAGATTCTGCCAGAATAATCAACGATTATGTAAATTTCGACTACAATGAGAATATTAAGCTCTATCTTATTAAGTAGCCTGCTGCTTGTGCCTGCAACAATGCATGCCCAAGAGAAGAGTGAGACAAGCAAAAGCATCGACCTCTCATTCAACGGAATTGGAGTCTCGGCCGACCTCTTCGGCTTCGCATACTCACTGCTCGACGACTACACAAGCGCCGAACTTGCCATAGAGGCCAATTTAGGGAACCGGATATACCCGATTTTCGAAGCAGGACTCGGATGGTGCGACACAACCGATGAAACAACCCTTATACATTACAAGGCTAAAGCCCCATACTACCGTGTAGGCATAAACTACAATTTCTTCACAAACGAAGAGAAGCCCGACCCCGACCACTACATATACGGCCTTGCACGCTTCGCATGGAGCAATTTCAAATACGATGTCAACACCCCGCCCATCACCGACCCGGTTTGGGGTGGACAAGCCTCGCCTGCACTCTCCGATGTTGACGGTTCGTGCTCATGGGCCGAGATTGGAGCCGGAATTAAAGTAAAGATAGCCAAAGGATTTCACATGGGATGGAGCATACGATACAAAGTAAGGATAAACCAGGAAAAAGGCCCCAACTCGAACATGTGGTACATACCCGGCTACGGAGCAAACAAAAGCACCTGCTTCGGTGGCACCTACAGCCTCATATACGAAATCCCGTTCAAATAAAAAAATAAGAGAACATGAGCAACAGACTTAATATATGGAAAATACTATTCCTTATATTCCTTATGGCAGGCACTGCATATGTAATTAGGAATAGCTATAAGGAGAAGAACAGCAAGGAGGAGAAAAAGACAGAAACATACATCAGCAATAAAGGCAAGGTCTTCGGCACCTTCTACAGCATAACATACTGTGCCGACAAAGACCTGCACACCCACATCAAGGCCAAGCTGCAGGATGTCGACAACTCACTATCTCCTTTCAACAGGAATTCGATAATAAGCGCAATAAACAACAACCGCGACACCCTGCCCGACAGGATGTTCCTGAAGGTATTTACCCTCGCACAAGAGATTTCCCGCAAGACAGGCGGAGCATTCGACATAACAGTGGCTCCACTGGTAAACGCGTGGGGGTTCGGCTTCAAGCAAGGTACACCGGTAGACAAGAGCACCATAGACTCACTCCGCCGCTTCATAGGCTTCAGCACTGTAGAACTTGTCGATGGCAACATAATAAAGCAACACCCCGAAACAATGCTCGACTGCAGCGCAATAGCCAAAGGATACGGTTGCGACGCTGTAGCAGAGATGCTTGAAAGCCACGGTGTAGAAAATTTCATGGTTGAAATCGGCGGAGAGATTGTCACCAGAGGACACAACAGCAAAGGGCAGGCATGGAGCATAGGTATAAGCAAGCCTACCGACAACAACAGTGGCAGCGAGAATGGTTTACAGAAGGTTATAACCATTAGCGGCAAAGGCATGGCCACCTCGGGCAACTACCGGAACTTCCGCATCGAGAACGGCAAGAAAATTGCCCACACAATAGACCCGAGAACAGGATACCCGGTACAACACTCCCTCCTTTCGGCAACAGTTATAGCCGACAACTGCGCCATTGCCGATGCATACGCAACAGCATTCATGGTTATGGGGCTCGACAAAGCAATAGAGTTCTGCAGCAACGAGAAAAACATAGAAGCATATTTCATTTATGCCGATGAGGACGGCACACTAAAGACCGCCGAGACGGCCGGAATGAAAAAATACTATTGATACCGGCCGGATTGGACAGATAAAATGATGGTGACCCAAAAGTAAAATGGGCCACCATCTTTGGTAGGGAGGTTGGATAAAAAGAGCTATTTTTAGGCTTGCGAAGCCCGAAAAAACGCAACCGACGCTGTAATGCGAGAGCAGAGAATGCTTGTATTCTATGCCGAGCTACGAGGAGGAAAAGCCACTTAGTGGGTTAATTTACTAAACGTAAATGAGTATTTTTCGGGCAAGCGTAACAACAAAAGAGCCTTTTTAGTCAGCCTCATGATTGTCCGAAGTTATTCTACAGTAGCAGAAATCTGGCCTATAAGATAGGAGAGATTAGATGTAAACAACTTCACCGAAATAGCAAGAAGAATAATGCCGAAGAACTTTCGTGTGAAGTAGATACCACCCTTTCCAAGCGCCCTTTGAAGAAAAGCAGTTGCGCTCAACATCACAAATACCACAGCAGCATTCAGCAACAGAGCTGCAAGGATATTCACCGAAGCATATTCAGCTTTCAGTGACAGCAGTGTAGTAAACGAGCCGGCTCCGGCAAGCAAAGGAAACACCAAAGGCACCATTGTTGCATCGTTCGCAGCAATTGAAGAGTCCTTGAAGATTTCGATATCGAGCACCATTTCAATGGCCATAAGAAAAATAACGATAGCACCTGCAACGGCAAAAGAGTTTATATCCACACCAAAGAGGTTCAGTATCCAGTCGCCAAGGAAAAAGAAAAGGAACATGAGGCTGAACGAATAAAGCACCGCCTTACCCGAATGGATATTCTTTCCCTTATCGCGGATAGAGAGCACGATAGGCATAATACCTATAGGGTCAATGACTGCGAACAACACAATGAAAGCACTCAAGAACTCAACAGAACTGAATGATGCAAGATACTCCATAATTATCTCCTTATTTATATTATAATATATTACAATAACAAACAGAACAATGTATTGTGCAAATACATAATGTCCTTTTCTGCAAAGATATAAACAAACGAGCGAGAAATATCAAGCTTGCTTGAATATTTTTCAAAGCGACGACGAAAAAGCGTCGTTTGCGACGACTGAACCTTTAGGTTTACAAAGGAGTGCGGCTCGCCGCCCCAAAGAATATCTTTGCATCTATCTTCGCAATTTATCTCAAATATAAAATTATTCAACCAAAATGATGTTATTCGGCATTTTTTTTGTATCTTTGCGCCCGAATTCTATCAACATAATGTCTAACTCATTAACTTTTAAAAAATTATGAGCGAAATTCTAACAGGTACACCCGATTTCAATTGGGATGAGTACGCAAAAGGAGAGAACATCTCTGGTCTCTCACACGACGAGCTTGAGAAAGCTTATGGCAATACCCTCAACAAGGTATCAAGCCGCGAAGTAGTAAATGGTACTGTTATCGGTATCAACAAGCGTGAGGTTATTGTAGACATCAACTACAAACAGGACGCTATCATTCCTATCAGCGAGTTCCGTTACAACCCCGAGCTCAAGGTAGGTGACCAGGTAGAGGTTTATATCGAGAACCTCGAGGACAAGAAAGGCCAGTTGAACCTTTCACACAAAAAAGCACGCGCAAGCCGTTCTTGGGAGCTTGTAAACAAGGCTATGGAAGAGCAGGCAGTTGTACGTGGCTACATCAAGTGCCGTACAAAGGGCGGTATGATTGTAGATGTATTCGGTATTGAGGCATTCTTGCCGGGTTCACAGATCGACGTTAAGCCTATCCGTGACTACGATGCATACGTTGGCCAGACCGAGGACTTCAAAATCGTTAAGATCAATCAGGAATTCAAGAATGTTGTCGTTTCTCACAAGGCTCTCATCGAGGCCGAGCTTGAGGAGCAGAAGAAGAAGATCATCAGCACACTTGAGAAGGGTCAGGTACTTGAGGGTACTGTCAAGAACATCACATCTTACGGTGTATTCATCGACCTTGGCGGTGTTGACGGTCTTATCCACATCACAGACCTCTCTTGGGGCCGCGTAAACGATCCTACAGAGGTTGTAGCTCTCGACCAGAAGATTAATGTAGTTATCCTTGACTTCGATGACGAGAAGAAGCGCATCGCTCTCGGCTTGAAGCAGCTCACTCCACACCCATGGGATGCAATCGATGCAGACCTCAAGGTTGGCGATGTAGTTAAGGGTAAGGTAGTCGTTATGGCCGACTATGGTGCATTCATCGAGATAGCTCCCGGCGTTGAGGGTCTTATCCACGTTTCAGAGATGTCTTGGAACCAGCACCTGCGTTCAGCTCAGGACTTCATGAAAGTTGGCGAAGAGGTAGAGGCAGTTATCCTCACACTCGACCGCGACGAGCGCAAGATGTCACTCGGTATCAAGCAGCTCAAGGAAGATCCTTGGACAAACATCGAAGAGAAATACCCTGTTGGTTCAAAGCACACTGCAAAGGTTCGCAACTTCACCAACTTCGGTATCTTCGTTGAGATTGAAGAGGGCGTAGACGGTCTTATCCACATCAGCGACCTCTCTTGGACAAAGAAGGTTAAGCACCCATCAGAGTTCACACAGATTGGTGAGGCTATCGACGTTCAGGTTCTTGAGATCGACAAGGAGAACCGCCGTTTGAGCCTTGGTCACAAGCAGCTTGAGGAGAATCCTTGGGATGTATTCGAGACAGTATTCACAGTAGGTTCTATCCACGAAGGTGTTATCACAGAGCTCATCGACAAGGGTGCAGTAGTATCTCTCCCCTACGGTGTTGAGGGCTTCGCTACTCCAAAGCACCTTGTTAAGGAGGACGGCACACAGGCTGCTGCTGACGAGAAACTCCAGTTCAAGGTAATCGAGTTCAACAAGGAGGCAAAGAGAATCATCCTTTCACACAGCCGCATATTTGAAGATGCTGCTAAAGAAGAGGAGAAGGCAGAGAAGAAGGCAGCTGCAGCAGCTCGCAAGAGCAAGAAGGCTACCGAGGAGGCAGTTCCTGCTATCCAGAACCAGGCAGCTTCTACAACTCTCGGCGATATCGACGCTCTTGCAGCACTCAAGAGCAAGCTCGAGGCTGGCGAATAATTAAAGTTATTCAACATATCAATCAAAGCTACCCTTAAAGGTAGCTTTGATTTTTTATACATCCACGCTTGCATTATCTCCAAGCAATCCTTAAATTTGCCACCGCATGGAACCATTTGAAGTACATATACTGGGATGCGGCTCGGCACTCCCCACTACACGGCACAACGCAAGCTCACAGGTTATAAGGATTGGAAACAAACAATTCATGATAGACTGTGGAGAAGGCACACAACTGCAGTTGCGTCGCGGACACATACACTTCTCGTTCATCAACCACATATTCATCTCACACCTGCACGGCGACCACTGCTTCGGGCTCATAGGACTCATATCCACATTCAGCCTCTTAGGGCGCACAGCCCCATTACACATATATGCCGACCCGATGTTGGAGAGAATAATGGAGCCGCAACTCAAATACTTCTGCAAAGAGATAAAGTACCCGATATTCTTCCACAGTATAGACGCAGGCAAGCACGCTGTTATTTTCGAGGACAACACCATTACGGTAGAATCGCTGCCGCTTGCCCACAGAATTCCATGCTGCGGTTTCCTCTTTAAGGAGAAGCCCAAAAAACGCCACCTTCTCGGCGATGTCGCCAACATATACAACATACCGGCATACATGCGGCAATCGATAAAGGAGGGAGCCGACTTCACAACACCCGAAGGCGACCTAATACCCAATTCCCGACTGACACGCGAGGCCGACCCCTCGCGCAGCTATGCATATTGCAGCGACACTCTACCCTGCCCCGGCAACAACAGCTACATAAAGGGAGTAGACCTTTTGTACCATGAGGCCACATTTGCCGAAAGCGAGAAAGAGCGCGCAGCCATCACCCACCACAGCACAGCACGGCAAGCTGCAACAATAGCAAAAGAAGCCGAAGCAAAAAAACTTGTAATAGGGCATTATTCATCGCGTTACGATGATGAACAGATATTGCTCGAAGAGGCGCGGGCCATATTCCCCGATAGCTACTGCGCAACCGAAGGTGCCATTTTCAGAATATGATTTAAACCTTTTCTCCCGAAAGCCATCTTAATAAAATAAGAGTACAGCATAGTGGCACAAAACAAATACAACGAAGAGACAATTTTGGCACAGCTCCATGACGAACGACTCAGGGCCAATGCCTTTTCTCTTGTTGTAAAGCAACACAGCCGCCAGATATACTGGCTTATACGTCGCATGGTGCTGTCGCACGACGACACCGACGACCTGGTACAGGAGACATTCATAAAAGCATGGAAAAACATTGATAAATTCCGTGGCGACTCACAAATTCTCACCTGGCTCTACCGTATTGCCATAAACGAGACACTCTCTTTCCTTGACAAAAGACACAACGACACAATATCATTAAACAGCCCCGAGGGAAGCATTGCCAACCAGATAGAGAGCGACACATACTTCAACGGAGAGAGAGCCGATGCTCTTTTTCAGGAAGCCATAGCACGGCTTCCGCACAAACAGCGTATAACATTCAATATGAAATATTTCGAAGGGATGAAGTATGAACAGATGTCCGAAATTCTCGACACAAGCGTTGGAGCCTTGAAGACCTCATACCACATCGCAGTCAAGAAAATCGAGAGCTTTTTGGAAGAGAACGATTAAACCATTTGCAACATACCGCATCAAAATAAAGAGAACTATAAAACAATGAAGATAGAAGAGTACAGAAACAGGAACAACTTCAAGACCCCTGAAGGATACTTCGACAACCTCGACACAAGGATACTCGAAGCAACGGTAAAAACCTCTGTCGCTCCGGCAAAGAAGCGCGCGATAGGGCTATGGGCAAAAACCTTGGGATATGCCGCAACTATAGCCATACTTCTGCTACTTGGAGCCAATGTAACCGAGAGCCTCTTTACCGGCGGCACCACTGAAGAGAACCGGTCAATAGCCATGGAAGAGAACGGCAACGAGCCTATTGACAACGAATTCATAGACAACATGCTGTCGAGCTACCCTATTGACGACTACACATTCTTTTGTTTCATAACTGATACCAATTTCGATTAAATATGAATACCAGACTATTTGCATTTTTGCTGCTGACATTGAGTTTTACCAGCCTTGCAGCACAAGAAAAGAGAGATGGAGAACGCCGCAAGAGACACTTCTCACCCGAGGAGTTCCAGGCCAAGCAGAGAGAATTCATAACAAACAAGGCCAAACTGTCACAAGCCGAGGCCGATGCATATTTTCCCCTTTTCTTCGAATTCCAAAAGAAGAAGTTCGAGATTGAGCATAATGCCCGCAAGAAGATAAGCCGCAAACGTGGCGAGAAGATGACCGAAGAGCAGTGCCACGAATATGTAAACAGCATGGCCGATGCAAAAATTGAGATTGCCACACTCGAAAAAGAGTACATAAAAAAATACCTCGAAGCAGTATCCTCATGCAAGCTGCTGGAGATACAGCGTGCCGAGTGGCAGTTCCAACGCGAACTGATGAAAAAGATGACACGCAACCACGAAAAGAGGGGTAATCAAAACAAAAAAAGATGAGCACAACTCATCTTTTTTTGCTTTGATATTACACTTACAACCCTTTTGCTTTAGCCTCGTTCCACAACGCATCCATTTCGCCCAGAGTCATATCTTTCAAGTTCCGGCCCTTGCCTATCGACATCTCCTCAACATAATTGAAACGGTTACGGAACTTCGCATTTGTCATCTCCAAAGCATTGTCCGGGTTTATTCCATAAAGGCGCGCAGCATTGACAAGACTGAAAAGAAGGTCGCCGAACTCCTTTTCCATTGCACCTTTGTTGCCCGAACCCATTTCGGTTTCAACCTCGGCTATCTCCTCGCGCACCTTCGCCCAGACATCCTCTTTCTTCTCCCAGTCGAACCCCACATTGGCAGCCTTCTCCTGCATGCGATAAGCCTTTATAAGCGACGGCATTGAAACCGGGACGCCGCTCAAAATACTCTTATTGCCATCCTTTTCGGTCATCTTCAACTGTTCCCAGTTCTTGCACACCTCACCGGCCGTTTCGGCAACAGTATCGCCAAAGACATGTGGATGACGGTAAATGAGCTTATCGCACAAACGGTCACATACATCCTTCATATCGAACAGCCTTTTCTCACTTGCAATCTTCGCATAGAATGCAACGTGCAAAAGAACATCGCCCAACTCCTTGCATATATTCTGTGTGTCGTCGGCAATGAGCGCGTCACAAAGTTCAAAACACTCCTCAATGGTATTCGGGCGCAGGCTATGGTTTGTCTGCTTGCGATCCCAAGGACATTTCTCACGCAACTCATCAAGAACATCGAGAAAACGTCCGAAAGCCTCTAAAATTTCTTCTCTGCTATGCATAAATCTTGTTTATTTTTTATGCAAAGGTAAATAATTAAAAAATAAGAACTATCTTTGCAGTTAGGTTAATTTGGAATAATTGCGTTTAAAAACAAAAAACATATAAATATTATGAGCTTATCAAGCACTTACATACCCGCAGAGGTTGAAGAGAAATGGTACGAATATTGGTTGAAGAACAACCTTTTCCATTCGGAGCCCGATGAAAGAGAACCATATACCATTGTAATACCCCCACCAAACGTAACAGGCGTATTGCACATGGGACACATGCTCAACAATACAATCCAGGACATACTTGTACGCCACGCCCGCATGCAGGGAAAGAATGCATGCTGGGTGCCGGGTACCGACCATGCCTCAATTGCAACCGAAGCAAAGGTTGTAAAGAAACTTGCAGAGCAAGGAATAAAGAAGAGCGACCTCACACGTGAGGAGTTCCTCAAGCATGCTTGGGAGTGGACCGACGAGCACGGTGGCATAATTCTCAAACAACTTCGCAAGCTTGGAGCATCGTGCGACTGGGACCGTACATCGTTTACGATGGACGAGGTACGCAGCAAAAGTGTAATAAAGGTTTTCTGCGACCTCTACAACAAAGGGCTTATATACCGTGGCCTGCGCATGGTAAACTGGGACCCCAAGGCCCAGACAGCGTTGAGCAACGAGGAGGTCATATACAAAGAGGAGAAGAGCAAGCTCTATTACCTGAAGTATTATGTAGACGAGCCGGCAGGCTGCACCGACGGTGAAGAGGAGGGCGCAGTTACCCTCAATGCAGCAGATGCATTCGACCCGACTGTAAAGCACCAGATACTACACCGCGATGCCGAAGGACGTCGCTATGCAGTCGTTGCCACTACCCGTCCCGAAACTATAATGGGCGACACAGCAAT
>JAUNQV010000065.1 GCA_030535995.1 Bacteroidales bacterium
TCCGCCGCTGAAACCGCCACCGCCGAAGCCGCCACCGCCTATGATTACCCCTCCACGAGGGCCACGATAGTTGGAGTCGACCGATTTTGTACGGCGCTTGAACTGATGCCCGCAATATATGCACCTGTATGTAGTGTCGCGGACAATATACCCGTTGCTACGCTCCACAATATGTGAATTCACGCGCTGGATATTACGCTTGCCGCATTTAGGGCAACGGTTGTTCATCCACACGGCAAGAACCATAATTCCGAAACCCAACGTAAACAGTACAATAACAAACACAATTATTGCTGTATCGTCTTCTTCATCGGGTATATTTTCCATTGAGCCGTCGAGGTAACCGCCGACCGCCTTCATTCCCTCAAGCATGCCTTTATCCCAGTTGTCGGCAGCAAAATAGTCGACCATATAACGGTTCTGGATGCGCTTGCAGATAGCATCGGGCAATACACCTTCGAGCCCGTAACCGGTAGCGAACTGTATGCACCGTTCACCTGTCGAGAGCAGAACCACAAGACCATTATCCCTCTCTTTTTGCCCCACACCGGCCTTTTGACCGAGAGTGTGCGCAAATTCAAAGCAATCGCCGCCCTCGATATCACCGACTACTGCCACAAGAACCTGAATACCGGTCTTCTGTTCAAGAGCAAAGAATATGCTGTCTATCGAAGCCACCACCTGTTGCGACAATATTTTATCGGGGTTGCTGACATAACGTGTACGGTCCTGAAGATGCACAAGCGGCACATCTTCGGGTTTATACACCTTTGCCTGCACCTGGGAGAATGCGCATAGGCAAAGCAATGCAACAATTGCTATAAAATTTTTCATTCCAATTCTTTTTTTTACATTCTATTCAACCCCTCACGGAAACCGTTGAGCATATTGTTGCTTTCGGTGGCAATCCTTGAAAGGTCTATGCTCTTGAGCGCTTCTTAAACTATTCTGTTACCAACTCTCCTTCAAACTCAAATACCTTGCCGGCCACATAGGGAGCAAGGCTTTCCGACATCTTTGCGGTAAAGACCAAAGCATCGCCCGCCATTGTGCCTTCAACAGACGCAAAGGTGTAGGAAACCGACGGCTCGGGCTCGGCATTTATGTATGGCACAATATCTATGGCAGAGAATGTCACTGCATCGCCCACTGCAAAAGGCATATCCTTGAGTGTAATATCTATAGTCAACGGCATATTCTCGGCAAACTTGGCATCTTTTATCACCATTGTCACTACCGAGTTTGCTTCGTCGAACCCGACACTCACCGTAGACTCTTTTATAAAATCACCGACAACGAGGTTGCCCCTGAAGCTCTTATTGCCAAGGGTTACAACAGACAACGAGGTATCGAACCCGATAGCACCCCTTGCAGTCTCGCAGTTGAGCACGAATGTATCACCGGACACTCTTGCCGTAACCTCGCTCATAGCATAAGCCTCAACAGGCCTGCCTGCAACAGAGGGCAACACATCTGTTCCCGTAATCACATAACCATCGGCACTCTTTGCACACGAAAGCCCTTCTATTACAATATCCATTGCCGGCATTGCGGGGGCAAATGAAACACCATAGAGAGTAACTGTAGCGACATTGTCGATAATGTGCACACCGCACTCGGCATCGCTGTTCAATTCCGCACCTTTATACAAGAGTGTTCCTTTGAATGTATTTTCATAGACTTCGGGGCTGTTTGAATCGTCGGAACACGAAACGAAAAACGCCAGAACTGAAATCAGAGATAGGAAAATCGTTTTCTTCATAATTATCATGTATTAAAGATTTATATGCAAAGATACTCCGAACTGCAAGGGCTTGCCCTGTGCAAAAAAGTCGTTGCCAATTGAGCGGAAATAGAAAGTGTTGTACTCCTCATCGAGAAGGTTCTTCCCCCACAGCGATGCACCGAAATGGCCCTTTTCCCACACTACCGAGGCTTGCCATGTGCCATAGAAGGACTGTGAAAGAGAGTTTTCCTCGTTCCAGTATATACGGCCTACACCATTCCAACCCAAACAGAACAAGAGCCGGTGAGCAAACTCGCGCGACACAGGCAACTTGTATGCGATATTGGCCGAAACCGTTTCGCGCGGAGCAAAAGGGAGATAGTTGCGGGAGTAATCATTACTTCCGCTGATATATTCGATAAACTTCGCATGGGTGTAGCCATAAGAGGCCTCAAGCAGTACATTCCCCAAACTGTATGCAACTTCGAGTTCAGCGCCGTAGCTGTATGATTTTCCGGCATTGGACATCATGCGCCCGGTACTCATCCCTTTCGGGAATACTGTCAGCTGCTGGTCACGGCAATCGATATAAAAGAGTGTAGCCGAGATATTCAGATTATTCGATGACAGTGGCGAAAAATGGCCTCCCAGCTCATAGGTCCAGTTGGTTTCGGGCCTGTACACAGTTGAAGAGGCATCCACCGCCTGCTCCTTACCTATTAGCGCACCCGTCATTTTCGTTTGAAGTATATCGGAGAAGAGTTGTGTATTGAAACCTCCGGCTTTGAAGCCCTTACGCGCCGAAGCGTAGAGAGTACCCCACTCCCTTTTCAGGGATATTGAAAAAGCCGGCAACAACTCAAAAGCATCGGTGTTTTTGTTTCCGGTAAAGACTACCGGCAGAGGAGTGTATTCATTGCTGTTCTTGTATGTCTTGTAATGCACAAGAGCACGGCTGTCATAATCCATTGTAGAACGCTCATAAGCGACACGCAACCCGGCAGAGAATATAAAATCGCCGAACTTTGCCTCGCCCTGGAGGTAGGCAGCCGCGCCGTATGCAGGTATTGTAAAATCATCATGGATTACAAAACTGTTCTCCATGAACGACAGCTCACGTTCCTTGCCGAGCATGTGATAATAATACTCATTGGCATTCTTTAGAATGAGGTTATCTATTCCGTACTGTTTGAAGCGCACAGGAGCCTCCATGGCGGTATGCTTATAAAAACCGAACAGGCCACCTACAAAGTTGAAAACACCTGTTTTATTTGTTTTTACCACGAACTCCTGTGTAAAGGAGTGTTCCCTCTGGTACTGCCCCATCGAGAAATAGTCGAGCGGCAAGAAATCGTTGTCTATACGCATTCGGTCGTTCATGTACACATACCCGGTGAGAGAACTGACCACAAAATCGCTGAAATGTCGCTTTACGACCAAGCCTTCGGAGATATTCAGGCGACGATAGGAACAGGCATCGTTATATGCCACCGGAGAAAGTTCTCCGCTATCACTGTCATAGGCCCTGTATGCCCAGCCACCCTCGTCAACGTAACTGGCCGAGAATGAATTGTCCACGCTCCACCCTTCTCCCGGCAACCACTGGAAACGCAGGCGCATGGCTGCATTATCGCCTCCATCGCATTTTTCTCCACGCTCACGGTTCATGAAATAGCCGTCGCTGTGGGCATAGAAAAGACCGGCCGACCAACCGAAACTGCTGTTTGGAGAGGCATAATGCGATGCTTTCAGCCTCAAGTTATTACAATTTCCATAATCGACAACCAACCTTTTGCCCTGGAACGACAATGGCGAGAGAGTATAAACATTTATTGCACCGCCCGAGGTATTTCTCCCATAAAGAGCGCTCTGCGCACCACGCATAACCTGCACGCGGTCGATATCAAAAAGTTCAAAATCGTAGTTATTCTTGTTGAGCAGAGGAATTTCGTCGATATTCATTCCCACAGCAGGCTGGTCGATGCGCGAACCGAAACCACGCACATATATCGACGATGTCATGCGGGAACCGTAATCGGGCTGATAGAAGTTGGGAACAACAGAAGAGAGTTCCTTTACACCGTTCACATGCCTCTCTTCGAGAGTCGAACAGCTAACCACCGTTGTCGAGTACGCCCCCTTTTCCTTATCGCCTGTAACCTTGACAGGAGCCACAATGTCTATTCGTGGCAACAGAACAGAATCGACCCTCTCGGGGCCGATAAAGGACAGCAGGGAAAGTATCGTTATTATCGTGTTCAATTTCTACAAAATAGAACGCAAAGTTATAAAAAAAACGACCATTTCACAAGCAAACAGCCAAAGTTAACAACATTAAACATAACCATCGTATTTCTTTGGCACAAGCTCACCTATTAGAGGGATAAGTACCTTTTTCACAACCGTATCGTTAAGGCGATGTTCACCACTGAACCAGCGGCAGCGCTCCTCGCCATAAAGTTCCGCCATGAGCGGATAGAAGTGCACTACCGGGTCTTTATCACCGAAGAGCCCTAAAACGAGTTCCTTCTCACTATCGGTAATTCCTGCAAACTGCCCTTTCTCCATCTCCTTGAAACGCTCCACCACACTCTTGTCAATGCGGAATTCCGTTGCACCATCCTTGCGCTTGGACATATATTTGTTGCGCCCCATCTTGCCGAAGAGCAATGAACGCGACATTTCAAATGAGGGGTTGACAACTATGCGTGGCACGCCCCACAGCTGTTGGGTATACATTCCACCCATCGATGTTCCAACGACAATATCGGGGTTCTCCTCGGCAACAACACGTCGCAACAATTCAAGTGCCTCAAAGGGGTCTACAGGCAGGTCGGGAGCAATAACGCTCCAGTTTGTGAGATAACGGCGCAAAGTCATTACAGTGCCCGAGCTGCCCGATGAGGCAAAACCATGCACGTAGATAAGTTTATTTTTTCTATCCATATATACTGTTAATAGTAAAACAAAGGTACATTTTTTATCCGTAAATACAGTGAAATCTACAGATAACAACAGGTATTGAGCTCGTTTGACTGTTCGCCACCAGCGCGGCATAAACTACATCTATGCATCGCGCGCCCTTTGGCTGTCAAACAAGCCGATGACAACAGGGCGTCATTGGCTCGTTTGACTTTTCGCCAACTGCGTGGCTGCCAAACAAGCCGATGACAAAACAAGTTTTGTCATTCAAAATAGAAGGAAAGGATTATCATCTTACTCACCACCTTATCGACCGACTGGGTAAATTTCAGATAATTCTCGTCAAGCAGGTCCTTACGCTCTTTTTCAAGCACATCGAGCAGGCTGAAAGCAAACTTCACCTCGGGGATGAGCTTGAAGAACGGCAGATAGAAATCACATCCCATTCCCACCTCTACCATAAAATCGAATTTCTTGAGCAACAGCTGTTTCTGTTTCTTCACTGTAAGGTTGAGCATAGGGCTGACACCGGCCGTGATATAAGGGCGGTAATTATTGAAACGCTCGGCCGAATATTTAAGATGCAAAGGCAAGGATATATACGTTGTCTTCACCTGCTGCCGCGAGGTTTCACCGCTGTTCTGTTCGCGGAACACAATGCTGTTTTGCCCGAAATGCATCGTGGGTATCGCGCGCAACGAGAAATGGTTGCCCAAACGGAGGTCGGCCAGCACACCTACACTGAAACCCGGATTATACTGCGGAATATCGGCAAACCACGACTCGCCGTTTTCTGTAACAAAGCCGTTGTTTGCAAACTCCATATCCTGCATGTGGACACCCACAAAGAAGCCATAATGCAGTCGACGGTAGTCTATATATGGTTTGTTCTGCACCTTACGCTCCTGCGCCACCACACCGAGCGGAAGGAGAAGCAATGTTATTATGTAAAGTAAATTCCTTTTCATTCTTTCATATAACGCAACAAAAGCCCGCTTATTGCAAAAACGGCAGAAAATTTTGAAGCAAACGGAATAAATGTAAAATAATGTTAAATACCCCTGCGCTGCACTTGCTTATTTTCAAAAAGCACTATCTTCGTAGCGGATAATACAATTTAATACTAATAACTATGGCTTACGTAATTTCAGATGACTGCGTTGCTTGCGGTACATGTATCGACGAGTGTCCACAGGGTGCAATTTCAGAGGGCGAAAAGTATTCAATCAACCCGGACATGTGCATCGACTGCGGTAGTTGTGCAAGTGTTTGTCCTTCAGAGGCTATCCACGAAGGATAATTGCATTGAAAAGACAAGGAGGGTGACCCCAAAGTCACCCTTTTTTTGTTTAATCGGCATAAATGCAAACAAGATGAAAAACCTGCTTCACATAATAATAAAGAGCGCAATGATAACAGCCATCGGCATTGCATGTTATTACCTGTATGTAACATTCATTGCCTAATGGTTGACCGATAGAACAAAATCACCGCGGTTCCTGCGCAGGAACCGCGGTGATTTTTATTTGTGTAGAATGAATTCACTTCATCTGCTCGGCAACGAAAGCCTTCATGGCATCGCCACGGAGATTACGTTTAACGATTGTTCCGTCGGGAGCAAAAAGTATAATTTGCGGAATTCCCTGAATACCATAGAGTTCTGTTGCATTGTCTTTATTGTCACGAGGTATGTATATCTGCGGATATGTGATACCCTCCTCGGCAAGCGCTGCTTTGAATTTAGCCTCCTCGTCCCACACGTTTACACCAAGAACAGTAAACTTGTCGCCACCGAACTTGTTCTGCAACTCTATGAGGTTTGGTATTTCGCCCTTGCAGGGGCCGCACCAGCTCGCCCAGAAATCTACAAGGACATATTTGCCCTTGCCTACATAATCGGACAATTTTGATGCTGCACCATCCAACGCAAAGCCACTGAAATCGGTAAACATCTTGCCCTCTTTTGTGGCTTCTGCCTTCAAAAGACCTTCACGGGCAACTTTGACAGGCACCATTTCACCGGCATATTTCACCTTCGCAATTACAGAATCGAGTTCCTCGAGTGTAGGATAGAACTGACGTGCCACAACCGCAACGATTGTAGCACCAAGGATATTATCCTTGTTCTCCTCTATTGCTTTATGGTAAAGGCCATAGAAAGCATCAATATCGCCCTCCATAGCCTCCATAGCCTCGTTTTGCGATTTTCCCTCGGCCATAAGCTGCCTCATCTTCGCATCCATGGCGCTACCTGCCTCGGCAATAGAATTATTCAAAGCTGCATACTTGTCGTTATACCCACCATTATCGCTTACTGTGGCCGGACGGACTGTTAAATCCACGGTTGCCACTGTTCCCGGAGCAACAAGAACCATAGCCTTTGAACGTCTTTTCTTGTCTATGTTCAACTCAAAAAGTTTTTCGGTTGCAGCCTCACCCTCAAATTTGAAAGCACCATCCTTAACGGCACATGAGTCAACATAAGCCGCAGTGTTCTGGTCTACAAGATAAGCCATCTTGCCTTCGGCATTGGCATCGGCCTTGCCGGTGATTGTATAGCTCTGTGCGCAAGCTGTCAAAGCCAGCATTGAGATAGCCATTGTTGATAATATTTTCATAATTCTTTTATTTGATTGATGTTAATACTCAAAAAACAGCGCAAATATAGCCCAATTAAGGCAAAAAATGTGTGCAGTTACATTATTTAACACACAAGGCTTTACTTGAATGTCAGATTGACCACCCCGATGTAACGGCCGTTCTTTCCCATCTGCTGATAGAGAACAGCACCGCCTTTATTGTTTTTATACACGACCGGCTCCTCAATGTAGTTGTGCGAATGGCCGCCCAGAACCACATCTATACCCGAGGTCTCTTTCATAAGTCGCTCATCGTTATACTCGTTGGGAATTTTCCACCCAAGATGCGAGAGGCACACGATGGCATCACAGCCCTCCTTTTCAAGGGCGGCTACAGCCTTCGAGGCAGCCTCCACCGGAGAGATGAATTTTACCCCGGCATAGCAATCCTTCGCCACAAGCCCGGACGGATCGGGCGAGAGCCCGAAGACGCCGATTCTCTTGCCGCCACGCTCAATAACCGTCCAAGGCTTCACGACACCCTCACAGGGGGTTCCGGTAAAGTCGTAATTGGCACATACCACAGGGAATTCGGCCAGAGCAAAGATGCGCGCCATATTCTCGATACCGAAATCGAACTCATGGTTGCCTATAGTACAGGCATCGTAGCCCATGGCATTCATCAATTCAATTTCCATGCTGCCTTTGAAGGTATTATAATAAAGGGAGCCTTGTGAGAAGTCGCCGCAATCCAGCAAGAGTACATTTTCTGCACCTAAAGAGTCGCGCAACGACTCAAGCATGACAGCACGGTTAAGAACCCCGGCACCGCCATCCCTTTCAGGTTCAAGACAGCTATGGGTATCATTGGTATGAAGGATTGTCAACACGTTGCGTTGCTGTGCAGTAACCGCACAAGCAAAGAAAAGAGCTATTATTGCCAGAATCTTTTTCATACTACTGTTTTTTAACTGTTATACGCCCGTCGCATACGGCTTCAAGCTTTTTCCCTTGCGCCGAAAGCTCTTTTACATACTGCACCATGAGGTCACGTATCGTAACATTGCCCAGCACTTCACGGTTACCGCCCAATGCAAGGGCTGTCATTTTATCATTGCCTTGGGCGAGGTAGTCGGATGTAGCGATACGGTACTCCCCAGCCGGGTCGACAGGCTTACCGCCGACTGTTACGCTCACAAGTTCTCCTTCGGGAGTTATTACAAGCCTCATTCCAGCAATAGCCTCGCCACCTACCGAGGCCACCTCACGGCACAACTGCAGAAGCTGCTCACCGGTGAGAGTCAACAGCGCAAGTGTATTCTCAAACGGGAATACATTATATATATCACCGAAAGTCACTGTTCCCGCCGCTATATTGCTACGCAAGCCGCCTTTATTGGTAATTGCAATATCTACTTCGGCACTGCTGTAGCGCTGCGACATTTCAAGGAGAGCATCGGCCGCAAAGTTCATGAGAGGGCTCTCCGGAATATACTTTTCAAGTGACACTGCAGCCTCTCCAAGCACAGGACGCTTTATGCTGTCTACTGCGGCACGCCCGGCTTCGAGAATGGCTCTAACCTTGCTTGCCCTACCCTCACACTCTACTGCAACCACTTTTATGTTACCGCCGTCGACAGCCACAAGTTCCGGCCGCTGCACACATGCAGCAGCGATGAACAGCAGCAGGAGATATAAACCGTATAATCTTTTCATATATTATAATTATATAGGGCTCAAAAATAACACAAGATGCCGAAAAATGCAATATTCGGGCCGCCAAAGAATAAAACAGGCAGGAAGATTTTGCAATTCGGCAAAAATACCCTATCTTTGCCCCGCTTTCGGCGTAATCGCTGTCAAGGAAGAGTAACTTGATATGTTGCGTTTGAATGATTGAACAATTTAACAAATCAAAAAAAATGGATTTAATTAAAATTGCTAAAGAAGCATTTGCTACCGATGTAAAGCGCGAGATGGAGTTCCACCCCGGTGATACAATTACAGTAGCATACAAAATCATTGAGGGAACAAAAGAGCGTATCCAGATGTACCGTGGTGTTGTTATCCGCATCAGCGGTCACGGCAACGAGAAGCGTTTCACAGTACGCAAGATGTCGGGTACTGTAGGCGTTGAGCGTATATTCCCTTTGAACTCACCCGCAATCGACAGCATCACAGTCAACAAGCGTGGTCGTGTTCGTCGTGCTAAACTTTACTACTTGCGTGCCCTCACAGGTAAGAAGGCCCGTATCAAAGAGATTAAAGCGTAAGCATTATCAACAAGCTTCAAAAATAAAAAATGCAGCCCGCAAGGCTGCATTTTTTATTTTTGTCTCATTATTTTTCCGGAATCGAATTCTCCTCTATCACTTTAAGGGCTGTTGCCTCATGCTCCTCATCAACAGCCACAAGGACATCTCCGGCTGTTGAGGAATAGGGCGATGTCACCGCACCTATACTTTCATCTATTATAACACACGGAACCGCATTGGCATCGAGCAAGCCTTTTACCAGTTCGGCCTGCCACAGGTTTCCCGAGAATACCTGAACAAGTTTTTCTTCTTTAGCGCCGGACATAATAACCTCCTTTTTTAAAAGTAAAACAATATATCAAGCCCCTTTGTTGGGTCAATTATAACCGAACTTTGTTTGCGAATATACTTATTTACCGAAAAAAGACAAAAAAAAGAGAGTTCTTAATTATTAAAATTTCTTAAAAACAGTTTTATTTTCACCCATATTGCCTACATTTGTAAAAACAGACACATGCAATGCATGTACCATACAGGAACAATTTAAAACAGAAGATTATGATAGATGTAAAAGCGTGCCTGCAAGAGGCCGAAGAGATGATGCAGATGAGCATCATGCACCTTGAGGATGAATACTCGCACATTCGTGCCGGAAAAGCCAATGTACACATTCTCGACTGCGTGAGGGTACACTCATACGGTTCGGAGATGCCGCTCAACAATGTTGCGACAGTTACAACACCCGACCTGCGTACAATCGCAATCAAGCCTTGGGACAAGAACATGATAGCACCCATTGAAAAAGCCATCATCGACTCACCTGTGGGTATTATGCCGACCAACAACGGCGAGGTTATAATCATAGCCATTCCGCCACTCACCGGCGAACGCCGCAAGGACCTTGTAAAGCAGTGCTCACATGAGCTTGAGACAGCAAAGATAAGCATTCGCAATGCACGTCGCGACGGTATCGACACAATGAAGAAATCGGTAAAGGAGGGCACTCCCGAGGATGTTGCAAAAGACGGCGAGGAGAGCTTGCAGAAGATACACGACAAATACATAAAGAAGGCCGAAGAGATTTTCGCAGCCAAAGAGAAAGAAATAATGACCGTGTAAGAAACATTCACAGTTTCTGAACACAGATGGCAAAACAGGGAACTGTAATAAGGAGTTCAGGTAGCGTCTATGGCGTGCAGGCCATAGACGGTACTTTTTACGACTGCAGGGTTAAGGGCAACTTTCGCCTTAAAGGGATAAGGAGCACCAACCCCGTAGCCGTAGGAGACCATGTGCTTTTTGTTGTACGCGATGACGGGACAGCCTACATTACAGAGATACTTGAGCGCAAGAACTACATAGTGCGCAAGGCCTCGAACCTTTCCAAGCAGTCCCACATTCTTGCCGCCAACCTCGACCTCTGCTTTCTTGTGGTTACCATAAGCCACCCTACCACGGCAACCACATTCATCGACCGTTTTCTGGCAGCCGCCGAGGCCTACAGAGTTCCTGTCGTACTCGTTTTCAACAAGACCGACCTATACAACAGTTGTGAAGAGGAGGAACTCGGTTACCTGACCGCGCTCTACGAAACCATAGGTTACCGATGCCTTCACACAAGTGCAACCGACGGCCGCGGCATCGGCGAGCTGAAGGAGATGATGAAGGGGAAGGTTTCACTGCTTGCCGGCAACTCGGGAGTAGGAAAATCGAGCCTTGTAAATGCCATTTCACCCGAGATTGCAGCACGTGTGGGCGAGATATCAAAGACCCACGACACAGGAATGCACACAACCACATACACCGAAATGTTCGAGATTATGCCCGGGAGCTACATTGTTGATACCCCCGGTGTCAAAGGCTTTGGAACATACAACATGGAGGTCGAAGAGATATCGCACTACTTTATCGAATTTTTCAGACTTTCAAAGAATTGCCGGTACGGCAACTGCACCCACACCCACGAACCGGGCTGCGCCGTGCTTGAGGCACTTGAACGGGGGGAGATAGCCCCATCGCGCTACCAATCGTACCTGAGCATGCTCGAAGACAAGGACGAAGGGAAATACAGAACTTCCGTATAAAGCAAAAAAAATTTTTGCTCTACCGACACACGAGCGGTAGAAATCACGCGAATCACAGGCAAAATTTGTGCCGCGCGGAGTGCGAGAAGCGAGAGCAGACAATTACAGAAACTGAAATTTGCAATCAAATGAAACCATTGTTGGAATTGAAAAACACAATTGCATTTATAAGCAGTATAATATTATGTCAACCGGTATTTTATTCAATAATATTGGTATTGTTCAGTTGTATTGAAGTTATAGAAGATTATATACGCTTTGGTTTTGTGAGTGCATTATGCCTCTTTGCTATTTATTTCGCATTCTGTTATTTTTTATCAGCCATTGTATTGCTTCTTCCCAAAAGAATAGCCCCAATATACCGTTTACTGTTGTTTCTTTTAGCATTCCTCTCCTTTTCTGTTAATGCTTATTGTTTCTATGTCTATGAAACCTCTCTTACGCGAATTATGGTTGTAATAATCATGGCAACCAATATTCAAGAGAGCTTGGAATTTTTCAAAACATATTTGTCGCCAATGGCAGCTGTCGCAATCATCGCATCATTAATCATTGGCTCAATATTTGTA
>JAUNQV010000066.1 GCA_030535995.1 Bacteroidales bacterium
GTGGCTACCTGTGGGGGCGCGTGAAAGGGGGTAGGGTATGACTATTCTGTTAGAACTCTTCTACACATTCCTCAAGGTGGGCCTCTTCTCCTTTGGTGGAGGCTATGGCATGTTGTCGGTTATTCAGGGCGAGGTGGTTACGCGCCATGAATGGCTCTCGGCTGCGGAATTTACCGATATTGTGGCTATCAGCCAAATGACCCCCGGCCCCATAGGAATTAACTCGGCTACATACGTGGGGTACAGCGCGGTAATGAACGCTACCGGCTCCGAGGCTTGGGCTATTCTCGGCTCTCTTGTGGCTTCGTTTGCCGTTATGTTGCCATCGGTGGTGCTAATGCTCATTGTGAGCCGATTCTTTATGAAATATTACAAACACCGCAATGTTGAGGCTGTGTTCAAAGTGCTGCGTCCTGCTGTGGTGGGGCTTATAGCTTCGGCTGCACTGTTGCTGATGACCGAGGAGAACTTCGGCTCGCCTGTAGGGTCGCCATTGCAGTTCGGGGTAAGCGTGGTGCTGTTTGTCGCAGCCTTTGTGGCTATGAAATTCTTTAAGGCAAGCCCGATACTTATACTTCTGCTTGCCGGTATATTCGGTGGGGTGTTCTATTCCTTTACATAACAAGCGATGACCGGCACATGCCGGTCATCGCTTGTTATGTAAAAGGGGCTTATCTTATTTGATTTCCCAAATTTCGTTGGTCTCAAGCAGCTCTGCGAAGTTGTGGTATCTCTTCATTTGCTTGACCTCTTCAACCTGTGCATGTACGGCATCGTTGTATGTGATGGCCTCTACATCGCGTATTACACCCAGGGCTACAGGGAAGTCGGGGCCTTCCATAAGGGCGAGCTTCAAGTGTAGGGTGGTGTCCTTGCAGTGGGCATCGTGTACAAGAATGTCATTCTCTGTAATTCCGTTCTCACCAATCTTTACAACTTTCAGGCCAAAGCCCTCCTGCATGAGGCCGAACTCCCGGTTCTCGCCGAAAATCATTGGCTTTCCGTGTTCAAGATATATCGCGTTCTTTGAACGCCCCTCTTTGGTGTATATGCTCTCATGGGTACCGTTGTTGAAGATAACACAGTTCTGCAAAACCTCGACAACTGATGCGCCTTTGTGCTGTGCAGCAGCCTTCAGGCATCCCACTGCTGCGCTCATGTCGGTTGCCACGCAACGTGCAAAGAAGTTGCCACGTGCGCCGAAGCATAGCTCTGCAGGGCGGAACGGGTCTTCAACAGTGCCGTAGGGCGAAGATTTGCTCACAAAACCGCGTACCGATGTGGGGGAGTACTGGCCTTTGGTGAGGCCGTAAATGCGGTTGTTGAGCAGTATCATGTTGAGGTCGATATTGCGTCGTACTGCATGTATGAAGTGGTTACCGCCGATGGCAAGTCCGTCACCGTCGCCCGAAATCTGCCAGATGGTGAGATCGGGGTTTGCTACCTTTGCGCCGGTGGCGATGGCTGCCGAGCGGCCGTGGATGGTGTGGAAACCGTATGTGTTCATGTAGTATGGCAGGCGCGAAGAGCAACCGATACCTGAAATTACTGCAATGTTGTGAGGTGCAACACCCAACTCTCCCATTGCCTTGTGAAGTGCGCCCAAAAACGAGTGGTCGCCACAACCCGGACACCAACGTGGCTGCCCGAATTTATAATCCTGTGCTGTATAATCGCTCATCTTTTATTCCTCCATTAATTTTGTGAATTCCTTAACCAATGCAGCAACGGTGAATGGTTGTCCTTTGACTTCGTTGTACTGCTCAATTCTCACTCCTGCGACTTTTGTGCGCAGGTAGCTTGCAAACTGTCCCATATTCTGCTCGGCCACTACAACCTTCTTGTATCTTTTCAGAACTTCGGCGGTATTGCTTGGCAGCGGGTTAATGTATTGGAAGTGTGCAAGAGCGGCCTTTTTGCCTTCGCTGTTGAGTTGTTGCATAGCCTCGTAGAGGTGTCCGTATGTTCCTCCGAAGCCGACAATCAGCAGTTCGGCATTCTCGTCACCCTCAACTTTGAGTTGCGGAATGTCGTTGGCTATGTTTGCAACCTTTCTCGCACGTGTCTCTACCATGCTGTGGTGGTTGTCGGGGTCGTTGCTTATTGCACCTGTAGCGGCACTCTTCTCAAGACCGCCTATGCGGTGGGTAAATCCGGGTGTTCCCGGAACGGCCCAGTAGCGTACATCGTTCTCCGGGTTACGCTTGTATGGGCTCCAGCCCTCCTGCATTTCGGGAGTTACGTATGGCGGTTTTATTGCCGGGTATTCATTTATGTCGGGCAGTTTCCATGCGGCAGAGCCGTTGGCTATGAATGCGTCGGTGAGCAGTATCACCGGTGTCATGTGCTCTACGGCAATCTTGCAGGCATTGAAGGCTGCGTCGAAGCAGTTTGTCGGCGATGTGGCTGCAATTACCGGAATAGGGCTCTCGCCGTTGCGGCCGTAGAGTGCCTGAAGAAGGTCGGTCTGTTCACTCTTTGTAGGCAAGCCTGTTGACGGGCCGCCGCGCTGTACATCTATGATTACCAACGGCAGCTCTGTAATTACTGCAAGGTTTATCGCTTCGCTCTTGAGGCATATACCGGGGCCGGAGGTTGATGTACATGCAAGAGCTCCTGCGTATGCGGCACCTACTGCCGATGCGCATCCGGCAATCTCGTCCTCGGCCTGCATGGTCACTACACCGAGTGATTTGTGCTTCGATAGCTCATGAAGAATATCGGTCGCAGGGGTAATGGGGTATGAACCGAGGAAAAGTCTCATACCGGCTTTCTCTGCGGCTGCAATGAGCCCGTATGCGGTGGCTTTGTTGCCGTTGATGTCCATGTAACGCCCTTTCTTCTTTTCGGCATTGCTCTCTACGCTGTAAGTGTGTGAAATTGAAGTATGGGTGTTGTGTCCCATATTGTAACCGGCATTGAGAACCTTTATGTTCGCTTCGGCTATTTCGGGCTTCTTTGCGAATTTTGCACGGAGCATGTTCTCGGCAAGCGACAGGTCGCGGTTGTAAATCCAGCATACCAGTCCAAGAGCAAGCATGTTCTTGCAGCGTATGATGCTTTTGTTGTCCATGCCGCTATCCTTCAGTGTCTCCTGGCACATTGATGTTATGGGGCAGGGAACCACTTCGCATGTGATGCCAAGCTCTGCAATTGGGTCATCGGTCTTGAACTCTGCTTTCTGCAGGTCTTTCTCGGTGAAAGAGTCGCTGTCTATTATTATGGCTCCTGTGGGCTTGCAGTATTTGTGCTGTGTCTTGAGGGCTGCCGGGTTCATAGCAACAAGTATGTCGCATTTGTCACCCGGTGTGTGCACCTTTTCGGCTCCAACGTGTACCTGGAAACCCGAAACTCCTGTAAGCACTCCTTGCGGGGCGCGAATGTCGGCAGGGTAGTCGGGGAATGTGCATATATCATTTCCCACTGTTGCCGAGATGGTTGAGAAAATGTTTCCGGCCAGCTGCATTCCGTCGCCCGAGTCACCCGAGAAACGTACCACTATCTGGTCTAAATTCTGTGTCTTGTCAGTGTTTGCCATGTTATGGTCTTTTTATTAGTTAGTAGTTTTGCCAAATTTCGCAAACATTTGTGAAATGAAGAAATTTTTTAAGACATTTATATAATAAAGGCAGCTAAAAAATTTTAGCTGCCTTTATTATATTACATTTCTCCGCCGCCGTAGTCGTCGTAGCCGCTGCTGGGCATCTCCTGTGGCTTGCGTTTCGGGGCTTGGGCCTTCATGTTTCCGAAACTGTATGTAAGTGTGAATCCGAAGCGTCGGCCACCGTGTGAACTCTCCGAGTCGCGGTAGAAGAACTTGTTGCTTGTTACCGAATTCCATCCGCGCGAGTCGAGTAGGTCGCGTACATTCACGCTCAAACTCCAGTTCTTGTTGAACATCTTGCGCAAGCCGAGGTCTACCGAGTAGCTGGGTTCACGGTGTCCCTGGGCAACGATACGTTTGGCGTTGTAGCGCCCTGTTGCCTGCATGGTAACACCCCATGGAAGCATCATGCTTGCTGTCATGCGGGCGTTCCATGAGAAGTTCTCGTCGGCCTCTCCTGTAATCTCCTGCCCATAGATGGTGTACTTGAAGTCATCGAGCTTGTAGTAGTAGAGGTTTAGGGTTGTTGTGAGGTCGAGTATCTTGAAAAGGCGGTTTTTGCCAATAATTTCAAGTCCTGCCGATTGTGTCTGTGCAACATTCTCGTGTGTGGTATATATGACCTTTCCCTGGCTGTAACTTATGCGCTCTATTACATCGGTTGTTGTACGGTAGTAGCCCGATATTGAGAGTGTGTGGTTTTTCCAGTTCTTTATGTAGTTTACTTCGTATGCGTTGGAGTATTCCGGTGTCAGGTTGGGGTTACCGAATGAAATGTTGGTAGAGTCGCTGATGTTCTGGAAGTTGTTGAGCTGTCCTCCCCAAGGGCGGCGCAGACGGCGTGTGTAGTTGAGCTGTACCTCCTGCCCCTGGCTTATCTCGTAGCTAACGAATGCACTCGGGAAGAGCTCGAAGAAATCCTTGCTGTTGTATCCGGGCAATGTGCCGTTCTGCTCATCGCTCCAGCCGAAAGAGCGTGTACGTACATTCCAGTACTCTCCACGCAAACCAAGCTGGTAGCCCAGTTTTCCTACACGGCCAGAGTATGTACCGTAGAATGCGTGTGTCTCCTGCTTATAACGGAACTTGTTGTAGAGGCTCTCGTCGAGCACTGTGTGTTGCTCGTCGGTATATGTGATTACGGGGCTGTCGTCATCGGAAAAGTCGGCCTTGTAACCTGCTTCAACTCTGTTGTTCTCGTCAATCTTGTATTCATAGTCGAGTTTTATCTCGAAGTTGCTGCTCTTGTTCTCGCCGTCCTGGAACTGGTAGCTGTTGTGTGATGTACCGGCTGAAAGGGGGTACTCTGTAATCTGTCGGTATGTGGCATCGCGCTTCTGCTGCCATGTGTGGTGCCCGAACGACAGGTCGATGAAGTGGCTGTCGCTCCAGCGGTGTGTGTAGCCCACTTCAATGTTGTACATGCGCGGGCTTCCCTCTTGCGAGGTTGAGCGCAATCTTCTCTCTGTCACGGCACCCAATGCGCCGTCGCTGTCGAGTTGTCCGCTCTCGGCTGTTATGTTGTTTTTGTGCTTGCCTTTGCCGTACATGCCCATGAGGTTTGCATACACCTCGTCTTTCTTTGTGAAACGCCAGGTAAGGCCGGTGCGTACAAAGATGTTGTTAGGGCCGTGTGTGCCGTTGCTCCACTGGTTCTGGTAGCTGCCGGGGTTGCCGAAGTATCTTGTATATGTGGTGCCTTCGTTCTCGAACTCCATGTTGCGGTAGTTGAAACCGGCATACGCATCGAGTGCTCCGCTGCTGTAGTTTATGTTTCCGCCGGCATTGTAACCGCCTTCAGAGTCTGCTCCGCCCTGTACGCTTCCATAATATCCTGCCTTGCGGTCGCGCTTGAGTATGATGTTTATTATTCCGGCTGTGCCCTCGGGCGAGTGCTTTGCCGACGGGTTGGTTATCACCTCAATCTTTTCGATTGAGCCGGCAGGCATCTGTTGCAGAATATCGCCCTGATTGTCGCTTGTGAGGCCGCTTGCCTTTCCGTTTATCCACACTGTGACACTCTCGCTGCCACGTAGCGATACTGTACCTTCGTTGTCAACCTCTACCGAAGGGATATCGGCAAGGACATCGCTTGCCGAACCGCCTGTAGATGCGATATTCTGGTCTACCGTAAACACTCTCTTGTCAATCTCGAAGCTCATCTGTGAGCGCTGCTCTGTTACAACAACCTCTTTGAGCATCTTTTTGTCGCTCTTGAGGCTTATTGTTCCGATATTGCGCTTGCTGTTGCCTGCTGTTATCGATACGCTGCGTGAGTCGGTAAGGTATCCTACAAACGAGAACTGCAGGGTGTAGTTGCCCTCTTTTACATTATTTATAAGGAATGTTCCGTCGTCGTTGCTGCTGCAACCGGCTGTCGGGGCTTTGCTGCCTTGGGGAACAAGAGCTACTGTTACAAAACCGAGAGGCTCTTTTGTGTCGTTGTCGATTATTTTACCGCGTATTGTGCCTGTAACCTGTGCAAGAAGTGTCAACGGCAGCAGAAGCAGTAGTGTGAATATCGCTTTTTTCATTATCTGTTTGTAATTTTTATTTACTTTTTAAAATGGCGTGGCAAAGGTATAAAAAGTGGTACTAATATCCTAATAATGCGTGGGTAGGTTTTTCCGTTATTTTAAGTAATCCATTATTTTGCCACTGATGAGAAGTAGTGAAATTTCGCAAATCTTGGTGTCGTATTCAACAGCCAGCAATCTCTCCTCGGCATTGAGCAGGCTCTGTTGTGCTTCGCGCATCTCAATACCCGAAAGGTCGCCGAGCATGTAACGCTCCTTTGCAATTTCGTGGTTCTCGCGCGCTGTCACTACATTCAGCCTCTCCAGGTTCAGCAGTTGCAGGTTGTTCCGGTAGGCTTGCCACATATTGCCGAGGTCGGCTTTCAGGGTAAGCTCCAGCTGCTCACGTTGCAAGCGGGCATTCTCTATCTCAATCTTTGCATTGCGCTTTTCTCTGCGGCGGTTGCCGTTCCACAGATTGAACCCGATACTCACGGTGGCACTTCCTCCCCAATTGCTGCGGCGTATATAGCTGTTGGTGTCGTATTTGCTGCGGCTGTAATCGTAGCCTAGGTTCAGCTTAAGATAGGGATAGTTGCGCGATAGAACTTTCTTGTAGTCGAGCTCGGCAAGAGTGCTGTTCTGGCTGGCAAGCAACAGGCTTGCGTTGCTTGAAAGTGTGCCGTTCCACAGGTCGGTGAAGTTGAGTGTGCTGTCTATGTCTATATTCATCTCCGATGTCTCTATGGGGGTGTAGACCTGGTCTATGGCCATCATTTCGTTGAGTGCTATGCGTGATGTGATTACAAGCTCCTGCTGTTTGATGTATTGTGCACTGTCGGCATTGAAGTCTACTTTTGCCTGTTGATAGTCGAGCCTTGAGAAGTTGCCGATATTGTAGCGCTCCTCAACAATACGCAGCCTCTCTTTTGAGAGCAACACTGCATTGTAGTAGTTGTAAAGGCGTTGTCTTTGCCTTATGAAATTATAGTATTCCGATGCCATGTCGGCAATGAAATCCTCAATGGCAATGCGTGTGTCGGTCTCTCCCATGCGTTGCATCTCCTTGAGTTGCTTGTATGTGGTGCTGATGTTGAAGCCGTCGAAGATTGTCCAGCTGACACCGATACCTGCATTCAGGGTGTGGTCGAGGGAGTTGCGCACCTCGTCGGTCTCTCCGTTGCTGCGGAGTTCCGAATCGCTGTTGTTGAGCGAGCCGTTATAGCCGGCGTTGATATCTACTGTAGGCAGGTAGCCGGCATTTGCGAGTGTCGCGTTGTTGCCGGCAATCTCCTCCCGGTTGCGTGTTATGCGCAATGAGTAGTTGTTCTCAAGTCCGGTTTCAATGCATTTGCGCAGTGTGTATGTCTGCGCTTCGGCCATGTTGGCGGAAAACATTATGGCCAGTGTTGCATAGATTATCCTTTTCATCATTTGTCCTCTTTTTTACGTTCGGTAGATATGTAACTGTATATTGCCGGTACTATGTACATTGTGAGGAATGTAGATACTATCATTCCGCCGACAACTGCTGTACCCATTGCTATGCGCTGGTTGGCACCCTCGCCGCTTGCAAAGGTCAGCGGCAAAAGACCGAGTATGGTTGACACACTGGTCATGAGAATAGGGCGCAGGCGTTGCAGAGATGCGCTCTTGATGGCATCGAGCTTGCTCTCGCCGTTCTCTTGCTTCAGGTTGGCAAATTCCACAATGAGAATACCGTTCTTGGCAACAAGACCGATGAGCATTATTATACCAATCTGGCTGAATATGTTCATGGTAATGTCGTTTATGCTCATGAATATGAGAGCTCCGGCGATGGCAAGGGGTACTGTGAGCATTATAATGAACGGGTCCTTGAAGCTCTCGAACTGTGCGGCAAGAATAAGATATATGAGTACAAGGGCAAGAATGAAGGCGAACATCAGGCTCGAAGAGCTCTCGCGGAACTCTTTGGAGTCGCCGGTGAGTGCCGTGCGGAAGGTTTCGTCGAGAACCTCTTCGGCTATCTTGTCCATCTCTTCAAGTCCATCGCCGATGGTTTTTCCCTCTGCCAGTCCGGCCGAAACTGTTGCCGACAGGAAACGGTTGTAGTGGTAGAGCTTGGGCGGGGTCACCGACTCAACGAACTCGACAAGGTTGTCGAGCTGTATCATCTCGCCCTTGTCACTGCGTATGTATATTGATTTTACACTGGTGGGTGTGTTGCGTTGCTGGCGGTTTACCTGTCCGATAATCTCATACTGCTTGCCGTTCATGTAGAAATATCCCATGCGTTGTCCGCTCAATCCATATTGCAGTGTTTCGGCAACATCTCTTACGCTGGCTCCCATGGTTCCGGCCTTGTCGCGGTTTATGTTGACACGTACCTCGGGGCTGCTGAACTTAAGGTCGACATCGGCCATCTTGAATGTGGGGTTGTCGTGTACGCGGCGCAGGAATTCGGGAAGTACTGTCTGTAGCTTCTCTATGCTGACAGCCTGTATCACATACTGTACCGGCATGCTTCCGCGGCGGCCTCCGAACGAAGATTGCTGTTGCACGAATGCACGTGCTTTTGTCTTTTTGCTGACAACCTGTGTCAGCTTTTCTGCAACCTCCATCTGCGTGTAATCGCGGTCGGCAAGGTCTTTCAGGGTTATTCTTATATTACCGCTTCCGCTCGATACACGCGATGTTACCGAGAGAGCATCGGGTACAATGGAGTCGACAAGCTGTGTTATCTCCTCGGTGTAGTCGCGCATGTATTCGTAGCTCACGCCCTCGGCTCCACGGGTATTTACGGTTATTTGTGAACGGTCCTCCATTGGTGCCATTTCGGCAGGTATATCACCCCAAAGCCATCCGATTACCACAAGAATTATGACAGTAATGGGTATTGCCAGCCATCGGCGTTTCAGGAAAAGATCGAGCGACTTCTCATACAGGTTGTTGAGCCCTGCAAAGAACGGCTCGGTCTTCTTGTAGAACCATTTCTGCTCTTTGCGGCGTTTGAGTATCTTGGTCGCAAGCATGGGGGTGAAGGTGAGCGCTGCAAAAGAGGAGATTATCACAGAACCGGCAACAACAAAGCTGAACTCGCGGAACAGTCGTCCGCTGGTACCTTCCATAAACACGATGGGCAGGAATACTGCTACAAGGGTAATGGTTGTCGATATTACAGCAAAGAATATCTCTTTGGCTCCTTCAATGCCGGCCTCAAAAGGTTTCATGCCCTGTTCAATCCTTATGTAAATGTTCTCGGTCATAACAATCATAGTAAGTACATTTATGGAAAATCCTGCAATGTACATTACGAAGAATGCTCCGATTAGCGACACCGGTATCACAATACAGGGTATGAGCGTTACGCGCCAGTCGCGCAGGAACAGGAATATGATGATTATTACTAGAATGAATGCTTCGTAAACGGTGCTCTTGACCTCGTTGATTGACGCGCGGATGAACTTGGTGTTGTCGAAGCCGTATGTGTAGCCGATGTCATCGGGCAGGTCCTTCTTCATTATCTCCATGCGCTCATAAACGGCATCGGCAATCTCAATGTGGTTTGCGCCGGGCTGCGGAACAACCACAACACCAACCATTGGTACACCGTTCATCTTCATGTAGCTCTTGATGTCGGCCGGGCCAAGTTCGGCATATCCGATGTCACTTATGCGGACAACATTGCCGTTGCTCTCTTTCAGAATGATGTTGTTGAACTCCTTTGCCGTGTGCATCTGTCCCATGGTGCGCAGAGTGAGCTCCATGGTGTTTCCTTCAATGCTTCCCGAGGGCAACTCTACATTCTCGTTTGTAACGGCATTCTTTATGTCGATAGGGGTAATGCCGTATGCAGCCATTCTTATCGGGTCGAGCCATATACGCATTGAATAGCGCTTCTCTCCCCAAATCTGCACACCGCTCACATCGGGGATTGTCTGCAGCTGTTCTTTTACTGTAAGGTCGGCAATCTCGCTCAGTTCAAGCAATGAGCGCTTGTCGCTCTGTATTGCCACCATAAGTATCGGCATAGCGTCGGCATCAGCTTTCGATACAGTGGGGGGGTCGCAGTCACGGGGCAGGTAACGCTGTGCACGCGAAACTTTGTCGCGTACATCGTTCGCTGCTGTCTCAAGGTCTACCGAAAGTTCAAACTCAACTGTTATACGGCACTGTCCCTGCTGGCTGACGCTCGATAATGAACGAATTCCCGGTATACCGTTGATGTTCTGTTCCAAAGGTTCCGTTATCTGGTTCTCGATAACATCGGCATTTGCACCTGCGTAGCTGCAGGTGACGGAGATTATCGGGTTGTCGACCGATGGGTATTCACGCACTCCAAGTGCATAGTAACCTATCATTCCGAACAACAGTATTATAATTGTCAGTACGGTTGCAAGTACCGGGCGGCGAATGCTTAATTCCGAAATATTCATAGTCCTTTTTCCTCCTTAATGTTACTCTATGGCTGCTATGTTTACAATGCTGCCTTTGCGCAACTGCAATGTACCGGAGGTGAGTATTGTATCTCCGCTCTGAAGGCCTTGGAGAATCTGCACTTCGGCCTCGGTACGTATTCCGGTCGCT
This sequence comes from Bacteroidales bacterium, assembly GCA_030535995.1. Taxonomy (GTDB): domain Bacteria; phylum Bacteroidota; class Bacteroidia; order Bacteroidales; family Bacteroidaceae; genus HGM04593. Next base: position 10,690 of record JAUNQV010000066.1, read on the forward strand.
ACCTCCACAGGCTCGGCTTTGCCGCTACGGTAAACGAATACCTTGCTCTTTCCCATCTCGGGTACAATGGCCTCTGCCGGAATGGCCAAGGCGTCGGGTATCTCCTTCTGCTTCAGTCTTATATCGGCATACTGCCCGGGCATCAGTTCTCCCTTGCTGTTGGCATATCTGGCACGTACAAGCAGTGAACGTGTCTCGGCCTCCAGTGTGGGCTCTGTGGCATATACCTGCGCCGCAAATGTGTTGAGGTTTCCATCGACACGGAACTGGAGATTTGTTCCTTTCTTTACATCGGCAGCATATCTCTCTGCTACAGAGAACTCAATTTTTATGGGTGATACCGATGTGAGTTTTGCTATTATGGTGGTTGGTGAAGCGTAGGCACCAAGGCTCACCTGTCGCAGTCCGACAACTCCATCAAACGGTGCATGGAGCTCTGTCATTTCAATCTGTGCCTTTGTTTTTTCAATGTCGGCATAGAGTGTCGCAAGTTCGGTCTTTACGATTTCCAGAGCCTCCTTGCTCACTGCGTCGCGCTGCAGAAGGGTGCTTTGGCGGTATACGCGCTCCTCGGCCAGAGGTACTTGGGCTTCAAGTCTTTTCAGCTCGGCCTGCAATTGTGCATCGTTTATCTTGGCAAGCAGTGTTCCTTTCTTTACAAAACTTCCCTCTTCAAAATATATTCCGGTAATCTTTCCCGAAGTCTCGAAAGAGAGCTGTACCTCTTCGTCGGGAACCAGACTGCCTACTACTGGTATTTCATCGGTGAGCAGGTGTGGTTTCACAATCATTGCGTTTACACTTAAAACCCTTTTGCCGCCTTGTGGCTTCATTGTGACCTCGGCAAGTTCTTCATTTGTGTGCGGTGTCAACTGATAGTAACCAAAAATGCCAATGGCTATTGCCAGGGCTGCAATGAGTGACCATTTTAGTTTTTTGTTCATAGCTATATATAGTTATATTGTTCTTTTGCTTTGGTGTGCTCGATAAACAGTGCAAAATTAACGAAACTCGGCCGAAATAAAAAGCCTTTATTCCGTTGCATTATACTTTGTTTTATAAAATTATATATTTAGATAAAAAGTTTAGCAAAAGGTTTAATGTGTAGCTGCGGTTAAAAACATAGTTTTTTTGTGCTGAAACTACAATACCCCTTTTTCGCCGGTTTGCTCCGGGTGTTGACAATTAAGTTGCATATAAATTGTATTTATTCCTGTTTTTTACTATCTTTGCGCCGGCTTTTGATAGGGTCTCCTCCTGTAAGGGTAATATCAAGGCTTATAAAAGTTTATGAACTCGAATAATATTTAAAACATATAATTATGATTAACGCTCAAGACATTAAAATCGGAACAGCTATCCGTATGGATGGC
>JAUNQV010000067.1 GCA_030535995.1 Bacteroidales bacterium
CTGTACTCTGTTATCTGTACTCTAATCTCTCCCCCATACAAAACCTGCCAAAGCAGAAACCATTATCACATAGATGGGAGAAACGCCCAATGCCACGATGAGCAATGCCGAGAGAACAGGTATCCACACCGTGCTCCACCCCAATTTTGCACTCTTTGCCACCGAGAATACCGGAACTGCGATGAGAGCCACCACAACCGGGCGCAGCCCCATGAATATATTGTTAACAAGCTCAATATGGCGGAACTGGCGAAAAAAGAGCGCTATAAGCAAAATTATCACCACCGACGGCAACACACAGCCAAGCGAAGCCGCAAGGGCACCGGCCTTTCCACGGAGCTTGTAACCGATGAATACAGCGATGTTCACAGCAAACACCCCGGGAGCCGACTGTGCAACAGCCAGCAGGTCGACAAAATCCTCCCTGCCTACCCAACGGTTACGCTGCACCACATCACTCTCAATAAGAGGTATCATGGCATACCCGCCGCCAAAGGTAAAGAGCCCTATGCGGAAGAATGTGACAAACAGTTTAAAAAGAGAAGTTGGCATATATTATTTTATCCAAAAGACAGGCAAGCACAAGTGCTTGCCTGTTCTATTATTCAGTTTTATCCTTTAACTTTTCAGTCTTCACCTTCAATGTCATATCGAGCGTATGCGAGATATCTCTTTTTCGCGCGTTTTGAGATTTCTCCCTACGGTTCGAAATGACAGTCTTATGGTTTTCACTTTTCCGTTTTAGATGCTACCCAATTATAGGCATTGCGGAATATCTCAATCCATGGAGTGACATCATCGGCAAGATGGTCGGCAGGATAAGCTGCACACTGCCATGGGAACACGGCACGCTCGGGGTGAGGCATCATAGCCACGTGACGGCCATCGGCACTTGCGAGAGCCGCTACATTGTAATCGGAGCCGTTGGGGTTAGCAGGATAACCCTCGTATGCATACTGCGCAACGATGTTATACTTCTCGGCATCGTATGGCAATGAGAACTTGCCCTCGCCATGAGCCACCCACACACCAAGGCTGCTGCCCGAGAGTGAGCCGAACAGTACGCTGTTGTTCTGGGGGATATTCACGCCCACGAACGACGACTCGAACTTGTGCGAATCGTTATGCAGCATGCGGCCAGGCTCGGCATATTCGGGGTTGATGAGGTTAAGCTCCATCATCAGCTGGCAACCGTTACAGATACCGAGCGAAAGAGTATCCTCTCTCTGGTAGAAGCGGTCGAGTGCAGCCTTTGCTTTGGGATTGAAGAGGAAGCCACCTGCCCAACCTTTGGCCGAACCGAGCACATCGGAGTTAGAGAAGCCACCACAGAATACTATGAAATTAACCTCATCGAGAGTCTCGCGGCCACTGATGAGGTCGGTCATTGTAACATCCTTTACATCGAACCCGGCAAGATGCATTGCATACGCCATCTCGCGCTCACCGTTCGTACCCTTTTCGCGGATAATGGCAGCACGTACACCCGATTTCTCGCGGCGGTCGGCCGACATTCCGTAACCGGCCAGCTTGCCGTCGAAGCCTGCGGGCAAACGGAAACGAAGAGGCTGGTTCTTGTAGTTCTTCAGGCGCTCGCTTGCACAGCCGTTGAAGCTCTGCTTGAGGTCCATGAGGTATGAACTGTCGAACCACACATCGCGGTAGTGCTCAATATCGAACAGGCGTGTACGGCCATCCTTCGCAACAGCAATATGGCGTTTCTCGCAAGGAGCACCTATCTTCACGAAGCAGACACCTGCGTCGTCGAGGATTGATTGCATACGGCACTTGTCCTTGTCGGCAACCTGAATTACCAATGCAGGGTTCTCGGCAAACAGCAGTTTCACTATATCCTTCTCGGCAATATCGTTGAGGTTTATCTCCATACCACCCTTTGTATTGGCGAAACACATTTCGAGCAATGCTGTTATGAGACCACCGGCCGATATATCGTGTCCGGCCATGATTATACCCTCGTTCACAAGCTTCTGCACGGCATCGAAAGCCTCGGCAAAATATTCGGGATTCTCCACAGTAGGCACATCGTCACCAATGCAGTTCAGTGTCTGCGCGAAAGCCGAACCTCCAAGGCGCAGCATATCGAAACTGAAGTCGATGTGGTAGAAAGAACTCTTCGGCTCATTAACCATTACAGGAGAAACTACCTTGCGTACATCGGAAACCTCACCACCGGCCGATACGATTACTGTACCCGGGCTGATTACCTTTGTACCGTCGGGATATTTCTGTGTCATTGAAAGAGAGTCTTTGCCGGTGGGCACATTTATCTTGAGCGCGCAGCAGAAGTCACTCAAAGCCTCTACACCGCGATACAAACGTGCATCTTCACCCTTCTGCGAACGGCAAGGCCACATCCAGTTGGCACTGAGCGAGATACTCTTTATACCATTGGCAAGCGGAGCAAGGGCTATATTTGTCAGAGCTTCAGAAACAGCAAGCACCGAACCCTTTGCGGGGTTGGCAAGACCCGCCTGCGGAGCATGACCGATAGATGTCGCTATACCCTTTTTTCCACGATAGTCGAGTGTTACCACACCGCAGTCGCTGAGCGGAAGCTGAATTTCACCCTGGCACTGCTGACGTGCAATCTTGCCGGTTACCGAGCGGTCTACCTTGTTTGTGAGCCAATCCTTGCAGGCAACAGCCTCAAGGCGCAGAACATCGGTGAGGTACTCCTCTATTTTTTCTGCATCATACTCGGCATCCTTATAATGGCGCTCTACCGTTTTGTCGACCATATATGTCTTTGGTGAAGAGCCGAACATCTGGCTCACCGAGAGGTCGAACGGACGCACACCGTCGGCCTGTTCAAAGGCAAAGCGGGCATCACCTGTTGTCTCGCCTACAACATACATAGGAGCGCGCTCACGCTCTGCAACCTTGCGCACATACTCAATGGCATCCTCCTTAATGAGCAATCCCATGCGTTCCTGCGACTCGTTGGCAATAATCTCTTTTGCCGACAGAGTGCTGTCGCCCACAGGCAGGTTGGCCATATTTATTAAACCACCACACTCCTCCACAAGCTCCGAAAGACAGTTTACATGACCTGCCGAGCCGTGGTCGTGGATAGAAACCACCGGGTTGGTATCATCCTCGCAAAGGGCACGTACCACATTGTAGGCGCGTTTCTGCATTTCGGCATTGGCACGCTGCACGGCATTGAGTTCTATACCCGATGAGTAACGGCCTGTATCAACCGAAGATACCGAACCGCCGCCAAGGCCTATACGATAGTTGTCGCCACCCATAACAATAACCTTGTTACCCTTTTCGGGGGCTCCTTTGAGGCAGTCGCGGCGCGTACCGTAGCCCACACCTCCGGCAAGCATTATAACCTTGTCGTAACCATAAACCTCGTCATTCTCCTTATGCTCGAATGTGAGCACCGAACCGCAGATAAGCGGCTGTCCGAACTTGTTACCGAAATCGGAAGCACCGTTCGAAGCCTTTGTCAATATCTGCTCCGGAGTTTGATAGAGCCACTTGCGCACGGGGAGAACCTCCTCCCACTTGCGGTCGGCGTATGTACGGGGATAAGATGTCATGTACACTGCAGTTCCGGCAATGGGCCACGAGCCCTTACCGCCACCCATACGGTCGCGTATTTCACCGCCCGTACCTGTAGAAGCACCGTTGAAAGGCTCAACAGTTGTAGGGAAATTATGAGTCTCGGCCTTGAGCGAGATAACTGTTTCTATGTCCTTTATTACGAAATAATCGGGTACAGAGTGGTCGGCCGGAGCAAACTGCTCAACGACAGGGCCCTGTGCAAATGCCACGTTGTCCTTGTATGCCGATATTATGCTGTTCCGGTTCTCGTTTGTGGTGCGCTTTATCATTGCAAAGAGCGATGAAGGCATCTCCTCGCCATCGATGATGAATGTACCGCCGAAGATTTTATGACGGCAGTGCTCCGAGTTTATCTGCGCGAAACCGAACACCTCGCTGTCGGTTAGCTTGCGCCCGAGCTCGCCCTCCACACGGTGCAGATAGTCGATTTCCTCTTTTGAGAGGGCAAGACCTTCCTGCTCATTGTAACTCTCAAGGTCTTCGATGAATTCAATGGGCTTGGGCTGTATATCCACAGTGAATATCTCCTGGTCGAGGCCACGATACATACGCTGAAGCATGGGATCATACTCGGCATTCTCGTCCTTTACTGCAAAATACTCCTCAATGCGCATAATGCCGCTTATACCCATGTTCTGGGTAATTTCGACAGCATTGGTGCTCCATGGAGTTATCATTTCACGACGCGGGCCCACGAAACAGCCCTCAACTGTTTCACCATCAAGCAAAGCAGCTTCACCATATAGCCAACAGAGTTTTTCAACATCCTCGGCTGTCAATACATTCTTTGTCTGGGTTGCAATAACAGTGCCACCCTGTGTACTGAAAAAATAGATCATATTACGTAATATTTATTTGCAAACAGATTGTTCCGTAACGGATACAACATATCGCGAAGATACGAATAAAAAACGACATTAATACATTTTAAAGAACATTTATTTCCTTTACCACAACATTACAGACAAAAGAGAAGAACAAACAACTATTTTTTATAAATTTGCCACATAATAATAAGAAAAATCATGCAAACAATAATAGGACTCACAATTCCATTTATAGGAACAACCATAGGAGCATCCATGGTACTGATGCTACGCAACCGAATAGGCAACATAACCAACAAAGCCATGCTCGGCTTTGCTTCGGGCGTTATGGTTGCGGCCAGCTTCTGGTCGCTTCTATTGCCCGCTTTCGAACAGTGTGGCGAGGGTATGGCAGCCCGCTGGCCGGTATTTGCAGGTTTTGTGGCAGGAATATGTTTTCTGTTGCTTCTCGACACCATAATACCCCACCAGCATATCGACGAGAAGAAGCCCGAAGGACCGCGCTCACGCCTTCCGCGCTCAATAAAGATGATACTTGCCGTGGCACTGCACAACATTCCCGAAGGCATGGCTGTGGGAGTGGTTTTTGCCGGTGTCGCAAGCGGAGAGCAGAGCCTCACCATGCAGGCCGCTTTTGCACTCTCCTTGGGAATGGCCATACAGAACATACCCGAGGGAGCCATAATTTCAATTCCATTGCGGAGCGAAGGCAAAAGCCGTGCGACGGCTTTTGCATGGGGCACACTCTCGGGGCTTGTGGAGCCGATAGCAGCCCTTTCAACCATGTTCTTCATAGAAAACAGCGAGGGAGCAATGCCCGTTCTGTTAGCCTTTGCTGCCGGAGCAATGCTTTATGTTGTTGTAGAAGAGCTCATTCCATCGTCACAGGCCGGAGAGCACAGCAACACCGGAACACTCGGCTTTGCAGGAGGCTTCATGCTGATGATGCTTCTCGATACCCTCCTGAACTGACAAGCGCGCTTTTAAACATAGTTAAATTTGTGCAAAAAGGCAAAAATAGTCATCCTTTTTGCATCCACCCCTATTTATTATTTTAGTACATTTGCAGTGCTGGTGCCACGCGTTGACAAAAAGCGCGTGGCACCCTCATTTGTTTAAGTGACAATAAGTATAAATAGGAATATATGGATTTACTACTGCTTTTTACCATGATTGTGGCATCCATAGCCTTTGTAGGCATTGTAATGGTACTTACAAGGTGGATTTCGCCGCGTACATTCAACCGGCAGAAGGGCGAGACCTATGAGTGCGGTATTCCCACACAAGGAAACACTTGGGTACACTTCAAGGCCGGCTACTACCTTTTTGCCATTCTGTTCCTCATGTTCGACATCGAGGCCGTATTCCTTTTCCCATGGGCAACCATTGTACAGGAATTGGGGTTGAAAGCCCTTTTCGGAGTACTTTTCTTCCTGTTTTTTCTAATACTCGGCCTTGCATACGCATGGCGCAAGAAAGCACTTGAATGGAAATGAAAAAGCCTGTCATAAAATCTATTCCTTACGAGGAATTCAAGGACAACGAGACTCTCGAAGAGCTCATTGCCACCATAAACAAGGAGCGCACCAGCGTGATGCTCGGCAAGCTCGACGAGCTTATCAATTGGGGGCGCAGCAACTCCCTCTGGTCGCTCACCTTTGCCACCAGCTGTTGCGGAATAGAGTTCATGTCGGTAGGTGCTGCACGTTACGACTTCGCCCGCTTCGGGTTCGAGGTTACCCGCAACTCCCCCCGACAGGCCGACCTCATAATGTGTGCCGGCACAATTACCCACAAGATGGCACCTGTGCTCAAGCGCCTCTACGACCAGATGGCCGACCCTAAATATGTTGTTGCCGTAGGCGGTTGCGCTATTAGCGGAGGCCCCTTCAAAGGCTCATACCACGTGCTCAACGGCATTGACAAAATTATACCTGTAGATGTTTATATTCCCGGTTGCCCGCCACGTCCCGAGGCAATTCTTTACGGCATGATGCAGCTGCAACGCAAGGTAAAGATAGAGAAATTCCTCGGCGGCAAGAACAAACACCAGAAGAGTGGCGAAATGAAACACGAACCGATAATAGTAACTAACTACCCCACCGAGGAAAAAAGCAACAAGGAGTGATGGATATTAAATTCATAGATATTAAGGAATTCCACAGCCACATGGAACAGTTGCGCAGTCAAGGAATGGATTTTCTGCGCGAACTCATTGGCATGGACTGGAAAGAGGATGGATTAGGTGCCATATACATTCTGGAGAACAGCTCCAGCAGAGAGGTTACTGAAGTTGCGGTACGCACCACCGACCGCCGTGCCCCACAACTGCCCACAGTGAGTGATATATGGCAGATAGCCGAGCTCTATGAGCGCGAGGTCTACGACTTTTACGGCATTGTATTCACAGGAAACCCCGACATGCGCCGTCTTTTCCTGCGCAGCGACTGGACAGGATACCCGCTCCGCAAAGACTACGACCCCAGCGAGGCGATAAACCCCATAAGGCTCTATGGCGAGGAAGAAGAGGATATAAAGCGCAAATACGATATTGAAGAGGAGCAGCAGCATGCCGAAATGGTCGAGAAGCTGAAGATACTGCACTACGACCAGTATTTCATAAACATCGGGCCCCAACACCCGGCGACACACGGAGTACTCCGTTTTCACCTGGCGCTCGAAGGCGAAGAGGTGCGCAAAGTAGATATCCACTGCGGATATATACACCGCGGTATCGAGAAACTGTGCGAGAGCCGCACATACCCGCAGACACTCGCCTTCACCGACAGGCTCGACTACTTGAGTGCCCATCAATGCCGTCATGCTCTGTGCATGTGCATTGAGAAGGCACTTGAACTGGAACTTCCCGAACGCGTACAATACATACGTACCATCATGGACGAGTTGCAGCGCATAGACTCACACCTGCTCATGTTCTCCTGCATGGCTATGGATATGGGTGCCATAACCTCTTTCATTTACGGTTTCCGCGAAAGAGAGAAGGTACTCGACATAATGGAAGATGTCACCGGAGGCCGCCTCATACAGAACTACAATGTAATAGGTGGAGTACAGGCCGACATTACCGCAAATTTTGCAGCCGATGTAAAGGCATACTGCCAGGACCAGAAGAGGCGTTTGAAGGAGTATTACGATGTATTTGTGAACAATGTGATATTCAAGAACCGCTCACAGGGCGTGGGCGTACTCTCACGCGAAGATGCTATATCTTTTGGAGCCACAGGATGCACAGGCCGTGCCTCGGGATGGGCATGCGATGTGCGCAAACGTCACCCGTATGCACTCTACGACAAGGTAGAGTTCAAAGAGATTGTGCACAACCAGGGCGACAGCTATCATCGTCTGTTGCTGCGCCTTGAAGAGATTGAGCAATCGATTCACATCATCGAGCAGCTTATCGACAACATCCCGGCCGGTGAGTTCAAGATAAAGACAAAACCTATAATAAAGCTACCCGAGGGGGTATTCAGCGCCAGCGTCGAGGGTTCACGCGGAGAATTCGGCGTGTTCATCGACAGCCGTGGCGACAAGATGCCCTACCGCCTGAAGTTCCGCCCCATGGGACTGCCATTGCTGGCTGCCGCACAGAAGATTATGAAAGGCTGCAAGATTGCCGACCTCATAACCATCGGTGCATCGCTCGACTATGTAATTCCGGATATTGACCGATAAATTTTCAAAACAAAATGATTGATTTCAAATCCATTACAACAGCAATAGACAACGGCCTGCACGAATTGATGCCGGCTCCGGCGGCACTCATTACAGAGTGTGTGCTTGTTGCAGTATGCGCAATTGCCGCATACCTTGTCTTTGCGATAATAATGATATACATGGAGCGCAAGGTATGTGCAGCATTCCAGTGCCGCTTGGGCCCGAACAGAGTGGGTTACGGAGGTTTTCTGCAGGTTTTTGCCGATGTCTTCAAGATGCTCACAAAAGAGATTATCGAGATAAAGAACTCCGACAGCAGGCTCTACAACCTTGCCCCATTCCTTGTAGTCATGAGTTCCCTCATAACATTCAGTTGCCTCCCGTTCGATAACGGGCTGCAGATACTCGACTTCAACATCGGAGTCTTCTTCATAATGGCAGCCTCCTCGTTCGGTATTCTCGGCATATTGCTTGCCGGGTGGAGCAGCAACAACAAGTTCTCCATGATAGGAGCCATGCGAAGCGGCGGCCAGATGATAAGCTACGAACTCTCCATGGGATTGAGCATACTCACCCTTGTTGTATTGAGTGGCACAATGCAGGTTAGCGAGATGGTGGAGACACAGACAACCGGCTGGTTCATAGTACGCGGACACATACCTGCAATCATAGCATTCATCATATATATAATTGCCGGTAATGCCGAGACCAACCGCGCCCCCTTCGACCTGCCCGAAGCAGAGTCGGAGCTTACAGCAGGTTTCCACACCGAGTATTCGGGAATGGGGTTCGGCCTTTTCTACGTTGCCGAGTTCATGAACATGTTCATTATTGCCGGAATAGCCTCAACAATATTCCTTGGAGGATGGGCTCCGCTCTACATTCCCGGTGCCGAGGGCTTCAACAGCATAATGGCATACATTCCCGGCTTTGTCTGGTTCCTTGGAAAGACCTTCTTTGTAATATGGCTGCTCATGTGGATACGCTGGACCTTTCCGCGCCTGCGCATAGACCAGGTACTTGTGCTTGAGTGGAAATATCTTGTACCCATAGGACTGCTCAACATTCTTATAATGACCATTTGCGTAGTCATGGGATGGACCTTTTAATTGATGCCCGATTATGAAAATCAGAGATACATATATTGGAACAATTGCCGGCAGTGTAAAGTCACTGCTCACCGGCATGAAGGTAACACTGGGCGAGTTCTTCACACGCAAGGTGACCGAGTGCTACCCCGAGAACCGCAAGACACTGCACATTTCGGAGCGCCACCGCGCTATGCTTGTAATGCCCCACGACAGCGAGGGCAACAACAAGTGCATAGCATGCGGGCTCTGCCAGCAGACCTGCCCCAACGGCACCATAAGCATTACCACAAAGAGCGTTACCGACGAGGAGAGCGGCAAGAGCAAGAAGGTGCTTGTCGACTACACCTACGACCTCGGAGCCTGCATGTTCTGCCAGCTTTGCGTGAACGCATGCCCCAAAGGTGCCATAGAATTCACCAACGATTTTGAGAATGCAGTCTTCGACCGCAAGAAACTCATAATGAAGCTAAATAAATAAAGAGGTTATGGAGTTGAACATAGTAATTTTCACAGGCCTTGCCATAGTAATGATAGTTTCGGCAATATTTGCCGTAACATCGAGCAAGATAATGCGCGCCACCACCCTGCTGCTGTTCGTGCTTTTCGGCACCGCAGGGCTCTACTTCATGCTGCACTACACCTTCCTGGGAGCCGTGCAGATAACGGTATACGCAGGCGGTATCGTGGTGCTGTTCATCTTTGCCATTCTGCTCATTGGCAAAGGAAGTGTCGATGTCACACAGACATCTCTGCTACGCTACCTTGCAGGTATGGCTACAGCCCTGACAGGAATGGTGCTTACCGTCTACCTTATTACAAACACCGACTTTGCGGCCAATTTCTACACCGGTGAGGGAGTACCCATGAAAGAGTTGGGAATGGCCCTTATGGGAACAGAGAAGAACAACTACATATTGCCCTTTGAGGTAATGAGTGTGCTGCTGCTTGCCTGCACGGTAGGCGCCATTCTCATTGCACGAAAGAAATAGAGATAACCTTTTACTTTTCACATTTCAGTTTTCACCTTTCAGTTTATATACAATCATGAACATACCGGCTGAATACCTACTGATACTATCGGCAATACTCTTCTTTATAGGAGTATTCGGTTTCTTCACACGGCGAAACCTTGTATCGCTGCTCATAAGCACCGAGCTTATGCTCAACGCCGTCGATATAAACTTTGCAGTGTTCAACGCCTATTGCCAGCCCCTGCACCTCGAAGGGTACATGTTCTCGCTCTTCGGCATTGGAGTTGCGGCCGCCGAAACAGCTGTGGCAATAGCAATAATAATAAACGTATACCGCAACCTGCACTCGATACACATCAAGCGTCTGACCAACCTTAAACATTAAGAAGCGCATGGGAACAACAGCATATATACTCGCACTTCCGCTGGCAAGCTTTCTTCTGCTGGCACTCGCAGGGAAAAAGATGCAGCCAAAGGTTGCCGGAGCCATCGGCACCCTATCGATACTTGCAACAATGATGTTGGCATACAGCACCGCGGCACAATACTTCACACAGGCACGTGACGCAAGCGGTGTACTTGCCGAGATTACCACGTTCAACTTCACCTGGTTGCCGCTTAACGATACATTGAGCATAGATTTAGGGTTTCTGCTCTCGCCTATTTCGGCAATGATGCTCATTGTCATTACCACAGTAAGCCTCATGGTACACATATACTCACTGGGCTACATGAAGGGCGAACGCGGTTTCCAGCGATACTACGCATTCCTCTCGCTCTTCACATTCTCCATGCTGGGGCTTGTGGTAGCCACCAACATTTTCCAGATGTACATATTCTGGGAGCTTGTAGGCGTGTCGTCGTACCTGCTCATAGGCTTCTACTACACAAAGCCGGCGGCAATAGCGGCATCGAAGAAAGCATTCATCGTAACACGCTTTGCCGACCTTTTCTTCCTCATCGGAATACTCATCTACGGATACTACACAGGCACTTTCTCCTTTACCCCAAGCGAGATAGCGCTTGCAGGGGCAGCAACCGTTCTTCCACTTGCCCTGCTTCTCATGTTCATCGGCGGAGCCGGCAAGAGCGCAATGTTCCCCTTGCATATATGGTTGCCCGATGCAATGGAGGGCCCCACCCCCGTTTCGGCACTCATCCACGCAGCCACTATGGTTGTTGCCGGTGTGTACCTTGTAGCACGCATGTTCCCGCTTTTCATCGGCTACGCACCCGAGGTGCTTCACATGATAGCCTACGCAGGAGCCTTCACAGCCCTCTATGCAGCAGTGGTAGCATGTGTGCAGACAGATATAAAGCGTGTGCTTGCCTTCTCCACAATATCACAGATTGCATTCATGATGGTATCGCTGGGCGTGTGCACAAGCACCGACCCGCATGAGGGCGGGCTCGGATACATGGCATCCATGTTCCACCTCTTTACACATGCAATGTTCAAAGGGCTTCTCTTCCTTGGTGCCGGAGCCATAATACATGCCGTGCACAGCAACGAGAAGAGTCAAATGGGCGGTCTCTACAAATACATGCCTATTACCCACATAACATTCCTCATAGCATGCCTTGCCATCTCCGGAATTCCGCCGTTCAGCGGTTTCTACAGCAAAGACGAGATACTTGTCGCATGCTACAACTTCTCGCCGCAGATGGGGCTGTTCATGAGCATTGTGGCCGCACTCACAGCCTTCTACATGTTCCGCCTCTACTATCTCATATTCTGGGGCAAGAGTTTCTACGAGGAGCAACTTGCACTCTACAAGGCAGGCAAGCTTGAGCAGAAGCCCCACCGCCCCCACGAGGCACCTGCCAAGATGCTGTTGCCGCTTGTGATTCTTGCAGCCATAACATGCTTTGCCGGCTTCATACCTTTCGGCAACCTCATA
>JAUNQV010000068.1 GCA_030535995.1 Bacteroidales bacterium
CAAAACTGCTGCATGATGCAAACAGCAGTGATATGAGCATGGCAATGGCCGGAACGATATATCTATTCATTTTCTCGGAAATCATAAATATGCGAAGATAGTGCCGGCAAATACCGCTGCAGCTACTATCTTCGCTCATTCATTGAGCAAAATTATAAAAAAAACGACAATGGCTGAAATTTTATTGTACAAATAGTCTTAAAAGGAGAGAAAGAGGTCAAAAACGGCATTGATATTGAAAAACAAGATGGTCGATAATGTACAAAACGGGTGACCCGTTTACTTTGGGGCCACCCGTTTTTGTGGGGTTTAATATAAACTACAGTTACTTCTCGGGGCTGAGAGTTACCTGGATGAAGTTATTCTTTTCTACAAGTTCTTTGAGAACTTCAACTACAGCTTCACCGGTAATTGCATCGACAGCCTTCTCATATTCAGTGTCGTAATTGCAACCATACTCAACATTCATCTGAAGCACATTTACCCAATAGCCGTTGCTTATTCTATCCTGTGGTATGTTCTTCTTCATGTTCTTTATAATCATGTCGAGCTTTTCTGCTGGAATACCCTCTGTGATAGCTTTCTTTACACCCTCAATTGCAAGGTCGGCAAGTTTCTTGGCGCTCTCGGGGTTAGTCTCGAACGCAACCTGCAGTATCGCAACCTCCTTTGGTTCACGCAACATAATATTGGCTACGCTTGCACCGTATGTGCCACCCTCGCTTTCGCGCAGTGTCTCAACATATATCATATCGAGGTATGCTTTTGCAGCAGAGAGAAGCACACTGCTATTTACGCTGTAGGGGAATTTGCCCGAGTAAACCTGGAGCACGGTAGATTTTGGTGTCTCCATAGGCATTGTGAACTCTTTTACAATTTCACCCTCGACAATCTCCTCTTTGCGGTCAACCCATTTGCTGCCTTTCTTGCCGCCGGGGAGTGATGCTATGTATTTCTCTACAAGAGGTTTGAGCGTCTCGGCGTCAATGTTACCTACAATGTATACGGTTGCACCGGCTACATTGCCGAAGAGGCGACGGCTGGCCTTCTCTATATCGGCTATGTTCGCTTTCTCAACCATATCGGCATTGATTGTCTGGCGACGCTCGTGATTGCCATAGAGTGTCTCCGAAACATACTGCTGGAACTTGAGCATAGGCTGTTTCTCAAGATTAGGCAGAATGGCCTTTATCTGGTTGATACCGGTCTGGTACTCCTCGTTGTCGAAACGCGGCTCTGTGATATTCAGGTAGAGAAGCTGCATCGCAGTTACGATATCCTTTGGAGTTGTTACAACATCAATGCCATGGCGTGTATTATCGATGTTGAGAGAGCATCTCACATTTTTGCCGGTGAGCATCTTCTTCAATTGTACTCCCGAGAACTTTGAGAGACCGCGGTTGCTCTGGTAGAGCATCCATACATTGTCTTCGAACGAGGGAAGTTCGGCTGTTTCTATGAGTGAGCGTCCGCCGTTCATTACAAGCTCAATGCGCACCTCGTCGTTCTTGTGTGTTGTGGGAAGGTATACAACCTTTACACCGTTTTTCAATGTCCAAACGGTTGAGCCGTATGCACCCTCTTTCTCTTTCTTTATCTTTCCTGCCTTTATTGCAGCCTCGTCGAGCAGAGGCTCGCTCGCTCCCTCCTCTACCGGAGCGGAGATTTCACTAGCCTTTACTTCCTCAATTATTGAGAGCAATTCAGCCTCTGTAGGGTGAGAAAGACCTTCGCGCTCGGGGGCTTTGTAAAGCACTACAAAATTCTCATTGGTTATTGCCTGTGAAACTATCTGCTGGAACAGGGCTGCCGGCAACTGGGCGCAAACAGCCTGTGTCAGTTGCAGTTCTGTTGCAGGGTCGAGCAGGTAGCTGTTCTGGAAGAAATGTCCAAGAATGGGCCATACGAACTCTGCATTCTTGCGGCTGGGAGC
Organism: Bacteroidales bacterium; assembly: GCA_030535995.1. Classification (GTDB taxonomy): domain Bacteria; phylum Bacteroidota; class Bacteroidia; order Bacteroidales; family Bacteroidaceae; genus HGM04593. Next base: position 1,934 of record JAUNQV010000068.1, read on the forward strand.
AGCCTCCACAGCCTTCTCGGCGCGGCTGATGAGCTTCAGTTTTGCGCGCTCAAGCTCGCTCTCGGTAATTCCGTAACGGCGCATGCGCTCTATTTCGGTATAGAATGCCTTGAGGGCACTGTTGTAGTCGCCGTCCTTAAACATTACTGTCGACTGCACAGCCTCGCATCCTTCGCATATAGGTGAAATACCCAGGCCACCACCAAGGAAAGGAGCGTTGGCCGATGCTGTAATAGCCTCTATGCGCTCGTCGAATACAATACCTATTATTGATTTTACAATATCGAGCATGAATGCTACATCGGTGCTGTTCATCTCTTTGGGCATCGCATCGCCTTTCCAAAGCAACTCAATCTGGGAAGAACTTGCCTCGGGGTCGGTCATTACGGCAACAATGGGCTCTGCATTGCCGGGTATTGGAACTATAGGTTTTACGGTTGGAGTTGCTGGTGCAGGAATTGAACCGAATGTGTCCTTAATCTTCTGCTCCATCATGTCAACATCAAAATCACCTATTACCACTACAGCCTGCATGTCGGGGTTGTACCATTTGCGGTAGAAGTTGACAAGGCTCTCGGGCTTGAAAGTCTTTAGCTGTTCCTCGCCACCGATGAGAGTGCGTCGAGCATAGCGTGTATCGCCAAAATAATATGGCAATGAACGCTCGAACATTCTCCAGTTCGCATCGCGGCGTGAGCGGCGCTCTTCGAGAATTACACCACGCTCGGCATCAATCTCCTTGGGGTCGCAGGTTACATAGTGCGAGTAGTCGTGAAGAACCAAAAGGCATGAGTCTATGATACCCTCGCGTGTGATGGGAATGTTGTTGAGCATGTACTGTGTCTGCTCAAAGCCGGTCGATGCGTTGATGTTGCGTCCGAACTCGGCACCTATTCCCTGCAGGTACTCCAATAGTGATTTGCCCGGGAAATTTTTTGTACCGTTGAAACACATGTGCTCAAGAAAGTGTGCAAGACCATCCTGGTCATCCTCCTCCTGGAAAGCACCGACATTTGTCGCAAGATAGAATTCGGCGCGCTGTGCAGGCTTGTCGTTGTGCATAATGTAATAGGTAAGCCCGTTTTCAAGCTTTCCAATCTTTACATTGGCATCAACAGGCAACTGTGTCTGGCCGAATGTTGTCAGCGCAAAGAATGTCAACGCTAACGAAATAAAAAACTTTTTCATATATAAAACATTTAAAGGTTTTGTCTGTTTATCCTACTTATTCTGCTGTTTGTGGAATATCTATCTCGCAACCTATGCAGCATGTTTTCGGCAAAAAATATTTTGCAAAGGTAAATAAAACTGAAAATGCTTAATAAATTTTATGATAAAATATTGTTAAATATTTTTACAACCTTTACAAATTGTCAATTCTGTTGAAACTTAAAAATAGCATAGCCATTTAAAAATGTCGGTGGCTTTTTTGCCTCGCAACAAATAATTGTTATCTTCGCAAGGTGATATGTTGAACAAATTATAAATAATATAAATTATGGTATACAATGAAAGAGATGTTCGCCATGAACATGTAATTGAATGTGCAAAGCAGATGATGACTGCCGCACGTACAGCGCCCAAAGCAAAAGGTGTTGACATTATTGAGGTTATGATGATAACCGACGACGATATTGTTGCATTGAGCAACGCATTGCACCAGATTGGCGAGAACATGGGCCGTGGAGGTCTCATGCGCGATGCCGACAATATCCTGTCGGCCGATGCGGTTGTGCTTATAGGTACCCGTGAAGAGGCTATGGCTTTGAATTGTGCCTATTGCGGCTCGGCGACATGCGGCGAGCGTCCCGAGGGTGTACCTTGTGCAATGAATACAATCGACATAGGTATTGCTGTGGGCTCGGCTTGTGCAACTGCAGCCGATCTTCGTCTCGACACCCGTGTAATGTATTCTGTAGGTTATGCCGCAGGAAAGCTCGGATGGATGCCCGGTTGCAAATATATAATAGGAATACCTGTCAGTGCAAGTTCAAAGAATCCCTTCTTCGACCGCAAACGTAAAGTACAGCCGCAGTAATGGAGCCGCAGAAACGAAAACTTTTTCTGCCGGCCGAGTGGCACAAGCAGCAGATGGTGCAGCTCACATGGCCGCATGAGAAGACCGACTGGAACTACATGCTTCCCGAGGTGGAGTCATGCTTCATCAATATAGCAAAAGCAGTAGCAGCACGCCAAAATCTGCTTGTTGTTGCTCCCGATGTGGAAAAGGTACGCAATACCTTGGACACCGCAGGGGTGCCCATGGAAAATGTCACACTTTTTGAATGTGACACTAACGATACATGGGCGCGCGACCATGCTTTCATAACGCTGCTTGGCGACAATGTACCCCATTATGCCGATTTTTGCTTCAATGGTTGGGGACGAAAGTTCGAGGCTTCACTCGACAATGCCATAAACGGCAAACTCTATGATGCCGGAATTGTTAAAGGTGAATATGAAGATTGCAACAGTCTTGTGCTCGAAGGAGGTTCGATAGAGAGTGACGGCAAAGGTACACTACTCACAACAAGCATGTGCCTGCTTGCACCGCACCGCAACCAGCCCATGACAAAAGATGATATTGAAGAGGCACTAAAAAGAATGTTGCATGTAAACCGTGTGTTGTGGCTCGATTACGGGAACCTCATAGGTGATGACACCGACGGACATGTCGATACCATAGCGCGTCTTGCTCCCAATGATACCATTGTTTACATGCAATGTACCGATGAGAGTGATGCCCAGTACAGCGAACTTGTGGCAATGGAGAAACAGATTGCAGCATTGCGCACGGCTAATGGAGCCCATTATCGCATGCTTGCACTCCCGTCGCCCACTCCCATCTTCGATGAAGAGGGTGAGCGCTTGCCGGCAACCTATGCCAATTTCCTCATTATAAATGGTGCAGTCCTCTACCCCACCTACGCACAGCCCGAAAACGACAACCGGGCAGCAGCGGTGTTGAAAGAGGCTTTCCCCGAGCATGAGATTGTAGGCATAGACTGCAGGGCACTTATAAAACAGCACGGTTCATTGCATTGTGTCACAATGCAATATCCAAAGAGTGAACGATTTTAGAATGTTGTATATTGAATAATATTATGGATAGCATAAAAGTAGGAATTATCCAGCAGAGTATAGGTAACGACGTTGAGAGCAACAAACGGAAACTTGCCGAATGTATTAAAGGGTTAGCCGATAAAGGGGCACAGCTTGTAGTGCTTCAGGAGTTGCATAACTCCCCCTATTTCTGTCAGGTTGAGAGCACAGCTAACTTCGATTATGCCGAGCCGATACCCGGCCCCTCTACCGAGTTCTACAGTTCTGTAGCGGCAAGTTGTGGGGTTGTTCTTGTGACATCGCTATTCGAGGCTCGTGCCAAAGGGCTTTATCACAACACAGCTGTAGTATTCGACAGCGATGGCAGTATCGCCGGAAAATACCGCAAGATGCATATCCCCGACGATCCTGCCTATTACGAGAAATTCTACTTTACACCCGGTGACCAGGGCTTCCGTCCGATACGTACCTCTGTAGGCATGCTTGGCGTGCAGGTATGCTGGGACCAGTGGTACCCCGAAGGTGCCCGTCTTATGGCGTTGCGCGGAGCCGACATTCTCATATACCCCACCGCAATAGGCTGGGAAAGTACCGACACCCCGGAGGAGAAGGAAAGGCAGCTTGGAGCCTGGCAGACAGTGCAGCGCGGACATGCTGTAGCCAACGGACTTCCGGTCATTGCCGTCAACCGTTGCGGCCATGAGCCCGACCCGTCGGGAATGACAAACGGTATACAGTTCTGGGGGCATAGCTTTGTTGCAGGCCCTCAAGGTGAGTTCATTGCACACTTTGGCGAGCAAGAGCAGTGCGAGATAGTTGAGGTGAGCATCAAACGAAGCGAAACCGTGCGTCAATGGTGGCCTTTCCTGCGCGACAGACGCATTGAGGAGTATGGCGGAATAACAAAACGCTATCTCGACGAAGAATGAACCCTTTCCCCATTGCAAGGCAATGATAATTGACAAAATAGGGATTAAAAAACACTGCATGTGATAATTATCGTATAAATCGATGCCATAATCATAAAAATTATTAATTTTGCAGTCGAAATACATTTTGTTTATAAAACTGTAGTTATGAAACTGGCCGTAGCCACAAGACCGACATTCTTCGTAGAGGAAGACAAGATAATCACACGCCTTTTTGATGAAGGGCTCGATTACCTCTTTCTTTATAAGGAGTATCCTCATCCTCAATTTGTGGAGAGGCTATTGAATCTTATTCCAAAGAAATATCACAAGCGCATATATTCATGCAACAGCAGGCTCATGCAGGAGTATAAACTCGCCGGAACGCTGTTCTCCCTTGGCTCCAATGCACCTCTCGGTAACGAGAAGGGAAAAATTGTCGGCTATGCCAACAACCTTCAGCATCTGAAAGAGCTCCGCAAGACATACGACATTGTATGTTTCGGGCCGCTTGGGCGCACATTCTACCAGAGTGCAGAACTCAACGAAATAGGAAAAAAGGTGATTAACAAGAACACTTGGGCATTCGGTGATATTGACGAAGCAAACCTCAAGCGCCTTACCAGCTATGGTTTTGGCGGTGTAATTCTTAACGAACTCATTTGGGACAATTTCGACTCTTGCCGTTCAACCGATTACACCGAACTTGTAAACCGTTTCAAGAGAATAAAGAAAGTTGTAGACAAATTATAGTCATGCATCAGAAAAGAACAAACAAAAAATAACAAACCAATTAATTATAAAGTATTATGAACAATACTCCTTACATGGTGTTTGCGGGGACAAAATCACGTTACCTCGCCGAAGAGATTTGCAAAGAACTGGGTTGCGAACTTGGACAAATGAACACCACACATTTTGCCGACGGTGAATTTGCCGTGTCATACGAAGAATCTATCCGTGGCAAGAATGTTTTTCTTGTGCAGTCGACATTCCCTAACTCCGACAACCTGATGGAGCTCCTGCTCATGGTTGATGCAGCAAAACGTGCATCGGCAAAGAGCATTGTTGCTGTTATGCCCTATTTCGGTTGGGCGCGTCAGGACCGCAAGGACAAGCCACGTGTTTCTATCGGTGCAAAACTTGTTGCCGACCTGTTGAGCGTAGCCGGTGTGAGCCGTGTAATAACAATGGACCTGCATGCCGACCAGATACAGGGCTTTTTTGATATTCCAGTAGACCACCTTTATGCCTCAATGGTATTCATTCCATATATCAACTCACTCAAGTTGAATGACCTTGTAATTGCTACCCCCGATGTCGGCGGTTCAAAACGTGCAAGCGCATATTCAAAATGTTTGGGTGTGCCCCTCGTGTTGTGTCACAAGACACGTGCAAAGGCCAATGTGGTAGATACCATGCAGATTATCGGTGATGTCAAGGACAAGAATGTTATTCTTGTCGATGATATTGTTGACACAGCCGGTACAATTTCAAAAGCTGCCGACCTCATGATGCAGAACGGCGCAAAATCGGTTCGTGCTATTGCTTCTCACTGCATCATGTCGGGCAATGCTTCGGAGAGAGTACGCGAGTCATCTATGACCGAGATTGTATTTACAAACAGTATCCCATACGACCGCGGCTGTCCTAAAGTTAAACAGCTCTCTGTTGCACACGGTTTCGCCGAGGCTATCAAGTGTGTGCTCAACAACCAGTCTATCAGCAAGCAGTATATCTGCTGATAACATATATCGGTTATAAAATAGAAAAATCCCGAATTTAAATTCGGGATTTTTCTATTTTATAATATTTATTGAACAATCAATACTGCTCATTCTCATTGGGGAAGTCGCGGCTTTTTACATCGCTCACGTAGCTGCCTACAGCGTCGGTTATGACGGTGTTCAGGTCGGCATAACGGCGCAGGAACTTCGGTGAGAAGTCGGCTGTCATTCCAAGCATGTCGGCATACACCAATATCTGTCCGTCGACATCGTTGCCGGCGCCAATACCTATTACCGGTATGTCGAGGTCATGTGCCACCTGTGCCCCAAGTGCCGATGGTATTTTCTCAAGTACGAGAGCAAAGCAGCCTGCCTCTTCGAGCAATTTTGCATCGCGGCGCAGTTTCTCGGCCTCGGCTTCGCTCTTTGCGCGCACAGCGTATGTTCCGAATTTGTTTATGCTCTGCGGGGTTAGACCAAGGTGTGCCATGATGGGAATACCCGCATCAAGAATTTTGCGTACCGAGGGAAGAATTTCCTCTCCACCTTCAAGCTTCAAAGCATCGGCATGTGTCTCTTTCATTATTCTGATGGCATTCTTTACAGCCTCGTCGGCATTCACCTGGTAGGTTCCGAATGGCATGTCAACAACAACAAGAGCGCGTTTCACGCCTCTGACAACACCTTTGGCATGGTAAATCATCTGGTCGAGCGTAATGGGCAGTGTCGTTACGTTTCCGGCCATCACGTTCGATGCCGAGTCGCCCACAAGCAATGCATCTATACCGGCATTGTCGAGTATCGATGCTGTTGTATAATCGTATGCGGTGAGCATTGCAATTTTCTCACCTTTGCGCTTCATTTCAATAAAACGGTGCGTAGTAACCTTTCGTGTGTCTTCTACTAAATACTTGGACATTGTTTTTTTTTATTTTTGTCAGTTAAACAATTGACTTTGTAATTATACCTCGCTTTTGCGAAATGCGGTGCAAAGGTACACAATTCCGATGGAATAAACGAAAGTTTGAATGAGATAAAAAGCAATAAAAAATCTCCATATTCGCGTCATTGAGAGCTTGTATTTGTATAAGATATTGTTTTTTCGTATCTTCGCAAGAAAGAGGAATGACACTAAAACAGACAAGACAATATGAGAAAAATTATTTATTCACTTTTTGCATTATCGATTATGCTAACGCAGACAGCATGTAACAGTGGCGGCAGTGACGAGAAGAACAGCATTCTCAAAGAGAGCAATGCTCCGTTTGGTGCGCCCGAGTTTGGAAATTTCAAAGTAGAGGACTACAAAGAGGCATTTGACCGCGGCTTTGCCGAGAAACGTGCCGACATCAAGCGCATTATTGAAAACAGCGAGGCTCCTACGTACGCCAACACCATCGATGCTCTTGAAATAAGCGGCAAGACACTTGAAAAGGTCACATCAATCTTCTTTACACTCAACGAGAGCGACAATACCGAAGAGATGACAGAGATTGAGAACTACGTAGTTCCCAAGATGACAGAGCTCAACGGTTATATTTTCATGAATGACACTCTCTTTAACCGCATACGTACTCTCTACGATACAAAAGAGAGTCTTGGCCTCAATGAAGAGCAGTGCATTGTGCTGGAGAACTATTACAACAGTTTTGTGCGTGGCGGTGCACTCCTTAATGCGGACGATAAGGCTACGTTGCTCGATATCGATACAAAGCTTGGGCTTGCATCGATAAAGTTCAGCAGCAATCTACTTGCCGACAACAAGGCATTCAAGCTTGTGATAACCGATGAGAAAGAGCTTGCCGGGCTTCCGCAAAATGTGATTGATTCAGCTGCAAGCGAAGATGGCAAAAGTTGGGTGTTTACCCTAGACAAGCCCAGCTGTATACCTTTCCTGCAGTATGCCGATAACCGCGAACTCCGCAAACAGGTATATCTGGCCTATTATGGCCGTGGCGACAACAGCAATGCCAACGACAACAAAGCTATTATAAAAGAGATACTACAGTTGCGCCAACAGAAGGCAAAGCTCCTCGGCTTTGATAGTTTTGCACATTTTGTGCTTGACGAAAAGATGGCGAAGACTCCCGAAGCGGCCCTTGAACTCCTTGAGCGTATATGGCAACCGGCTGTAAAGAGTGCTTCCGACGAGAGAGCCGAACTGCAGAAACTTGCCGACCGCGAAGGAGCCGGCATTAAAATTGAAGGCTGGGACTGGTTCTATTATACCGAGAAACTGCGCAAGGAGAAATATGCACTTAACGACGAAGATATAAAGCCCTATTTCAAACTCGAAAATGTGTTGCAGGGTGCATTCGACTGTGCCGGCAAACTCTACGGAGTAAAGTTTGTGAAACGCGGCGACATCCCGGTCTACTACAATGGTGTAGAGGCATACGAAGTTCTTGATAGCAACAATGGACATTTGGGAATATTCTATACCGATTTCTTCCCCCGTGCATCCAAGCGCCAAGGAGCATGGATGACAAATTTCGTAAACCAGAGGAACATCTGCGGCGAGAATGTACGCCCGATGATTGTCAACGTATGCAATTTCACTCCTCCGCAGGGCGAAACTCCCGCATTGCTCAACATCGATGAAACAAGAACTTTGTTCCATGAGTTCGGCCATGCGCTGCACGGCCTTCTCACCCAAGCCCACTACCCCAGTGTAAGCGGCACAAATGTAAAACACGATTTTGTAGAGCTATTCTCGCAGATAAATGAAAAATGGTCGGTTCATCCCGAGGTTATGCCTACCTTTGCCAAGCATTATATAACCGGAGAGGCTATCCCTGCGGCCCTGATAGAGAAAATGCAGAAGAGTTCACATTTCAATTCAGGTTTCGAGACAACAGAACTTGTTGCGGCAGCCCTGCTCGATATGAAAATGCACCTCGTTGAGAATTACGACAATTTCGATTGCAATGAGTTCGAGAAAGAACTGCGCCGGGAGCTTGGCTTTATTCCCGAAATTGAATACCGTTACCGCAGTACCAATTTTGCACATGTGTTCGGCGGAGGTTATGCAGTCGGTTATTATGCCTATCTGTGGGCCGAGGTGCTCGACTGTGATGCGTTTGAACTTTTCCTCGAAAAGGGTGTGTTCGACAAGGAAACAGCCGGTAGTTTCAAGCAGTTGATAGAGATGGGCGGAAGCAAAGACCCTATGCGTGAATACCGTCGCTTCCGTGGAGCGGAGCCTAACCCCGATGCGCTGTTGCGTGCAAGAGGACTTATTTGAGTAGAATAACCTAAAGACCGCCTGCAATATTGGGCGGTCTTTTCGATACCTTATTATAATATATTATGGAAGAGAGAATAGAAAAAGCTGTATCCCTGTTTAAAGAGGGTTATAATTGCAGCCAATCGGTAGTTGCAGCATTTGCCGATATTTACGGATTTACCACCGAACAGGCATTGAGAATGTCGGCTTCGTTCGGAGGCGGAATCGGGCGTATGAGACAGACTTGTGGCGCAGCTTGCGGGTTGTTTATGCTTGCAGGTCTTGAAACAGGTGCAATAGACGGCAAAGACCGTGAAGGAAAAGAGGCGAACTACAAGCTTGTTCAGGAACTTGCCGAAGAGTTCCGTTTGAGAAACGGCTCTATTGTTTGTGCCGAGTTGCTTGGTTTGTCGAAAAATGCCCCTACCCCTGCAACACCCGAGGCGCGGACAAATGAATATTACAAGAAACGCCCATGTGTCAAGATGGTGGAAGAGGCGGCGCGCATTTGGTGCGAATATCTTGCTAAAAAAGATAAAAAAGAGTGAATGAGTGATTAAATTTGTTGAAAATCACGACTTTTTGTTTGGTAAATAAAAAAAATGTTGTACCTTTGCACCCGAATTTGAAAAACAGCCCGTTCGATGTGTTAATAGGCTTGTTTTCAGCAAGATAATTTATCATTAATTAAAATATTAGTAACTATGATTGAGAATGCTGGTGCATTTGCAGGCCGTATCTGGACTGCTTTGAACGAGACAGAGGGTCTCACACTTAAAGAGATTAAGTCAAAAGCTAAATTGAAAGAGAAGGAACTCTACCTTGGTTTGGGTTGGTTGCTTCGCGAGGACAAAATCTTCTCTTGCGTAGCAGGTGAGGAGGAAATCTTTGCTTTGAAGTAATTTGGTTTTAAATACTGAGAATAAAAATGCTTGGCAATTTGAAGTGAACCCCAAAGTTTGGACAAAAAACTTTGGGGTTTATTTTATGCGTAA
>JAUNQV010000069.1 GCA_030535995.1 Bacteroidales bacterium
TGTCTCGGCTGTTCCGGCAACAGTTACAGGGTCGCTCCATGTGCGGCCGTTGTCCTCGGAATACTGTGCTACAAGGTAGCAGTGCGAAGGAAGGTCGCTGTTGTGCCCCTTGCGGTCGTCGGTGAGGGTTACAAGGCGTTTGCCGTCTTTTGTAACAGTTATGGCCGGAATGCGGTAGTAAAGCGAGCCTTTGTCCATAGGCATGAGCACGGCTCCTTCGGAAAGGAATATGGTTGCACTGTGTTCGGGGTTGCCTCTACTTTCTGTAATCTCCTTGCCGTCTGCTGTGTACGATGTGATGTTTACATCGACAATGTTGCCTTCTTTTGCATCTTCGGCAATGTCGTATGTAATCCACAGATAGTAGTCGCCCGGTTCAAGTTTTTTGCTGCCGGTTATTGTGAATGTGCCGTCGTCGTTTAGTGTAACGGGCTCGCCGAACAGTTCGCCGTTCTCTTCGCGCCAAGGCATCTTCTTTTCTGCGTCGATGAACAGTTCGCGGGAGTTGGTAGCAAAGTAGGCCTTTACATTAGTGATGTCGCCCTTGTCGGTACCTACGAACGAACCCTTCACACCTTGGAATTCAACGCTGCCTTCGAGGCCGCTGATGCGTATGGCAGAGCGCACGATAGCCTGGTCGATGTTGCCGATACCTGTGCTCACCTTTCCTTGTTCAACCTTTGTCGATGCAAGTTCAGCCAATGCATTGCTTGTGTCAACCTCGTCGAAACGCCATAGCGATGCGCCGTCCTCTTCTGCTGCCCAGCGGACAATCACCTGCCCTGATTGCTGGGCGTGCAGCTCAACAGCGTTGTCCTTTATAATAAAGAACCCGAAAGAACTCTGTATATTGTATATATAGTTTGCCTCCTCAACTGTTCCGAATGATGTGCTGCCACCTGTGCCGGCTCCGGCTGTGCCGAAATACTCACCCTTGTAGTTCTTGATGGCGAGTTTGCCGTCTTTCTCCCAGAAACTCCAAACGCGGTCGGCACTGAATGTTTTGTCGCCGAAACGCAGTTTTTCTGTTTCGCTGTCATGGTATATTGCCTTGCCTGTGCAATATGCCTTTGATGAGGCATTTATAATGTAGTACCAATGTACATCGTCCTCGGTACTTATAATGGGCATCTCGGGCTTGTCCTCTTTAACCTTGACGGTGAAGCCGGTTAGTATGACTCCTTTTCCGTTGTTGCCCGAAAGTGTGAATGAGAGTGTGCTCAATGCCTTTTTTGCTGCGCTTATTGTTTGCGGCGTTGTTGCAGTGGTGTACTCATCGCCGTTGTCCATAGTGAGGTTGAGGCCGGTGTCATGTCCGTTGTTGGCAAAGGTGAAGCTGTACTCTGTAATAATGTATCCGGCTGGGGCTGCGAGTGTGTATGTGGCATTGGCTGCGGTACCTGTCATCATCTGGATGTTGTCACCTACCCAGTTCATGTTGTTTGCACCACAGCTGAACTGCAGTTGCGGTGTCGCGTCGCTCTTCCAGCTGCTGTTCCAGCTCTGGTTTGCCGATGTTCCGCGGTAGAGACTGCCGTTCTTCTTGTCAATGGTGTACTCCAAAGATGTGGGCAGTTCCTCAATATCTGCGGCATCCATAATAGAGAGCTGGCAACCGGTATCGCTGCGGTCGCTGCCAAGGCTGTTGCCGTTGCTCCAGTTGTAAATGCTGTAGCTTTGGGCCTGCCCTGTCTGGTTCAGCTGTACCTCGCCCGAAGATATTATATAGTATGCAGGAGTGTCGGCGTAGCTTATTGTCCAGCCCTTTGCAGGTTGTGTCTTTGTTGTCGTTATCTGTGTGTTGTAGTTGGCAACCGGGTTAAGGTATGAACCGAATTTGCGGTTCACAATGTCGTAGGTGTTGTCGTCGCGCACGACAAATTTCCACATCGATACAGCCTGTGTGCCGGTGTTCTCCTTGCCGGCAACTCCCGCAGCCTCGCCTTCGGCTGTCATGTAGAGAGAGCTGCTGCGCAGAGATGTTATCTGGTACCAATATTCTGCATCGGCAGTGCTTGCCTTTGGCATAGCCAACGCATCTGCGACAATAGAATTCAGCTTGTTTGCCAGCGTGGTCACCTCCTCTTCTGTAATGTCTTTTCTCTCCAAAAGTGTATAGGCTACTTCAAGTTCTGCATCAAAAGCTTTCATCTTTTCGGGGTCATATTGCCCTATAGCTGTTCCACGCTCCATAATCAAGCCTCGTGCAATGGCCTGTGAGAGCTTGTTGCGCAAGCCGGCCTGTGTGTAGCGTGCTTCGGCATCGGCCTCGCTTGTCACGTTATATGTGTCGGCCGGGAAGTCGGCTGCGAGTGCCTCCTTCATAAGGTTGGCAACCTTGATGTATCCCAATCCGCCCAAGTAGTTCGACGGGTAGAAATACTTTGTGTTTGCTACGTTGCCGTTGAGCAGTGGGGTATATATATCAATGTACCTTATATTGCCGGTTGCAAGTGTCGAGAGGTAGTTGTTGAATTCTGCAATGCGTGAACTGTTTGTTGTTGCATTGTTTGTGGGGCAGAGTGCCATGAGATAAATCTTCGATGCGGGAGATTTCTCGATAATCTTGTCTACAAGGGCCTTGTAGTTGGCCTTTACTGTTGCTATATCGGTAGTTCCGTTGCAATCGGCAGTACCGGTGTAGACGAAAATGGCCTTGGCCTCTTTCTTCTCTACTCCTGTGTTGGCGTATGTGGCATCGACCAACTTGCTTGTGGTGGCTATATCTCCACCATAGCCCCAGCCTGTACCACGGTTCTTTACATTGGGGTTGCCGAGCAGTTCTTGCCACTCGCCGTTCTTTACCATTTCATCGCCGAAGACAAGAACATCGCTGCTGTTGATTGGCAGCATGCTGAAGTATGTTGCGCGCATGCCGTTTGCACCGCCCAAGCCTCCGTTGTTCTGTGCTGTCGATGTGTTGTCGGGGTAAACTGTAGAAACGGTGTACTCTTCGCCCTCCTGAAGGTATTGGCAAATTGCATCGCTCCACACTTTGTATGCAGCAGCTGTGAGGTGTAGTCTGTCGTAGCTCCACACACCGCCGTCGGCAACACCGGCAAGTTTATCATAAAGGTCGATGTATGTGAGCCAGTCGACATTCTTGGCTTCTACATAGGCTTTAACAATTTCGTTGGTGTGTAGCCAAGTAGCCTCTACTCTGTTTGCGGTGTTGTTCTTGAGTATGTTGTAGAGGTAAATCTTGGTCTGCGGTGAGCGTGCGTGTATACGCTCTACAATACTCTTTACATATTGCAGAACCTGCTCGCCGCTGAAGTTGAGGCCTCCCGATGTGGCTATGTCGTTGGTGCCAATCATCATGAATACCTTCTTTGGTTTACCGGCAATGTAGCTTTCGAGGTTGTCGCTCTGCTCGGTTGAGTATGTGCCGGAATTACCGCGGTTTACAATGGGCAGGTAGTTGCCTTCTGAAGTTACGAAAGCTTCGGGCCAGCAATGCATGTCGGTAATGCTGTTGCCTATGAACACAATGCTCTCGCTGTTTGTCTCAAGGACTCTGAACGAGTCGTACCTGTGGTTGCGGAAAGGGCCATCGGCCATTGCTGTAGCAGCAGCAAGCAACCAACAGAAAATAAAGGTAAATTTTTTCATTGGATTTTGGTTTTGGTCAGTTGTTTTATAAATAAGTTAATATAGGCTACAAAAATAGGAGTCTGTGTGAAAAGACTACTATTTTTTTCTTAATTTTATTTAATGACAACAAATTACCATCCCTCCTGCACTCCGTCTTCATAGAAATGGCGGGCGAAGTTCCAGCCAAAGACGTAGTAGTAGCGTGCAAGCTCTTTCGAACGGTCAATGAACTCTTCGGTGTCTTTGTTGTCGGGCGATGGGTTGCTCCAGCCAATCTCGGCAATTGCACCAAGGCGTGGCAACATCTTGTATTGCAGTTGCATCGGGGTTGGGATATACTCGGTCCACAGGTTGCCCTGGACTCCAAGAATGTACTTCTGCTCCTCGGGTGAGAGTTTGTCGTATGGGTTGAGCGCATAGCTCTTGCGCAGGGGTACATAGCCGCCGATGGCATCAAGTTCGTCCTTACGGTCGGTTGTCTGGTAATAATCGAGGTAGCAGTGGTTGTTCGGGGTCATGATTGCGTAGTTGCCTTTCTTCGCTGCAGCAATTCCGCCATCGGCACCGCGCCACGACATTATAGTGGCATTCTGGCTCACTCCACCTTCGAGTATCTCATCCCAGCCAATGAGTTTGCGGCCGTGCTTGTTCAGGTACTGCTCTATGCGCGAGGTAACGTATGACTGCAGGCCGGCCTCGTTCTTCAGTCCGTGCTCTTCAATACGTTTCTGGCACAAAGGGCACACTTTCCACTCGTCGCGTGGGGCCTCGTCGCCGCCAATGTGTATATACTCTCCGGGGAACAGTTCCATTACCTCTTCGAGAACATTTTCCCAGAACTTGAATGTACTCTCCTTGCCGGCGCATGCTATCTGTGGCGAAACACCCCAGTACGACCAGGTCTTGTAGTTCCCCTCTTCGCCACGGCAACCCAGCCATGGGTAGGCCGAGAGTGCACCAAGTGAGTGCCCGGGTATTTCAATCTCCGGAATAATTGTTATGAAACGCTCCTGGGCATATTTCACAATCTCTTTAATATCTTTCTGTGTATAATATCCGCCGTAGGGTATTCCGTCGAGCCCCACATTGTGTCCGGTAGTTGTCTGCTCGCGCAGGCTGCCGATTTCGGTTAGTAACGGATACTTCTTTATCTCTATTCGCCAGCCCTGGTCTTCGGTTAGGTGCCAGTGGAAACGGTTCATCTTGTGCATTGCAAGAATGTCTATCACCTCTTTTACGGTTTTTACATCCCAGAAGTGACGGGAGCAGTCGAGCATGAAACCGCGGTAGGCAAAATGCGGCGTGTCGGTTATCTTGAGTGTAGGCAACAGAACCTTTTCAAGGTCAATGGGTGTCTCGAATGCCTGCACAGGGATAATCTGCTTAAGTGTCTGTGCTGCATAGAAGACACCTGCGGCGCTGCCCGCATTTATAATAATGTTCTCGGGTGTAATCTCAAGTGTGTAGCCCTCCTCTTTCAGCGAAGAGTCGTGCTTTATTATAATGTTGTTGTCGCCATGTACTTTTGAACTTTTCTTCAGTTTGCGCCCGAAGAGTTCTTCGCCTATGCGGTTAATTTCGTTTATGGCAAACTTGATGTTTTTGTCTTCGAACCTGCATACAATCCTGGTCTTTGTGTTGAGCGAGAAGGAACTGTTGACATTGCCCATCTCTATTTTTGTGGGCTTGGGGAGAATTGCTGGAATTTTTCTGTCCTGTGCCTGTGAAACAGCAACAATGCAGCAAATGGCAATTAGTGTCGTTAGAATTTTCTTAATCATATTAATAATAGTATTAATTGTATTTTCGTATCTTTAGATACAAAGATAGCGCCAATGAGCAAAAGCAAAACTTGTTTTGGCTTTTACCGCGAGTGCAGCCTATTTTCGTATCTTTAGATACAAAGATAAGTCAGCAACCGTAAACAAAAAACTATAAATCAAAAAAAATGCAATTTTATTGTATGTAATGGCGATAACTGATTTTTTTTATTTACATTCGCAAAGTTGAACCAAAAACAAATAATTAACCATAACCTATTATGACTGACAAATATGTAATTGGAATTGACCTTGGTGGTACAAATACCGTTATAGGTCTTGTTGATGTGAAAGGTCATATCCTTTCAAAGGACGATAGCATCAAAACACAGGCACACCCCGATATTGAGGAGTACACAGACTCTATCGCTGCCGTAATCAAGAAACTGGCCGAAGAGAATGGCTGTGTGGGTAAAATAGAGGGTGTCGGTGTCGGTGCTCCAATGGCAAACTATTATACAGGCGAAATTGTAAATGCGGCCAATCTGCCATGGAAGGGTATTGTTCCCCTCGGCTGGCTAATCGAGAAGAAAACAGGCCTTCCTACCAAGGTTACAAATGATGCCAACGCCGCTGCAATAGGTGAAATGAAATATGGTGTTGCCCAGGGTATGAAGGATTTCGTATATATCACTTTGGGTACAGGTGTAGGTAGCGGAATCGTTGCTAACGGTCAGCTCATCTATGGACACGATGGCTTTGCCGGTGAGCTCGGTCACGTTACAGCTCCGGTAATTGAGGGTCGTCAGTGTGGTTGTGGCCGAACCGACTGTCTTGAGACATACGCCTCGGCAACAGGTCTTGTGCGCACTGCAAAGAAATGGCTTGTTGAGCGTGACGAGCCAAGCTGTCTACGCGATATATGCCTGAATGAACTCACTTCAAAGATGTTGTTCGATGCAGCCGTTAAGGGTGATAAACTTGCCAATGATATATTTGAATTTACCGGTAAGGTTCTTGGAGATGCCTTCTGTAACTTCGTGGCATTCTCGGCTCCCGAGGCTATTATCTTGTTCGGAGGTCTTGCCAATGCAGGCGAGCTTCTTCTTGAACCGGCACGCAAGCAGATGAACGACAATGTTGTCTTCTTGTGGAAAGACAAGGTTAAGGTTCTCAAGTCATCTCTTCCCGGAGCCGATGCTGCTGTGCTTGGAGCCTCGGCGCTTGGTTGGGCCGAATGATGTATTGTTTTTTGCAATATAATATTTGTTCGTTTAGAAGGGTGGCGCGCCACCCTTCTTTTTTTATTATAAAAAATGCTAACGTGGTATATTTTCTAATAATTTATTATATCTTCGCATATATTAACCGAACAAGGTGTTGGCCGTAGTATTATGATGGAAATTATTGACAAAACAAAAAAACTATTGGGTGTGTCGCTTGCAGGTGCTGCGGCACTTCCTCTGCTGGTATCATGCGGAGAAGAGAAAGAACAGAAACCGATGAACATCCTGTTCATCATGTGTGACGACCACTCGTATCAGACAATAAGTGCATACGATACAACATTCATTCGCACTCCCAATATCGACCGCATTGCGGCCGACGGTGTCCGTTTCACAAATAGTTTCGTTGCAAACTCCATCAGCGGTCCATCACGTGCCTGCATGCTCACAGGAAAGCATAGTCTTGCCAATGGCTTTACCGATAACAGCTCTTCGTTCGACGGCAGCCAGCAGACGTTCCCCAAGCTGTTGCAACAGCAGGGATATGAGACTGCGGTAATAGGCAAGTGGCATTTGACCTCGGAACCCACAGGCTTCAACCATTGGGATATTCTCATTGGGCAGGGCGACTACTACAACCCCACCTTTATATGCAATGGCGAGAAGGTGCAGCGTGAGGGGTACGCCACAAATGTTACAACAGACCTTGCTCTCGACTGGCTCGACAATGGGCGCGATGCAAACAAACCTTTCTGCCTGTTGTTGCACCACAAGGCTCCGCACCGCACCTGGATGCCCGATACTTGCGATTTCGACCTCTTTGCCGACAGCAACTTCCCGTTGCCCGATACTTTCTACGACAACTACGAAGGTCGTTTGGCTGCGCAAGGGCAAAAAATGTCCATCAGCAAAGATATGGATATTGTCTATGACCTGAAGATGGCCGACAAGGACAGCACAATACATAGCCGCCCCGACCTTGAGGCGTGGGGCCGTCGTATGTACAGCAATATGAACCCCGAGCAGAAGAGGGCATGGGATGCACATTACGATGTTGTGATAGAGAAGTTCAAAGCCGCCGGTCTTTCGGGCGAGGCGCTCGATGCATGGAAGTACCAGCAGTATATGCGCGACTATCTGCGTGTTATAACCTCTGTCGACCGCAACGTGGGCCGCGTGCTCGATTATCTTGAGGAAAAAGGCCTTATGGAGAATACACTCATTGTCTACACCTCCGACCAAGGTTTCTACATGGGTGAGCATGGCTGGTTCGACAAACGCTGGATGTATGAGGAGTCTTTCCGCACCCCGCTGTTGGCGCGCTTGCCGGGTGGTGTAAAGGGTGATATCCCCGCTATGGTACAGAATATCGACTACGCGCCGACATTCCTTGAGCTTGCCGGTGTCGAAGTTCCCGGCGACATTCACGGAGCATCGTTCCTGCCTCTGTTGCGTGGCGAGGAGTGGAACCCCGGCCGCGAGGGTATATACTACCACTATTACGAATATCCCGATGAGCATGCTGTAAAGCGTCATCTCGGTGTACGTACCGAAAGGTATAAGCTTATACATTTCTACGAAGACAATGTGTGGGAACTCTATGACCTTGAAAACGACAAGAACGAGCTTTGCAACATCTATGGCAAAGAGGGTATGGAGGAGATAACTGAAACATTGAAGGCAAAACTCGTCACTTTGCAGAAACAGTATGGCGAGGAGCAGTTCATTGCAAAGTAAGAAACTGAAAACGGAATATAATGAAGAGTAACAAGAAGAACAATCTGCACCTTGCCGATGTTGTAAAGATGCGTCGCGCGCCTGCTTTCGGTACTATGGTAAAGCCCATAGGGTCGGCATGCAACCTCGATTGTCACTATTGTTACTATCGCGACAAGAGCGAAATATACTCCGGCAACATGCCGCGTATGAGCGAGGAGATGCTCGAAGAGTACATCAAGCAATATATATGCGGCGTGTCGCAACAAAGCGTGAGCTTCTGTTGGCATGGCGGTGAACCGTTGATGGCGGGCCTGCCCTTCTTCAAGAGGGCAATGGAACTTCAGAAACAATATGCCGGCGATAAGGAGATAGAGAATACTTTGCAGACAAATGGCATCCTGATCAACGAGGAGTGGTGCAGCTTTTTCAAAGAGAACAATTTCCTTATAGGCCTTTCGCTCGATGGCCCCGAAGATATACACGATGCTTTCAGGCGTGATTGCGGCGGTGCTCCAACCTTTGCAAGAGTGATGAAAGCGGTTGAGCTCATGACGCGTACAGGAGTAGAATTCAACATTCTCTCGACCGTGAATGCCCGCAGTGAGGGGCGTGGTGTCGAGGTGTATAAGTTCCTGCGTTCATTGAACCGTTTCATGCAGTTCCTCCCTGTAGTGGAGTATGTGAAGGAGCGCCCGGGCAAGCGTCCGCTTATAGTATCGCCCGATGATGAAACTGCCGTTGAGGCCCCTTGGTCGGTGTCGGCTAAAGGTTATGGTCAGTTCATGTGCGATGTATTCGACGAGTGGGTAAAATATGATGTAGGCCACTGTTTCGTGCAGCTTTTCGATGTAACCTTGGGCAACTGGTGCGGGGTCTCGCCATCGTTGTGTGCATTCGGAGAGGTTTGCGGCGACGGCCTCGTGGTGGAGCATAATGGCGATGTATATTCATGCGACCACTTTGTGTACCCCGAATACAGGCTGGGCAATATCATGCAGGGCAACCTTGCCACAATGTACAGCAGTAGCGAGCAGCAGTGCTTCGGGCGCGACAAGCGCGATGCCCTTCCGCTTGAATGCAAGCGCTGCAACTACTTCTTTCTCTGTCATGGCGAGTGCCCGAAACACCGTTTCGGCTATGCGAAGAACGGAGAACCGTATATGAATGTGCTGTGCGATGGTTACAAGATGTTCTTCCGTCACACCGACCCCTACATGCGCTATATGAAAACCCTGATAGAAAAAGGTGAGCCTGCTGCCGGGGTAATGGAGTGGAGAAGAGAACAGAACATAATAATAAAATGAGAGAATTTATTTATAATTGAAACTTAAAAACTATAATCTATGAATCCAAAATTTGTAATTCACAAAATAGGTGAGCTGCCGATAACAACCTCAATCGAGAGTATCTGCAGGTTCGAGAAAGTTCCTACAAGAATATCCTCCACCGAGAAAGAGGGTGTAATGTATGCAGCCGACATTGTGGTTAATTCCATTAAGTCGCATAAAGGTGACAAGCCTTTTGTGCTCGGCCTCTCTACAGGCCGCACACCACTCGGCCTTTATGCAGAACTTGTCAAGCGTTACCAAGAGGGCGAAGTAAGCTTTGCCAATGTTGTTGTTTACAGCCTCGATGAGTTCTATCCCATGCAGGCATCATCGCCCCAGAGCCGCAACCACCGTGTGAATGAGGATTTCCTTAAATTCATCGATATCAACCCGGCCAATGTCCACTTCCCCGACGGTTCAGTGGAGCGCGAGGCAGTAAACGATTACTGCAAGCAGTATGAGCAGATGGTAAACGGCAATGTAGACCTCATGATAATGGGTGTGGGCGAGCTTGGACAGATAGGCTTCAACGAACCCGGCAGCTACGAACACTCTACAACCCGTCTGGTGCAGTTGAGTTACAATACACGAAAGAACCAGGACAAGTTCTTCTCTAACCCTAATGAGGTTCCCAAGATGGCAATAACAATGGGTCTTGAAACAATAATGAGTGCCAAGAAAATTGTGCTCATGATGTGGGGTGAGGAGAAAGCGCAGATAGCATACGACCTTATTGAGGGCGGTGTGAACGAGGAGTATCCTGCAACATTCCTTCAGGAACACGACGATATTCAGGTTGTCATCGATGAGGCAGCTGCACAGGAACTTACCCGTGTAAAAGAGCCGTGGCTTGTTGTGCCCCCGCAGGAGTGGAGCGACAAACTCATACGCAAGGCTGTGATATGGCTCTGCCAGACAGTAGACAAGCCAATCCTCAAACTCACTCATCAGGATTATATAAAGAACTCATTGTCCGACCTTCTTGAGCGCGTCGATACATACGACAAGATAAACATCAGAGTCTTCAATGAGATACAGCACATTATCTCGGGTTGGCCCGGAGGCAAGCCCAATGCCGACGATTCTACCCGTCCGGTACCTTCGACACCGTTCCCCAAGAGGGTGATTATCTTCTCTCCTCACCCCGACGACGATGTAATTTCTATGGGTGGAACATTCAACCGCCTCATAGAGCAAGGGCACGATGTTCATGTAGCATACCAGACATCGGGTAACGTGGCTGTTTACGATGATGTTGTGTTGCAGAACATTGATACTGCAAAGGAAATGGGCTTCGGCGATGCCTTTGAAGAGATACGCGATATTATCGCAAACAAGAAGATGGGTGAGCCCGAACCTCGCAAACTGCTCGACCTTAAAGGCGCGATACGCCGTGCCGAGGCACGCGCAGCCTGCCGCTCGATAGGTTTGAACGACCGCACCAACGCCCACTTCCTCAACCTGCCGTTCTATGAGACCGGAGGTATTAAGAAAGGCCAGTTGAGCGATGATGATATTGAGATTGTAAAAAAACTTATGCGTGAGGTGCAGCCACACCAGATATATGCTGCAGGTGACCTCACCGACCCTCATGGCACTCACCGCGTGTGTATCGAGGCAGTGCTCCGTGCTTTTGAGGAGGTTAAGGACGAGCCTTGGGCAAAGGAGTGCCATATATGGCTCTACCGCGGTGCTTGGCAGGAGTGGGATCTTGCTGTTGCTGACATGGCAGTGCCCCTCAGCCCCGAGGAGCTCATACGCAAGCGCCATGCAATCTTCCGTCACCTCTCGCAGAAGGATATCGTTCCCTTCCCCGGTGAGGATGCGCGTGAGTTCTGGCAGCGTGCCGAGGAGCGTACACAGGGCACAGCAGCGCTCTTCAACAAGATAGGCCTGCCCGAGTATCAGGCAATTGAACTTTTTGCAAAGTTGCTGTAAAAGTTTTAATTCTTATATATTGTACCTGCCGCATGCGGCAGGTACAATATTAAAATAAAATTGCTATGAAATTCACTTCTTTGTATGGCTATAAATCATTAGTAATAAGCATTGTGCGGTTTTTTGTCAAGCCGGTGACGGCTCAGCCGTTATTCTTTTTGCTACTTTTTTTTCTTGTTGTTGTTCCGGATATATATTCCTTTCTTGTATATAGTGACCTTCTCCCATTTAAAGTTGTTGTTTCTGGCTTTTTTTTCTGTTA
>JAUNQV010000154.1 GCA_030535995.1 Bacteroidales bacterium
TAATTACCATTGATGTACAATCCCAAAGGTAATTACCTAAAAATCCACACCTTTTGCTACTGAACCCTGTTTGCCTTGCGGGCAAATTCAATTAAAGCGAGTGGAATATGGCAATATCCATCGGAGTGTTTAATGAGATAATCCTGATGATACTCTTCCGCTTTATAATAGTTCCTCAAAACTTCCAACTCCACCACAATGGGAGCCTCGTTGTTGAGTGCCACTTTGTCATACACCGCTTTTATTATAGGATAGTCTTCGGGGGAGGTGTAATAAATGCCTGTACGGTAGCGTGTACCCACATCACCACCCTGCCTGTTCAATGATGTAGGGTCGATAGAGCGAAAATAGAGTTCCACCAATACCGAAAGGGATATTACCGCCGGGTCGTACTCTACACGCACTGTTTCGGCATACCCTGTCTTGTCGGTATACACCTGTTCATACAGAGGGTTCTCTGTATTACCGTTCGCGTACCCGGCCTCTGTGGAAACCACGCCGTTTATCTGCCTCAAGAAATGCTGTGTGCCCCAAAAGCATCCTCCTGCAAAATAGATCTCTTTCATGCAATAATTATTTACCTATTTAACATATTCGGGAACAGAATGGTTTCTAACACTCACATTCAGCCTGCATGTGCCACATGGCATGCCCCAGCAGGGTTGTTTCATTGACACGCCTGAAGCCAAGCAAAGAGTATAGTTCCTCGGCACGGAGGTTATCGAAATCTACAAGCAGGCCTACCTTCTTAAATCCTATGGCAAAGGCGTGGTCACGCGCAGCAACGAGGAGAGCACGACCTATGCCACAGCCCCGGTAGGCCGGAAGAACTCCGAGCGAATCGAGATAGAACTCTCCGGCAGATGTTTCGTCCTCAATATTCGGAGCTGCGCCACATAACTCTTCAATAATGGCTAATGTGGGTTTGCGCAGTTCGTAGAGCTTGGCTCCGTCATACCCCACTATTGCACCAGCCGGACAACCGTCGACCTCGGCAACAAGAACATTCCTGTAACTGTATTGGGTGTTATCGCAACCGGCAAGTTTACCGAACACATCAACAGCCGATACACCGCCGAAACGAAGGGAGAGGTCATCGCCCAAGGCCATGGTAACCACTTGCCCTATGAGCGCTGCATCGCTTGGCAAAGCTCTGCGAATGACAATATCTTTATTACCGTTCATATAAAAAACAAATTATATGCGAAGATAACTCCAATTTGCCATTCTATCAAACAAGCTCGATGTAATTTGCCTTCGCAAAGGTCACATAGCAGAAAATAATATTTTCAGTAGCAACATCGTATTTGCCACCGAGGTCTATGCAATCCCGATACGCAGCAAGGAATTACAAGATACGGAGATTGAGATATCTCACATACGTTCGATATGACACAAATGCCATATTTATAAGTTTTGCATCAACATCTGTATTATTTCCATATTATTTACACACTTTCATGCACGGTTTTTGCTCATTTGTTCTATCTTTGAGGTAAACCTCAAAAAAAGGCTAAAAACAGATGACTAATCTACGCGAAACAACATTTTTCATTTTCGGGTGCCTGATTGCAGCCATGGTACTTTTATCGTCGTGCCACAACAGCAGCAACAGCACACCACCGGTACTGCCCATTGACAGTGTGCGCAATGGCGACATCGTGTTCAGGCGAGGAAGAAGCTTTTCGAGCGATATCATTTTATCTCACGACAGCGACAACAGATACAGCCACATCGGCATTGTGTACAAGAACGACAGGGGGTGCCAGGTTATTCATGCAGTAAACGAGGAGCCCGATTTCGAAGGCGATTTTGACAGGGTTAAAATTGAGAGCATTGAAAAATTCTTTTCGCCCGAGAGGGCAAGTGCAGGTGCTATGTACCACAGCTGGCTCGGCGACACACTGCAGGATATTATAATTGGCAAGGCTATGGAGTATGTGAGCGACAGTGTACGCTTCGATTCCGACTTCAACCACTACGATAGCAAAGAGCTCTACTGCACGGAACTCATATATACCATATACAATTACATTGGAATTGACATTACCGAAGGACGGCGCACAAAGGTGGGGGTAATATGCTTCCCAAGCGAGATTATATTCCCAAGTGACATAGAAAAGAACAAAAAACTGACAAAATATTTTGATTATTAAAAATTTATATTTCCTTTGCAACCGATATAGATAATTTTTTAACTTAATTTTTACGATTATGAAAAGATTTGCATTCATTCTTGTTGCAGCGATGTTCGTTTCATTTTTCATGGTAAGCTGCAAGCAGGCTACACCTTCGACAATTACTGCCGACTGCATTGAGTATATTAAAGATGGTAACTACGAAGCTTATGTGAACACTTTCAACATGAACGATGAGGAGAAAGCACAGCTTAAGGAGATGTTCGAACAGAAGGGCAAGGAAACCATTGAAAAGATGGAAGGCGTTGCAAGCTATGAGATTGTAGAGGAGAATATTAGCGAAGATGGAACAAAGGCTACTGTAAAGGCTGCCATCACATACGGTAACGGCCAAACCCAGGATTCAAAATTCCACTTTGTAAAGGTTGATGATGAATGGAAACAGGAAATGAACAAATAAAAAAACCTACAACCAATAATAAAAGCAGCGCATTGCGCTGCTTTTATTATTGGTACCCGGTTGTAAACAGCGGTTGCTCCGCGATTCACATCGGGGAGCAACCTTAACACAAACACAAAATAAAACACGACAAAACTACTATGCAAACATTCACTTCATAGTTATGCTCCTTTTAATGGCACCCACTGTGAGTGAATTGCAATATTGTAACACATGCTGTGAAGCAAATGTTTGAAAGGGTTATGTTAAAAAATAATAAAACAGGTGAGGCTGACTAAAAAGGCTCTTTTGTTGTTACGCTTGCCCGAAAAATACTCATTTACGCTTAGTAAACTGCGTTTTTTCGGGCTTCGCAAGCCTAAAAATAGCTCTTTTTATCCAACCTCCCTACCAATGAGGGTGACCCATTTTACTTTTGGGTCACCCTCACCTGTCTATATGAGATTACCAATCAGCCCAATTTAGCCATAAACCTCTCAATATCCACAATATAACGCACATGCGTTCCGCGGCCTATTATTCCGGAATTGTCCGAAGCTTCTACATCAAACAACAATTTGCGCCCATCGATGCACTTCAGCACAGCCGTTGCACATATTTCGGCACCCATGGCCGACGGCTTTATATGGGTAGTATTTATCTCGGCCCCTACGGTTGTAGAACCATCGGGCAAATAAGGAGCCACAGCATTCATAGCTGCATTTTCCATGAGCGCAACCATTGACGGTGTTGCAAAGACTTCAAGACCGCCCGACCCTACTGCCGATGCACAATTTGCG
>JAUNQV010000155.1 GCA_030535995.1 Bacteroidales bacterium
AGAGATCTGTCTCTATATATTAAAGTCACCCCAAAAATTACAACTCCTTGCTTTCGCCTTCAATAAAGTATTTGCGTTCTATTGTCTTGCCATCGAGCACCACATAGGCAAATGTATTTATCCAATCTCCAAGGAATATACATTGTGCGGTGTCACCAATTTGCAGCACCTTGTCTATATGCCTATGACCGAAGACAAAGCAGTCGACCGATGGGTGTTTCCCAAGATATTTCTTTGCAAACTTCACGCAATCCTCTTTGTCGGCACCAAGGAACGGAGTGTCGCCTTTGACCTTGTGTTTTATCATGCTGTGGCGCGCCCAGCTGTGCCCCATCCACACACTCCAACGGGGATGAACCATTGAGAACATCCACTGCAGAAAGCGGCTGTGGAACATTCCACGAAGGAAACGGAAACTCTTCTCGGTAGAGAACTCATCGCCATGGGCAAGGTATACCTCTTTTCCATACAACTCTACAAGGCAGGGCTCACGATGTATTATCATTCCGCACTCCTTTTCAAAATAGTCGAGGCACCACATATCGTGATTACCGGTGAAAAGGTGTACCTCGATGCCCCTATCGGTGAGTTCAGCCACTTTCCCAAGGAAACGTGTGTAGCCTTTAGGCACAACATACTTGAACTCATACCAGAAATCGAACATATCACCCAGCATATACACAGCAGCTGCAGTATCCTTGATTTTATCAAGGAACGATACAAGACGACGCTCATGTGTGCGGCTATGTTCAATAGCCCACGAACCAAGATGCGCATCGGAGAGTATATATATCTTTTTCATGATAGCTTGTGTATATCTATAAAAAACAGCAGTACCTGCATTACAGAAGCCCAAGCTCAAGCTTGGCCTCCTCGGTCATAAGATCCTGGCTCCACTCGGGCTCGAAGACAAGATTCATGTTCACTGCAGTAACTCCCTCTACCGATTCCACCTTCATCTTTACATCTTCCATAAGGAAATCGGCTGCCGGACAGTTAGGAGCTGTAAGAGTCATGTCAATGTCGACAGAATTATCTTCTTTCAGCTCTATGCGGTATATAAGCCCCAAGTCATATACGTTGACAGGTATTTCGGGGTCATAGACCGTCTTTATCATCTCTACAATTTTCTGTTCTATCTCAATTTTTTCCATACTCCTTAAAAACTTGGCGATAATAATTTAAAACAGCTTCTTATATCAGTGCCTCCTCGCTGTAGCTGTAGTATCTGTTACCCGCTACTATTATATGGTCGAGCAGTCTTATATTCATAACCCTGCAAGCCTCGGCAAGGTTCCTTGTCAATTTGTCGTCGTCACGGCTCGGTTTCATATTGCCCGAGGGGTGATTGTGGCAAAGCGCAATGGCTGTTGCACGTTTGATGATTGCCTCGCGCAAAACCAGACGGATATCGACCATTGTTGCTGTGAGCCCACCACTTCCGATAAGTGCATGGTCTATCACGCGGTTCATGTTATTCAGCAGCAGCACATAGCACTGTTCGATATTCAGGTCGCACAACAGCGGATAGAAATAGTTGAACAGGTCTTGTGACGATTTTATTTGGGGCGGTTCACGGTGTTCATCACCTGCACGCCGCTTCCACAACTCACATGCTGCTACTATAGTAATGGCCTTTGCCGGCCCGATACCTTTGAAACGGCAGAGGTCATCGACCGTCTGGCGCGACAATTCCGCAATGCTGTCTCCACACGAAGCAAGCACCTTGCGCATAAGCTCAACAGCCGATTCGTCGGGAGTTCCGGAGCCGATGAGTATTGCCAACAACTCCGACTTGCTGAGTGACGATATTCCGTTTTTGATTGCCTTTTCACGCGGGCGCTCGTCAATGGGCCACTCCTTTATGCTCCGTTTTTGACCTACAGCATCCATTACCCTCTGTTGTATATTTTAGTAAGGTTCTTCTTTGTTTCAAGCGGACGCTTTAGCAGCATCTTGAACCAGAATGCCTTTAAAAAGCCCATACCGTAGCCTGTTATCTGCACCACCGCAGCCACGACAGAGAGCAAAGCCACCTTCAGGCTCCTGTTTTTGAATAGAGAGTCGAAGAATATTAGCATGGCATACAGTAGCGGCAACAGCAAAAGCCAAGGGCAGAAGATTGAAGCCACCAACAACACCACACCCATCACAAGCATGAGGGCCGGTGCTGTATGTACAATCTTCAAAGAGCCGGGGTGCAATATCTGGAGCCAGATTCTTGCCTGCCCGAAGTTATTCACCTGCTTATAGAAACGCCCAAGGTCTATCCGGCGCTTGTGGTACACGAACACCTCGCGCAACAGGCGTATCGAAAAGCCGGCATTGCGTATGCGGATACTCAAGTCGATGTCCTCACCCATCATATCCTTGAAGTCGCCAACAGCCTTGTACACCTCTTTTGAAAATCCCATATTGAATGTACGGGGGCAGAATTTTTCCATAACGGCTTTGCCGCCACGTATACCTCCTGTTGTCCAAAAAGAGGTCATGGCATGGCTGACAGCCTTTTGCATATCGGAAAAAGAGTCGTCGGCCGCATCGGGGCCACCGAAACAGTCGCATGGCGACGATGCCATGGCAGCCTCAAGCCTCTCGAAATAGAACGGAGGAAGTATTACATCGGAGTCGAAGAAGAGCAGGTAGTCACCGGTTGCTCTCTCCATGCCATAGTTGCGGGTTTCGCTACGGCCGGAATTCTCCTTGTAGTAATAATGGATGGTAAAAGAAGAACGGTAGCAATCAAGCAAATGATCGCACCGTTCTTTAGAGCCATCCTCTACAATAACCAACTCAAAAGGCTTTACCGTTTGAGCCGACAGGCTTTCAAGAAGTTCTTTGACCTCGCCCGGCCTGTTATATACAGGAACTATTATAGAGTATAACAAATCTTTGATTTTATGCCTTTACACGACCTACATAAGAACCGTCACGGGTATCAACCTCAACGAGCTCACCTTCATTGATGAAGAGAGGCACACGTATTTCGGCACCGGTCTCCAATGTTGCAGGCTTTGTTGTGTTTGTCGCTGTATCACCTTTAAGACCCGGCTCGGTATATGTAACTGCAAGAACAACCTTAACAGGCATATCGGCGAAAAGGATAGTCTCGGTCGAAGCATCGGTAACAACCTCAAGAGTCATACCCTCTTTCATGTATGCGACACCGTTGATTTGCTCACCGGGGATATTCACCTGCTCGTATGTCTCCTGATTCATGAATACATACTCGCTACCCTCTTGATAGAGGTACTGATATGCACGGCGCTCTACACGAACATCCTCAAGTTTCTCACCGATGTTGAAACGGCGCTCCAACACGTAGCCGTCTACAACATCCTTCAGCTTTGTAC
>JAUNQV010000070.1 GCA_030535995.1 Bacteroidales bacterium
GGCATGAAAAGAATCATATAGGTACAATATCCCCACACTGAATTTCTACTGAACCCTTTTCCTTATTAATGGGTCGCGCGCTCTCGCCTGCATATACAACAAAAGTAGCCTTGTGGCTACTTTCGTTGAGCGGTAAACGGGGCTCGAACCCGCGACCCTCAGCTTGGGAAGCTGATGCTCTACCAACTGAGCTACTACCGCGGTTGTTTGGTAGCGCGAAGATACAACTTTTTTTTTAATCCCAAATGCTGTTTTAAAAAAAACTTATTCCGGAAATCCAAACGGCTTCCTGATTGGTTGTTCGGGATTGTTCCTCTCTCCTTGTCAATTGTTATTTTACCGGGTAGGCCTCTCCGTTCTCCAGCACTTCAATGGCTTTGAGCACGGTGGGGTCTTCGAGGTTTACGAACTTCACATGTTCCAGCATGCCTTGCATCTGGTATATTATATTTGAGTATAATGCGCGTTGCAATACTTTGTACGACTTCTTTATCTCATCGGGTTGTGGAGCTACTCCTTTCTCTTCTGCGAATTTGATGAGTTCCTCTACAATGGGTTGGCCATCGAGGTGGGCTGTCATCTTCTGGTAGCTTTTGAGTTTTGAGAGTTGCGGGCGGTGACTGTCGCAGTATTTCAATGTAAACTGTGCTATCAATCCTCGCGAGAACACAGTTTGTGTATATTTAGTCATGTCGGCAGTATCGCTCGATACAAATATGTCGGGCATTATGCCCCCGCCACCATATACTGTGCGTCCTTTCTTTGTCTTGAAGGCGAGGCTGTCGTTTTGGTGTATGCTGTCCTGCGAGAAGTACTCTCCGCGATTATAGCGGTCAATGAGGTCTTTGTCATACTGGTCTCTGTCGCCTTTTGTATATGGCTTCTGTATGCAACGGCCCGACGGGGTGTGGTAACGGGCTATAGTGAGGCGTACTACCGAGCCGTCGCGGAACTCGAAGGGTTGTTGCACAAGTCCTTTACCAAAGGTGCGTCGGCCTATGATGGTTCCGCGGTCGTTGTCCTGTATTGTTCCTGCCAGAATTTCGCTTGCCGAGGCCGAGGTTTCGTCGACAAGTACTACTATGGGGGTGTTCTTGAAGAGTCCGTAGCCGTTGGCGCGCTCGATGTTCTTTCCTGCATGCTCGCCTTCGGTATATACTATAATGTCATCCTCGTTAAGGAACTGGTTAGCCATTTCAAGAGCTATGTTCATGTAGCCGCCACCGTTACCGCGCAGGTCAATTATTATACCTTCGGCACGGTTTTCAAGGAACATGGCAAGGGCTCTTATGAACTCTCCGAATGTGTTCTCGGCAAAGCGCTCGACCTGTACATATCCCCAACGGTTGTCGATGATATATGCGGCTTCTATGCTCTCTACCGGTATTTCGTCGCGTCGCAGGGTAAAGTCGAGCAGGTCTTTCTCGCCGTATCTCTTTATGCCAAGCTTTACAAAGCTCCCTTTCGGGCCTTTGAGTTTTTTCATGGCAGCGTCGTTGGTGCATGTTTTTCCTACAAATGTTGTGTCGTTGACCGTTACTATGCGGTCGCCGGCAAGCATGCCGACCTTCTCCGATGGCCCGCCACGTATAATTTCGCTGATGTGTATGGTGTCTTCCTGAATGCTGAAGCGTATGCCGATGCCACTGAAACTGCTCTGCAGGTCGGCGTTGGTTGCTTCAACATCCTTTGCCGGTATGTATACACTGTGCGGGTCGAGTTCCGATATGACTTTTGGGATGCTGTTCTCAATCATGGAGTCGATATCGGCGCTGTCGACATAGTTGTTGCTAATGATGTTGAAGACTTCGGTGAGCTTGTTGTCGCCGCGGTCGATTATTATTGTGTTCTTGAACCCCGGAACGTGCATTCCTATGAAGAAGCCTCCAAGAAGGCATGCTATGAGTATTGCGGTTGTACCTTTTTTCATTATATGGTTCTCTCCTTTTTCTATTTGTCGTGTATGTATATAACCTCTATTCCGGCGCGTTCAAGCAGGTCTATGCCGTCGGTGAGGCGATATTTCTCGCCGTATACCACACGCTTTATACCTGCCTGTATTATAAGCTTGGCACACTCGATGCAGGGCGATGCTGTCACATACATTGTTGCTCCTGCGCTGTTGTTGTTGGAACAGGCTATCTTGGTTATTGCATTGGCCTCGGCATGCAGTACATAAGGCTTTGTGCATCCGTTCTCGTCTTCGCATACGTTCTCGAACCCCGATGGGGTGCCGTTGTAGCCGTCGGAGATAATCATCTTGTCCTTTACGATGAGTGCTCCCACCTTGCGGCGTTCGCAATAGGAGTTCTCGGCCCAGATGTTTGCCATGCGCATGTATCGCAGGTCGAGTTCGTGCTGTTTTGTCTCTTTCTCGTTCATTTGTCAGTCTATTGGTGCTGTGCCAAGAAGCATGTATACATTCTCCTGCTGCTTTATGCGTAACCAGTTGGTATCGCCTTCATATTTCTTTGCATTGGTGAGAATGTTGTACATTTTCTGTGCTATAGTGTCTTTTGATATGTTGCCGTTGGCGCGTACGTTGTAGCAGGTGAAGGAGCGTGTGTCGCCGTTGGCCTGCCATTCTCCTATTATTGTGTTGCCGCTTGGTGTAGTTGCTGTAAAGGCTCCATCGGCAAAGAGCATGCTGTATCTCTTGCCTTCGGTGTATTTTCTGCTGCCTCCCTCCTGAATGTAGGTGAGTGTCCAGGCGCGGTCAACGAAAATGTCCTCAATGTCGTCGTCCTTGGTGCAGGCTGCAATACCTGCAATCAATGCGACTGCAAAGATAGTTCTCTTTATTGTTTTTGCAATATGTTCCATGGTGTAAATGTTTTACAGATGTGGGCAAATGGTGGGTATCCCGTCGCGTTTGAGCATAGGCTCCAGCTGTGGCTTGTGTCCGCGGAAACGCATGTAGAGTTCCATGGGGTGTTCGCTGTCGCCCTTGGAGAGTATGTTGTCGCGGAACGATTGGGCTGTCTTCATGTCGAGTATGCCGTTCTCTTTGAATAGCGAATAGGCATCGGCATCGAGCATCTCGGCCCATTTGTAGCTGTAGTAGCCGGCGGCGTATCCGCCCGACATTATGTGCCCGAAGCTTGGGGTTATGCCTGTTCCGGCCTCGGGCTGCATCACCCGCAGGGCTGCCGTTACCGAGTGCTCGTAGGCTATTACATCGCCGTTGAAGGGCTCCTGTATGTTATGCCATGCCTGGTCGATGAGCCCCAAGCCTACCTGGCGTACACATTGGTAGCCTACATTGAAATTTTTTGCCTCTTTTATGCTGTTGAGCATCTCCTGCGGTATATCCTCGCCGGTCTTGTGGTGGAAGGCAAAGTGTTTCAGAACCTCTTCCTCGCTTGCGAAGTTTTCCATTATCTGTGATGGCATCTCCACAAAATCCCAAAGTACATTGGGGCTGCACTGCCCGGGGTAGGTTACATCGGAGAGTATTCCATGCAGGCAGTGCCCGAATTCGTGCATGAGGGTGTTGAGCTCGTCGAAGTTGAGCAAAGTGGGCTTGCCGTGCGATGGCTTGCGGTAGTTGGTCGAGAGGGTTATGTGTGGGCGGTGGTCTTTACCATCTTTATCCTTGTACTGTGGCTTGATGGAATCCATCCAAGCTCCTGCATGCTTTCCCTTGCGGGCGAAGAAGTCGCAGTAGAGGAGAGCCAGATAGGAGCCGTCGTAGTCATATACCTCCCATACTTTAACATCGGGGTTGAAGGTCGGTATATCGTGGTTCTGCTTGAATGTGAGGCCGTAGAGGCGTGTGGCTACATAGAACATGCCGTGTATGCACTGGTTGAGTTCAAAGTAGGGGCGTGTCTCTTCGTCATTGAGGTTGTACTTCCTCTCCTTTAGCTTTTCGGCGTAGAATGCGAAATCCCATGGCTTGAATGTGAAATTTTCCCCCTCGCTCTCTTTGGCAATGGCTTTAATCTCTTCCATCTCCCGGCGTGCGACAGGCAGGTATGACCATGTGAGTTTCCCGAGCATGGAGTACACCGCATCGCTGTTCTGCGCCATGCGTCCGCAGAGTACATAGTCGCTGTATGTGTTGTAGCCAAGCAGGCGGGCAAGCCTGAGCCTTGTATTGGCAATCTCTTTTACAATTTCGCGGTTGTCGTGCTTGTTCCCTTTTGCGCCTATGGTGTTATAGGCCATGAACATCTGTCTGCGGAGTTCACGGTTACGGCAAAAGGTTATGAAGGGTATGTAGCTCGGGCGGTGCAGTGTGAACAGCCATCCCTCTTTGCCGCTCTCCTTGGCTGTGTTCGCGGCTGCCTCCTTTACATCGCCTGGCAGCCCGTCGAGCTCTTTCTCGTCGGTTACATGAAGGGTGTACTCATCGGTGTCCTTAATGCTGTTCTCCTGGAATTTGATGGAGAGGGTAGTGAGGCGTTCGGTGAGCCTGCGGTACTCCTCCTTCTCTGTATCACCGAGGTTCGCGCCATTGCGCATAAAGCATTTGTAGGTCTCATCGAGCAGGCGACGCTGTGCCTTGTCGAGGCCGGTGCAGTCGCTCTCATAAACGCTCTTTATGCGCCTGAACAGTTCACTGTTCAGCGATATGTTGTTGCTGTGGGCTGTATATAGAAGCTCTATCTCCTCTTCAATAGCCAGTATCTCATCGTAGCTGCGGGCGTTTATGAGTGCATTGAAGGCACCCAGAATTTCACTCAACTTCACCCCGGCGCGGTCGAGTGCCTCAATGGTGTTCTCGAATGTTGCCGGTGCGCTGTTTCTGCAAATCTCTTCTATAGCCTCGCTCTCAAGCCTTATCCCCTCTTTTACTGCGGGAATAAAGTGCTCAAGGGTTATTTTGTCGTATGGTATAGCACCGAATGGTGTATTGTATTTTTCGAAAAAAGGGTTATTCATGCTATTTCTTTTATTAGGGTAACAAAATAAGTTAAATGCCTTGTGTAGCATAAACGGCCGTAAAGATAGTAAATTGTATCGTTTGTACCGTTTATCGTTTTAACAAAAAAACTTAAACATGGTTTAAAGTGTACCTTGCTGCAGGGTAATATGACTTTTTTTTCAAAATGG
The DNA here is from genome assembly GCA_030535995.1 of Bacteroidales bacterium. Lineage (GTDB taxonomy): Bacteria > Bacteroidota > Bacteroidia > Bacteroidales > Bacteroidaceae > HGM04593. The sequence goes on from JAUNQV010000070.1 coordinate 5,059, forward strand.
TGAGCATAGGTTTTGCAGGTTCTCTGTTTTTTTGTACCTTCGCGGGGTAAATAACAGATATGAAGCACAATAGTTACAGTGTAGGCAAAATGTTTTTGGGGTTCAGAGAATACTCTGTTCCGGCTGTTGCCCCTGTCTGCTTCAATTGCAATATGATTTTTTTGTAGTTTTATTATAGTCGTTTCGCTTGAAACGACTTTTTTTGTATATTAGCGGAAAATATTTAAGTATTTTTAAATTTTTGTATGGAACCTCTATTACATGAATGTGGCGTTGCGATGATTCGCCTCCGTAAGCCTTTGAACTACTATCAGGAAAAGTATGGTACTTGGGCCTATGGTATGAACAAGTTGTTTTTGTTGATGAACAAGCAATATAACCGTGGCCAGCAGGGTGCCGGTATATCATGTGTTAAACTGAAAGCCTCTCCCGGTGAAGATTATATGTTCCGTGAAAGGGCCGAAGGTTCCGGCGCTATTTCGGAGGTCTTCGATGCTGCCAACAAGGGTATAGCTTCACATCCGAAAGAAATGAAGAACAATGCCGACTATGCCTACCGTCATTTTGGCTTTGCCGGAGAGTTGTACATGGGACATCTGCGTTACTCGGCAACAGGAAAGACCGGCATGCAGTATGTGCATCCGTTCCTGCGCCGCAACAACTGGAGGGCCAAGAACCTTGCCTTGTGTGGAAACTTTCATATAACCAATGTGGAGGATGTGTTCCACGAACTTGTTTCACACGGCCAACATCCGCGTGTGCATGCCGATACATATATCATGCTCGAACTCATGGGGCATAGGCTCGACCGCGAGGTAGAGAGAATATTCAAGGACTGCGAGGCCGAAGGGCTTGAAGGGATGGATATAACCAATACAATTGAGGAGCGGGTAGATATGGCAAATGTGTTGCGCACATCAACCCCCATGCTCGATGGCGGGTATGTCTTCTGCGGCGTTACCGGCAGTGGCGAGATGTTTGCCATGCGCGACCCTTGGGGAGTCCGTACTGCATACTGGTATGCCAACGACGAGATATTCCTTGTTGCAAGTGAACGCGCAGCTTTGCAGACTGCAATGAATCTAAAAGCCGAGGATGTTATAGAGATGCTCCCCGGTGAAGCACTCATCGTTAACAAGCGCGGTGAACTGCGTCGCGAAATAATCATACCGCAAAAGGCATTGCTCCCATGCTCATTCGAGAGAATATACTTCAGCCGCGGTAACGACGGTGATATATATAAGGAGAGAAAGCTCCTTGGCTCAAACCTTAAAGACAAAATCCTCAAGGCTATTGATTATGACCTCGACAATACTGTCTTCTCGTTCATTCCCAACACAGCCGAGATGGCTTTCTATGGAATGGTTGAGGGCATGGAAGAGTTCCTCAATGAGTGGAAAGTGAAAACACTCCGGTCGGGCAAAGATTTTACCCCCGAGGAGTTACAGGTTATAGTGTCGAAAAAGGTGCGTCAGGAGAAAGTTGCCAACAAGGACATTAAGATGCGTACTTTCATCTCAACAACCGATAAACGCAATGACCTTGCTTCTTATGTATACGATATTACTTATGATACAATAAAACCAAAGGTTGATAACCTTGTTGTAATTGACGATAGCATTGTAAGAGGTACTACCTTGAAGCAAAATATTTTGAACATTCTTGACCGTCTGGAGCCCAAGAAGATAATAGTGGTATCTTCGAGTCCCCAAATACGTTACCCCGACTACTATGGTATCGACATGGAAAAATTCGACCATTTTGTAGCATTTAAGGCAGCTCTGGAACTTCTTTACGAGAGTGGCAAGCGTTCACTGATTGACGAGACATACCGTGCTTGCGTAGAGGAACTGAAGAAGCCCGATGCAGAACAAGTCAACTGTACACGTGCAATATATCACCCGTTTACGGCGGATGAAATTTCTCGAAAGATTGCCGACCTGTTGAAGCCGGTAGACCTTAATGCCGAACTTGAACTGGTATTCCAGAGCCTCGAAGGTCTTCACGCTGCCTGCCCCAACCATTTGGGCGACTGGTATTTCAGCGGTATATACCCCACACCCGGCGGTAACCGCCTGGTAAACGAGGCGTTCGTATATCATTATGAGAAGTATCTTTATAAATAGGTAAGAACAACAAACATTTATATAGTCATGAAAGAAAAACTTAAAAAGGTATTATTGCTCGGTTCGGGCGCATTGCGTATCGGTCAGGCCGGTGAGTTCGACTATTCCGGTTCACAGGCTTTGAAGGCATTGCGCGAAGAGGGTATTCAGTCGGTGCTTATCAACCCGAATGTTGCTACAATCCAGACATCGGAGGGTATAGCCGACAAGGTATATTTTCTTCCTGTAGATATTCACAATGTGGAAGAAATAATCAAAAAGGAACGCCCCGACGGTATTCTCTTGGCTTTTGGAGGCCAGACAGCTCTAAACTGCGGAACTGAACTGTACCAGAAAGGTATTCTTGAAAAATATGGTGTGAAAGTACTCGGAACTTCGGTGGAAGCCATAATGTACACCGAGGACCGCGACCTCTTCGTGAAGAAACTCGACGAGATACCCATGAAGACACCTGTGAGCCAGGCTGTAGAGAGTATGGAAGATGCTCTTGCTGCTGCGCACCGCATTGGCTTCCCGGTAATGGTGCGCTCGGCCTATGCGCTTGGCGGTTTGGGTAGCGGTATATGCAAGGACGAGGAGAGTTTCAAGGAGCTTGCCGAGAGTGCATTCACCTTCTCAAGCCAGATACTTGTAGAGGAGTCTCTCAAGGGATGGAAAGAGATTGAGTTCGAGGTTATACGCGATGCCAACGACCACTGTTTCACAGTAGCCAGCATGGAGAACTTCGACCCGCTCGGCATACACACCGGTGAGTCTATCGTGGTTGCTCCAACCTGTTCACTCACCCCAGAACAGGTGAAGTTCATGCAGGAGATTTCTGTAAAGGCCATACGTCATCTTGGTATTGTGGGTGAGTGTAACATACAGTACGCTTTCAATGCCGAGACCAACGACTACCGTGTTATTGAGGTAAATGCCCGTTTGAGCCGTTCTTCGGCCCTCGCTTCAAAGGCAACAGGTTATCCTCTCGCTTTTGTGGCTGCAAAGATAGCACTGGGCTACACACTCGATGAAATTGGCGAGATGGGAACACCCAACAGCGCATACAAGGCTCCCGACCTCGATTACCTGATATGTAAAATCCCACGTTGGGACTTGACAAAGTTCGCAGGCGTGTCACGCCAAATTGGCTCAAGCATGAAGTCGGTAGGCGAAATAATGTCAATAGGCCGCAGTTTCGAGGAGGTTATACAGAAAGGATTGCGCATGATTGGCCAGGGCATGCATGGCTTTGTCGGTAACGAGCACACCCACTTCGACAACCTCGACGAGGAACTTGCCAACCCCACCGACATGCGTGTGTTCTCTATCGCATCGGCTCTCGAAGAGGGCTACACCGTAGAGCGCATAAGCGAACTCACAAAGATTGACCCATGGTTCCTTGGCAAGCTCAAGAATATTGTAGATTACAAGAAGGTGCTTGAGGGTTACAACACTCTCGAAGAACTGCCCGAAGAGGTATTGCGCAAGGCAAAGGAGCTTGGCTTCTCCGACTTCCAGATTTCACGCTTCGTGCTCAAAGAGCAGAAGAACATGGAGGCCGGTAACCTCGCAGTGCGTGAGCGCCGTAAACAGCTCGGTATTCTCCCTGCAGTAAAGCGTATCAATACCGTTGCATCGGAGCATCCCGAACTCACCAACTACCTCTACATGACCTACGGCGCTACAGGTTACGATGTCAACTACTACAAGAACGACAAATCGGTTGTTGTACTTGGCTCGGGCGCCTACCGCATCGGCTCATCGGTAGAGTTCGACTGGTGCTCGGTAAACGCTGTGCAGACAGCCCGCAAGCTGGGTTACAAATCAATAATGATAAACTACAATCCCGAGACCGTATCTACCGACTACGATATGTGCGACCGTCTTTACTTCGACGAGCTCTCGCTTGAACGTGTACTCGATGTCATTGACCTTGAACAGCCGGGCGGAGTAATTGTATCGGTAGGCGGGCAGATACCAAACAACCTTGCCATGAAGCTGCATCGCCAGGCTGTGCCCATCCTGGGTACCTCTCCGCTGTCTATCGACCGCGCCGAGAACCGCCACAAATTCTCGGCAATGCTCGACCAGCTCGGTATCGACCAGCCTGCTTGGAAAGAGCTCACCAGCATCGAGGATATGAAGGAGTTTGTAGACAAAGTAGGCTACCCTGTGCTTGTGCGTCCGTCGTACGTGCTCTCGGGTGCAGCGATGAATGTATGCTACAACGAAGAGGAGTTGCAGGAGTTCTTGAAGATGGCTGCCGAGGTATCAAAAGAGTTCCCCGTTGTCGTTTCACAGTTCATGATGGAGACAAAAGAGATAGAGTTCGATGCCGTTGCACAGAACGGCGAGGTTGTAGAGTATGCAATCTCCGAACATGTTGAGTTTGCCGGAGTACACTCGGGCGACGCGACACTTGTGTTCCCTGCACAGAAGATATACTTCGAGACAGCGCGCCGTATAAAGAAAATAAGCCGCCGCATAGCAAAGGAACTCAATATATCCGGTCCTTTCAACATGCAGTTCCTTGCAAAAAACAACGAGGTTAAGGTCATCGAGTGTAACCTCCGTGCTTCGCGTTCGTTCCCGTTCGTTTCAAAGGTGCTCAAACGCAACTTCATTGAAACAGCAACACGCATTATGCTCGGCGCACCCTACAGCCGCCCCGACAAATCGGCATTCGATATCGACTGGATTGGTGTCAAGGCTTCGCAGTTCTCCTTCAGCCGCTTGCATCAGGCCGACCCTGTATTGGGTGTAGATATGTCTTCAACAGGTGAGGTAGGTTGCATAGGCGACGACTTCGAAGAGGCATTGCTGAATGCCATGATAGCAGTAGGGTACAGCGTTCCCGAAAAGAACGTAATGGTATCTTCGGGAGCTGCAAAGTCAAAGGTAGACCTTCTTGAGACAACAGCAGTGCTTGCGCAGAAGGGTTACAATATCTTTGCAACCTCGGGCACAGCCAAGTTCCTCAACGAACATGGCGTAAACGCCACACCTGTAATGTGGCCCGATGAAAACCCGAATGCCGAAAACAATGTTATGCAGATGATTGCCGACCACCGTTTCGACCTCATCATTAACATACCAAAGAACCACACAAAACGTGAGCTGACAAACGGCTACCGCATACGCCGTGCAGCAATCGACCACAACATTCCTCTCATCACAAACGCACGCCTTGCAAGCGCATTCATACGTGCCTTCTGCAAGATTGATGTGAAGGACATGCCGGTCAAGAGCTGGGATGAGTTCAAGTAAATTTATTTGACATGCCCGGCCATTTAAGCCTTGCGATGCATTCAATGAACGCATCGCAAGGCTTTTTTTTAAAAAAAGTAAAATGCTGATATCCTTTTAATTTCCGACCAATAGCAGTGTGTAATCCAGAGAAATTGTTAAATTTGCGTTTAGCGATAGATTAGTGTTATTACTAAGAAAAACAACCGGAACAGAAAGAAAATGCTATTCTATAATGTAATCAAATAAACAAATACAATGAATAAAAATAGAATAGATAAAATTGGTGTAGCAGCTTGTGTCAACTACTTCTGTCGTTTGGGGCATATTGATCCACATATAGCTTTCGATGACAAAGTTCCTGTTTGGGACGGCAGTATCGATATACACAAGACTGAAGATGGCTGCTCTAAAAACGATATTGATTTCAATCTATATGTTCAAGTAAAATCAACGGAGTGCAAACCTAAAGACTTTAGTAAAAATGTTGTCCATTCAGTTGATATCCACGATTTGGAATTATATAAAAATAATGGTGGAACGTTGCTCATAAAGGTTCTTGTAAGTAAAAGCAAAACCCGAATTTATTTCGCCTATTTGGGAAAAGTACAAATCAATAATTTGATAGAAGGTATAAGTGAGGCACAGAAAACAAAAGATGTAAAATGCGTTCCAGCTCCCAATACATATAAGGAATTATATCCGGAACTTCGTACAATTTACTTGCAACGCAAGCATAATTTGATTACACTTGACGAGCTGAAAGAAAAAACAGGTTTCTCCTTCAGCTTAACTGCAGGACCCATGGAGAATGACGCAGACCCACTTGATTGGTTTGCTAATAACTATACCGATATATTGGTGACACTGCCTGGCTTTTCTGAAAAATTCTATTTAAGCGAAGGGCCTGCACGTCTGTTTACCAACCACAGAGTCAATAAGACAGTTTCTGTCAACGGGGTTGAATATTTCAAGGAGGTAAGAATAGGCAATAGCCCCGAAGGTCACGTAATTTCAATTGATGATTTCTTGGAATGTCAATTTCACGATTTTGCACAAAATAAACAGAAAGGAACCAAAATAAGTATTAAGATAACACCATCTTCCAAATATGTCGATGAATATCTTAATCAATTGAAATTTTTGGAAGCTGTGTATGAACATAAGTGTTTTAGTGTAGGTGATTTTCAGTTTGTTTCCGGAGCGTTGAATATTACCGAAAAGGAG
>JAUNQV010000010.1:0-24332 GCA_030535995.1 Bacteroidales bacterium
TTTGTCCTTCTTGGCATAGACAAACTCGCCACCCTCCACATTGAAACCGAGGTCAGCGAATATCGGACGCATATAGTAGTTGAGAATGTCGAGAATGAAATCGCGGTCGTCGGCATTCATTTCGTCCTCTTCCTCCTTATGTACGCTACCAAGAGCTTGTGTTCCTGTTTCCTTTGCATCAGTGGTCAGCGTGTTACCAAGCACACGGATAGACATCTTGCTGTCCCAATAGTCGGCAAAGGTCTTATACAGGTCGCTGGAGCCTGTCTTGTTTCCGGCTTCAATAAGATGCAGTTCGCTTTCCTTGGGGTGGATATATACCGCATTCGCGCCCTGCCTTTTCGCATCGATGATGAGTCGCTTGCGTGCCTCTTCATCCCCGGCATCGTAGGTGTACTCACGGATTGGCATACCGAATATGTTACAGAACCTCGCCCAATCGGACATATCGCCACGCTTGTAGAGCACAGCCGGGAGGAGTTCTGCAAAGATACCCAGCTCACGTTCCTTGCCGACAAACAGCATATTGGGGAACATATCGATAGGGAGTCCGTCCATATCGCCTTGGTACTTGAGCAGCTTGCGATGTATCGGGTCGTAGTGCTTACGATTGATAAGTTCGTAGCGTATGTTCCCGTCATCGTCCAAAAAGAACTGTACGAGCGTGTAACCCCAAAACTCTGACCATACAAGGTCTTTGCGCAGTTCCTTGAACCAAGGAGAGCGAAGCTGTGCATTGATAGCATCGTCCGGCTCTCCGTTGCGTTGGAACTCGATAGGGATTTTGGTTACACCGCGCAGACGCTTGGCGATGACACCCGACAGGTGCAAGTCAAGCAAGGCACTTTCGTACATATCGTACAAGCGTACCCTGTTGGAATAGTCAATACTCTTGGCCGATTTGACCGAGTTCATATAGGCGTTCATATCGAAGTAGAACACCTCCGGCATCTGCAATACAACGTCGGGTAAGCGTTGTCCCGGCAGGACAGCCATACCGCCTTGTGTGATGCGTTTTTCTGTAGGCTTTGTTGCCTTCTTGTTTTTTAATGTCTTCTTCATATTAAAGCATTGTTGGTCTTACTTCTTCCGCATCTATCTGCCAGCGACTGTTGTCCTGCAATGTCTCTTCGGGGAGTGTCGGTGCTCCATCAATGGTGATATCACTGTTCATTACACCCTTCAGCCATTCAACAGCTCGCTTGTAGCGTTCCTCCCTTATCTTGGAAATCTTGTAAGGGTTGTGTTGGCAGAAGATGTGATAGATAGTAATGTCAAGAGCGAACATCAGCACCAGCTGGTTGCGTTGCTCTCCCTGTGCGGAGAAAAGCGCGTCACAGTCGTAGCACTTATTCAGATAGCCTCGCATTTCTGCAATGGCACGGTTCTCGCAAATCTCGATAATCTGAGGATCGTAGTTGGCACTCTCCTTGCGTAACAGTGCATCCAATATTTCGCGGTGGATACTTGCGTCGTAGTCGTTTATGTTTATAAAGTTATCCATAGTCGTATAAGAATAGTGATTACATTCTATAAGGGTTTGATTCGTTTATCTCATCGTAACTGACGGTTACCACAGGCTCCATTTCCAAGGTCTTGTTGTCTATCATAGTGACAGCACCCTCGATACTATCCGGGCCGTCGGCAGGATATGGCAGGGTGAGTTCGAACAGTTTGAATTGGTTTCGGAGTTCCTGCATCATAGGATTGTTCTCTTCCTCCTCATTGAACACCCACTGACAATTGCGGTCTATCGGCTCAAGGTTCGCCTCGATACGGGTTGCCTTGTCGGTCTTCTTGCGCTCGTCGCCCTTGATGTAGAGCTGTATCTTACGACGTTCCACCTCGTCCCGAAGCAAGGGCTTGAATACCTGTTGATAGAATGGGTCTTGCAGTTTGTTGTTCTCAATGTAGGAATAGACCGTTGTCTTACCGCCTACATATTTATGAAGTTCAAAGTACCAGCCAATAAAGTTGGCATTGGTCTCGCGTGCAAGGAAGCCCTTGATGATGTAATAAACTCCTTTCAACTTACCGACAAGCCACAGTGATTTGGTACTGCTGGCTTTCTTCTTGCTATCCGAATAGGCAGGGTCGCCATAGGCTACAAGGAATTTGAACTTATGCAGTGGTGGAACCTTGCCGAACGGCAGGTTCTTGAATATCTTTCCATCTGCCACCGGGTTGTTGAAATACTCGGCCTGTGCTGATTTGGTAGAGATGTTTGATAGCACAGTGTCAATCATTTCTTCGGTGTTCTTGGCTGGCCATGTAGAGCGACCCTGCTTATCGCGGATATTGACGATGTCCCAATGTTTGGCCATCTTTCCGGCACGCGATATACAGCAGTCCTTTGCGATGATGTTACCGCACCATAGTATCAAAGTCGGTTCGGAGATAGAACGTGTTGGATATAGAGCACCCTCAAACCATTCCCATTTCTTCTTGAGAGTTTCCGGGTTGCGGCAATCCTCATCGGTATCGTAGTCATCCATATAGATGACATCGGGACGCACGGACTCATTCCTCGCACCACGAGGAGCAGAACCAGCACCGAGGGCAACGAACTTCGCACCGCATCGAGCGGTGAACTCAGTTTCCGTCCATTGGCCAATAGTCACCTGTTCACCGTAGAACTGACGGATACGAGGGTTGTTCTCAAAGGTAAGGCGGTAAGGGGTCAGCAGTCGCGTTGCTGATGCTATTGTCGCACTGGATAATACAAAGAACTTCTTTCTGCCTGTCAATGCCAAGTACATAAGAATGAACATCGCTGTGGTGGACTTTGCCAGCTCACGCGACCAAGAGAGGACTTCATACCATTCGTCGTGCTCGATGATGCGGTGTATTGCCTTGATGTGGAACGGTGCGAACTCATATTTGGCATACTTCGGGAAGAAGTACTTTATCCAAGCAACAGGGTCTTTCTCCAGCTGCTTCCTCCGCTTCTCGATGTCGTGTCTTGTCAATCCGTTATCGACAGGCATATCGCTGTTGAACGCCTTGTGGAACTCCTCCCAATTCCGTAGGGCTTGTCTCTCTTCCTGTGTCATCTCTTCTGTCCTGCTATGTCCTTAATAAAAGCATCGAAAAGGTTATTGTATTCGATAGCCTTTTCAACGTCAAACTGTCTGAGCCACGTGAGAAAGCGCATACCAACGCCTACACAGTCGGTGATGCCGACATCGTTCTCCAGCTTCTTGATTGCCCCGGCAAGTTTGGCCAGCGCATCGGCTTCGGCTGGTGTCGCAAAGCGTTTGCCCTCTTCCCTCGCATTGATGTTGCGATTTATTTCCGTAATTTGGTGTTGGAACTGTGCGATGATTTGAGCCGGGGTAACGGTAAGCGATGCTTTCAGTTCCTCCCAGCCACCATCCTTTATCCACCGCGAAATGGTCTGTCGCGTTGTGCCGACCTTATCCGCGATTTCCTCTTGTGTGTAATTGCCATCCAAGTACAAGGACTTGGCAATTCCTTTTTTGTCGAACTTGTCTTTTGCCATAATTGAAACTCAATTTTGATGCAAATATCCATCTATTATTACGGCTGAAAAAACGGTGCTTTCGTGATAGCGTCCTCAAACGCTATGATAGCGTAACAGAACGCTACCATAAAATCGGCGTTTGGAGGGGTTGAAAGACCTCCCGATATTTGCACCAAAAATCATTCAAATGGACGCGAAATTCTTTAATATCATACCCGGAAGAGAGGAGGTAACAATACTCCTCTATGGTGATGTAGGCGACAGCCGCAAAGTGGAAAGCGGTCGTGTCGTAAGTGAGTTGCTTGCACTTCAGACGAAGTACAAGAACATTGCAGTACGCATCAACAGCAATGGTGGCGACGTGTTCAGCGGTATAGCCATCTACAATGCCCTCAAGACCTCAACAGCCAATATAACCATATACATTGACGGCGTGGCAGCAAGTATAGCAGCCATCATCGCCCTGTGTGGCAAGCCGCTCTATATGTCCCCATACGCGAAGCTGATGCTGCATAGTGTCAGTGGTGGCACTTGGGGCAACGCTTCTGCATTGCGTAAAATGGCCGATACGATGGAGAGCCTTCAGACAGACCTCTCACGTATGATTGCCGGACGTTGCAATATGAAGCCCGAAGATGTCGCAGGACAATACTTCGATGAGCACGACCATTGGATTGATGCAGAGCAAGCACTTGAGATGAAGCTGATTGATGGTATCTACGAAATGGAAACTCCGTCCTCCACTCCCGGAACGACAGAAGAGATATATAACTTTTTTAATAACCGGCTGGTAGAACAGCCACCAAAAACAAATGACATGGCATTAATAGATGACATTAAGAGCATTCCGTCTTTCGCAGACAAGGCGGATGAAGGTGCGATTGTCGCACACATCAAGAGTTTGACAAATTCCGCTACCCGTGCAGACGCATTGGAAAAGGCCAACAACGAGTACAAAGCGCGTATCGAGGAGTTGGAGGGTAAAGAGATTGCAGCCATCATCGACAAGGCTGTGGCCGAGGGCAAGATTACCAAGGAACAGGTTCCTGCCTTTACCAATATGATGAAGAGCGACAGAACCAACACCGAGGCGTTGCTTGCCACAATGAAGCCACAGACAAACCTCCGTGCATCTGCATTCATCAACGTAGATGGTGCTGCTCAAGGCTCGTTCAGCAACAAGTCGTGGGATGAACTCGACAAGGCCGGACAGCTTGACACCCTCAAGAACTCAGACTTTGCACTGTTCTGTGCCAAGTTCCGTGAGAAGTTCGGTGTGGAGTACAAGAACTAAAGTATTAACCAACTAAATTTTTTTAAGCAATGGCATTGAACAAAGAAGTATGGCTGAACAGTATTGTCGAGAACTTCTATCCCGACAACTCTTTCGCCGCAAAATCAGTGGATGACTCCACTTTCGTAAGTAACCGCAAGGTTCACATCCCTAACGCTGGTCAAGCATCCAAGGTGGTGACTAACCGCACACAGAAGCCTGCATCTGTAAGTCAGCGTACCGACAACGAGCTGACCTATGAGATTGACGAGTTGACAACCGACCCAATCTACATCCCTAACATCGACACAGTTGAGTTGAGCTACGACAAGCGCAACTCAGTGCTCAGCAATGACCGTTCACAGTTGCAGGAGGCAGCCCACGTGAACCTTCTCAAGCGTTGGGGTGAGGGTGTGAAGGATGACCACATCATCTTGACCACAGGCTCAACACAGCGCAATGCTCACACATCAAGTACTGCAACCGGAAAGCGCAAGTCTATCTGTAAGGAAGACGTTCTCGCGCTGATGACAGCTTTTGACAAGGACGATGTCCCTGCAACAGGCCGTTATCTCCTCTTGGATGCTCATATGTACGCTGACTTGCTTGCCGACCTTTCAGAGAGCGACAAGTGGATGTTCCAGAACTCTGCCAATGTGCAGAAGGGTATCCTTGGCAACCTCTATGGCTTTGACATCATGAAGCGTAGCCGTGTGCTCCGTTTGAATGCAAGCAAGAAGGTGCTCGACTGGAGTGCTGAGGGTGCTGCAACAGAGATGGCCGCTGCATTGGCTTGGCACGAGAAGTCTGTCAGCCGTGCTATGGGTGAGGTGAAGATGTTCGACTCTACGGACAATCCTCTCTACTACGGTGACATCTATTCATTCTTGATGCGTACAGGCGGTTCAGCCCGTCGTTATGACGGCAAGGGTCTGTTCTTGCTTGGCGAGGCTACTGTATCTTAAACTTGATGCTTATGTTACCGAGAATTAAGATACAATATATGAACGGGCAATTAGGCACGGTGGGCGAAAGTCCCGACGGCCTATTTGCCATCGTATGTAGTGCTGTCGCTGTCACATCTACCTTCACATTGGAGAAAGCCTATGGCATACAGCGTATGGAGGATTTGTTGGCTTTGGGTGTAACCAAAGAGAACAACCCACGCTTGTACAAGCACATCGAGGACTTCTACAACGAAGCTGAGGATGGTACAAAAGTGATTGTCTATGGCGTTCCCAAGACAGCGAAAATGACAGCACTCTGTGACAAGACATCAGGCTCTATCAGAAACCTCATCACCTCACAGAACGGTGCTCTCCGTGGCATATTCGTGGCACGTGATGACAATTCTACTTCTGTAACTACTACAGAGGGCTTGGATTCCGATGTGTACACTGCACTGCCCAAGGCACAGCAATTGGCTGAATGGGCTACTACTGAGATGTATGCTCCGCTCTTTATCGTTTTGGAGGGACGTAACTATACAGGAACGACCCAAAAGGACTTGAGCGAACAGTCATATAACCGTGTAGCAGTCCTTATCGGTGATACCGAAAGCGGTTCGGTGAATGCTTGTATCGGTACAATGGCCGGACGTTTGGCCGGGCTTCCTGTGCAGCGTAATATCGGACGCACCAAGGATGGTGCTCTGTTCCCAACCGAGATGTATATCGGCTCAAAGAAGGTGGACGAGAGCGACAGCGTGATTTCTGACCTGTACGACAAGTGCTATATCATACCTCGCAAATATGTTGGCCGTAGCGGTTACTTCTTTGCAGATGATAACCTCGCTTGCGACCCGACAGATGATTACGCTCACATAGCTCCGCGCCGTGTGATAGACAAGGCTTATCGCATCGCCTATGACACAATGCTCGATATGATGCTCGACGAGCTGGACGTGAACGAGGACGGCACACTTCAGACAGGTATCATCAAGAGCTGGCAGCAGACTGTAGAAAACCGTATTAACCGCGAAATGACCGCCAACGGCGAGTTGAGCGCGTCGGAAGACGGAAACGGCTGTGTCTGCTTCATTGACCCGAAGCAGAATGTTCTCAGCACTTCCAAAGTGGTAGTGACTCTCAAGGTACGTCCGTTCGCATACGGACGCTATATCGACGTGAATTTAGGATTCCTTGTAACTCAAACTAATTGATTATGCTAACCAATACACGAGAATACGAGTGGTCTGATGTAAATGTTGTGGCAGCCGGAAGACCGATAACAGGTCTTCGCGGTGTCAAATACTCAAGCAAGCAGCAGAAGGAGGCCATATATGGCAGTGGCAACAAGCCTCACGCCATACAGCACGGCAACAAGGAGTACAGCGGAGAACTCACGCTTTTGCAGAGTGAGTACGAAGCCTTGAAGGTAGCAGCCGGAGGTGACATCTTGGATATCTCCTTTGACATCGTAGTATGTTACGGCAACGCATCCAAAGGTGACGCAATGGTGACGGACTTGCTCGTCGGCTGTGAATTTACAGAGGACAACACCGAGTGGAAACAAGGTGACAAGTTCCAAGAAAAGAGCCTTCCGTTCATTTTCTTGGATAAGAAAAGTGCTTAAACATCATTAAAACAGTGTTCAAATGAAAGTAACTAAAGAACAAATCAAGGAGTGGAAGGAGAAGCACGGCGAACTCTTCCAAATCACAGTGGAAGACAAGAGCTGCATTCTCCGCAAGCCCAACCGTCAAGACCTCAGCTATGCCAGCGTGGTAAAAGACCCCATCAAGATGTCGGAAACCCTACTGAACCGCCTTTGGGTGGCCGGAGATGAAGCCATCAAGAACGATGACAGTCTGTTCATGGCGGTTGTCAACAAGATGGACGAAGTACTCAAGGTAAAGGAGGCTGAGATAAAAAAGCTTTAGAGGATGCCGAAATCAACGATGCCGGGGCTGGCGACATCCTCTTTTTGAACACCATGCTCCGACGTTACTTGCACCTTGACCCGGACACCCTCTGTGATGAGGAATGGGCGTGGACGATAAAGTATCTGAAGGACATTCGTAAAATGGAAGTGAAAGGAAATGAATAGCGTATTAAAATTCTTGATAAAGTTGCAGGCCGACAGTGGGAATGTTCTCACTGTTGCCCGGCAAACTACGCGCCAGTTGGATGAGATAACCCGAAAGGCAAACACCGTCGGTGCGCGGCTTAGGGAGGCTTTCTCGTTCTCCAATTTCAAGTCTTCCTTGATGTCTATTCCTGGAATGTCGTTCCTCACCAATCCCTACACATTGATTGCGTCCGGAATAGGTGCAGTAACGAAGTTGGGTATGGAAGCCGAAACTACTGCCACAGCCTTTGAGGTTCTTGTCGGTAGCGAGGAGAAGGCAGCCGGACTGTTGAAGCAATTAGACAAGTTCGCCGCCGATACTCCTTTCAACAAACTCCAGCTTACGCAGAATGCCCAACAGATGATGAACTTCGGTATAGAGTCCGACAAGGTGATGGGCTATCTGCAACAGTTGGGTGATATATCGGGTGGCAATGCCGAACGCTTCTCCAGCCTGTCGCTTGTGCTTGGCCAAGTATCGGCCAGCGGTAAGCTGATGGGACAGGACTTGCTCCAATTCATCAACGCAGGATTCAACCCTCTCAAGGAGTTGGAAGCAATGACGGGTAAAAGCTACAAGGAGTTGCAGGAACTGATGAGCAAGGGAGAAATCACATTCGACCATGTGGCTGCTGCTATGGCAAATGCTACAGGCGAAGGTGGAAAGTTCCACGGTATGATGGAGAAGCAGTCGCAGACATTGGGTGGCCGATGGAGTACGATGGTCGATACCATACAGCAGAAGGCTCTCTCTCTGTTTGACAAGATAGCAGAACCGCTCAAGGGATTGCTGGATATAGTCAATATGATTATTCCTCCGATAGCGTCTGTCTTTGAGTTCCTGTTTACGGTCATCGGTGGTGTCATCAACTTTATATTGAAGTTCAAGACCGAGCTTGGCTATTTGGCAGTCGTGGTAGGTGTGGCAACTGTTGCATTCAAGGCGAAGACCATAGCCTTGTATGGACTTGTAGGCGCAATCAAAATCGTGTCAGCAGTGACAAAGGTTTGGGAGGGTGTACAGTGGCTTTTGAACATAGCAATGAACGCTAACCCCATAGGCATTGTAATCACGGTTATAGCGGCTCTTGTGGCGGCGGTGGTTTACTGTTGGAATAAGTTTGCCGGATTCCGCGCCTTTATCCTCACGATGTGGGATGTCTTCAAAGGGCTTGGTGAGATTATCAAAACCTTTGTAATAGACCGTTTCAAGGAATTGCTCGGTGGCCTTGGCGACTTGGGGCAAGCATTGCTCAAATTGTTCTCCGGTGATTTCTCGGGAGCGTGGGATACAGCCAAATCGGGTGTCCGTAAGTTGAGCGGTGTAGATTCAGGAGCGGCAGCTGCCAAGAGGATAAAGGAACTTTATGTTGACAGCTGGGACAAGAACTACGCTGAACAGACAGCGGCAGATTTCCCTGTGTCCAACGAGATAGAAGCACCCGAACAGAAAGGCAGTCCTACAGGGCTGGTCTTTGGCAATGGTGGTGATGGTAGCGGTGGCAGCGGTGGCGGTAAAGGTGGCAAGAAGACCGCCGAAGCCATTGCAACAGGTGGCACTCGCAATACAAGCATCAATATGAGCATCTCAAAGTTCTTTGACTGCATCAATGTGTATATGAACGATAAGACCGACACGGCAGAGCTGGAGCGTGTGATACTGCAAAGCATCAACCGTTCACTCGCCATAGCAACAAGTACAGAATAATGAATCCTACAGTTAAAACAGCAACCCGTTTCGTATTGGAGAATACCGCCCTCAGACTGTTCGGTGGTAAGATACCTCCTTATTGGCTATTCCGCAAGACGGAACTTGCCAATGTGGACAGCGAGGAGTATAGCCAAATACAACAGATGAGCGACAAGGAGCTGGAGGATACTATCCGTACAAATGCGCTCGGTGTTCCTATGCAGATGCCTCTCCGTTTCAAGTTGGAGGAGGCAGGAGCAGAAGAATGGTTCTTTCCGCTTGAGCCTATAATAAGCCTTACCGGACAAAACATCATTGTCCGCAGACAGGTGAACAAAGGCAAGGTGAAAGGCTCTATCAAGGAGCGTTGGTCTCAAGATGACTACAGCGTGACCATACAGGGCATACTCATAGGCTTCGACGGCAAGTATCCCGAAGCTGATGTGTCGAAGTTGCGTGCGTTCTGCGAAGCTGGGCGTGTCATCGCCATCAACCCTTTGCTTGAGATATTCGGCATTTCCCATTTGGTGATTGAAAGTTGGGACATTCCTCACACTGTGGGAACGACCAACCAAAACTACACCATCAAGGCATACAGTGATGATATTTACAAACTCCTTTTGACAAAGTAACAATGTTCAGAATGAAGTATGACATAACAGTTGGTAACTACCGTATCGGGATGCTCGATAAGGTGGAGGTACACCGCAGTGTTGAGCTGTTGGCCGATACAGCCACCATAACATTGCCCGGTGCTCAGTACAATGTCGCGCTGGAGGTTGAGAAACAACTGAAGCGTGGCGATGCTGTTTCTGTCCGCTTTGGCTATGAGGAGTGCGGTTTGGTGGAGGAGTTCCGAGGATACTTGCAACGAATATCCACCGACGGAGGCAGTATCACACTGACTTGCGAAGATGACCTCTTTACGTTCCGAAAGGATATCCCAAACGAGATACTCAAGAACGTAACCCTGCAAACCCTGTTGCAGAAGGTGATAAGCGGTATAGGACAGCCGTATTCGGTGGATTGTTCCTATTCGTGGACTTACTCAAAGTTCGTAATCAACAACGCGACAGGCTACGATGTACTGAAGAAGGTGCAGAAGGAGTGCGGTGCAGACATCTATCTCAAGGACGGTGTGCTTCACATACACGCTCCCGGCGAGATGGTGGGTGTTGAACGCAACTACGATTTTGCAATGAATGTTGAGAACGCCGATTTGACCTACCGAACAGCAGCCGACAAAAAGGTCTGTGTTGTGGTAAAGGCTACGATGCCCGACGGCACGGTCAAGGAGGTGGAAACAGGCAGCACTGGCGGCGAGAAGATTGAAATCACAAGTCCTACAACCGACGAGGCTTCTATGAAGGCACGCGGTGAGCAGGAGGTGAAACGTCGCACCTTTGACGGTTACGACGGTAGTATCACAACTTGGCTTGTGCCGGAATGCCAACCGGGAGACAGTGCCAATCTCCACGACGGCGACTATCCCGACAAGGACGGTTGCTATTTCGTGAGGAGTGTTACCACCGAGTTCTCAAGCAGTGGCGGCAAACGTAAAATTGAGTTGGGCTTTAGATTGAGTTGATATGGATAATTACAAGGAATTGGCAGACAATCTGCGCAGGGTCTTCGGGAATCGTGGCGTTACCATCTCAACGGGCATTGTCAAAAGCGTGTCCGGTGTCCTCTGTGAGGTTGAGGTCGGTAGGCTGGTTGTTCCGGACGTTCGCCTCAGAGCGTCAGAAACCGCCGACGGTGGCGAGATTTTACTTGTGCCAAAGGTTGGGACGGCTGTCGTATTTGGAAGCCTTACAGGGGATTTGTCGCAGTTGGTAGTTCTACAGGTAGACCATGTAGAAAGCATCAAGGCTACAGGTAGCATAACCATCAATGAAGGCAAGCTGGGTGGTCTGGTCAATATCGAGGACTTGACAAACAAACTCAACACCCTTGTACAGTCATTCAATACTCATACCCATACAGGCAATATGGGTGCTCCTACAACACCACCTGTAGCACAGGCGCAGACATTTAACAAGTCCGATTATGAGGACACTAAAATAAAGCATTGATGAGAGGCATACAATTGATAAATTATGAGCCGGACATCCAAGTAAAGCGCGGAAA
Source organism: Bacteroidales bacterium (assembly GCA_030535995.1). Taxonomy (GTDB): domain Bacteria; phylum Bacteroidota; class Bacteroidia; order Bacteroidales; family Bacteroidaceae; genus HGM04593. Next base: position 11,647 of record JAUNQV010000010.1, read on the forward strand.
GGACGGGAAGATAGCAAACGGTCTTGTTGTCGGAGATACCCTACGGCAGAACCAAGCCCTCATCCTGCTGCTTCACAAAGGAGAGCTGAAGGAGTGGCCAGCCGTCGGTTGTGGTATAAGCGATATGCTGCTCGACAACGACCCTATCTATTGGAGAACCATTATCCGCGAACAATTGGAAATGGACGGACAGAAAGTGAATTCGGTAAAAATAACAACAACAGGCATCAATATCGATGCCACATATTGAAAGGCTATGGACAATATTCTAAATGGAACAAAGAACATCTTAGCCACGCTCTTTTCTGTGGCGATGGCGTATTTCGCCCCGATACAGGACATGGTGTTTACCATATTCTTCCTGTTCTTGGTAAACTGTATCGTGGGCATGGTAACAGGAATGTTGGTTGAACGAGAAGGATTCCGCTTGCGTAAGTTCGTGCATTGTATTGCAGAGACATTGGCATTCTATCTGATAGTGGTCTGTCTGTTTGTCGTCGGCAAGAATATGGATAATATGAACGGCGCGATGCAAGCCATCGGAGGTGTGATATACTCCATCCTCTATTTCTATTCGGTCAATGTGCTTCGCAATCTGACTTACATATTCCCGGATAGCAAGACATTGGTTTTCCTCTATTACGTGGTATCTTTTGAGTTTATCAAGAAGATACCAGCTCTCCAACGCTTCAACGATTATTGCAAACATAAAACAGAGAATAATGAGAACGATTAAATATATCGCTGTGCATTGCACGGCTGGAAATCAGAAACAGACTATAGAAGCACTACGCGCTGAGTTCAAGCGCAAGGGATGGAAGAACCCCGGCTATCACTATGTTGTGAAACCCGACGGTGGTATCGTTCAGATGCACCCGGATGAGAGAGCAAGCAACGGCGTGCAGGGTTACAACAGTGTCACAGTCAACGTCGCCTACATCGGTGGTATCGATGCACAAGGCAACGGAACGGACAACCGTACCGAAGCACAGAAGAAGTCATTGACCAGCCTGTTGAAGATACTCAAGAAGAAGTATCCCGAAGCTGTCATTCAAGGACACCGCGATTTCTCTCCCGACCTCAACGGAAATGGCAAGATTGAGAAGAACGAGTGGATAAAACTTTGTCCCTGCTTCAACGCAAAAGAAGAGTACGCAAACCTTTAACCCCATAAGTATGAAATACCTTGTTTACCTTTTTATCGCCCTGTTGCTGACAGGATGCCGAGCTTCAAAGAAAGTGACTGAACAGACCTCTACCATTCAGACGGAGGAATGCGCCAAGGACAGTGGCCGTGTAGATGTCAAAGACCTATCTGTTTTGGATACCCGAATAGATGAGCTGAGGACGGAGACGGAGGAACTGAACGTGACAATCACCAATTACAGCGCACCGGACAGCACGGGCAGACAATATGCAACGCAAACCACAACGGTTCAGTACAACCGGAAGGCTGATAACAAAAAACAAGAGAACAGTAACCTCGCGCAGAATATAGAACTTGAGGCAGAGGGTACTCGCAATACTTCACAGGGCGAGAGGACAGAGCAACGCGACCAGGAACATAAAGAGAAGCCTCCCGAACGATGGCCGGGCATCGTACTGATTCTTGTTATTATCGCAGTCGGATATGTAGTATATAGAAAATTTAAGCGAATATGAAAGTAGTATCAAAGGATGGGCAGACCCTCGCAGACATTGCCATACAGGAATATGGTTCTCTGTCGGCGGTTGTTGAATTGGCGAAGGTCAATGGTATGGCCATCTCGGATGTTCCCGGTGCTGGAGTGGAATTGACCCTACCGGAGAAGTGTTTCAACCGGGCAATGCAGAACTATTGCAAGGCCAATGAGGTAGAGCCAGCGACAGAACGCGACACATCAGGTCTCCGTCTTGGTATATTTACAGAAGAATTTACAAAAGAGTTTCAATAATTATGGCACGCAGTATAAACGACATAAAAAAGACAATGACAGATGCTTTTATAGCAGATGCAGACATTAGGGAGAAGTACGGACTTGCGGCTGATGCTACATTCAACGACAGTTTCTCAAGTGTTAGTTTGGAGAATATCCTGTTTTACATCATTGCTGCCTGTTGCCACGTGTTGGAGGTCTTTTTTGATACCCACAAAGCCGACGTGGATACAAAGATAAGCCGGGCGGTAGTAGCCAGCGTACCTTGGTATCACAAGATGGCTCTACAATTCCAATATGGAGACGTGCTTGTCTTCGATGAAGCGACACAGCAGTATGTATATGCCACAAGCAACCTCGAGAAACAGAAGGTAAAGTATGTGGCGGTACGAGACAGGGGAACATCTATACAGATACTCGTGTCGGGCGAAAAGGATGAACGCCCAGCTGTGCTTTCAGATGATGTTTTAACGGCGTTCAAAAGCTATATGAACCGCATTAAAATAGCCGGGGTGATATTGGCAATACGCTCCCTCCCGGCAGACTTGATAACGGTGTCGGCGACAGTACACATTGACCCGTTGGTGATAGACAAACAAGGAACGCGTATTTCTGATGGCAGCAAGCCTGTGGAAGAAGCCGTAGAGAACTATCTGAAGGGGATATTGTACGGTGGTACATTCAACAAGACAAAACTTGTGGATGCCATTCAATCGGTCGAAGGCGTTACCGACGTGGAACTGTTGTCGTGCAGTTATAGCACGGATGATGGAAAGAATTATAAAACAATACCCGGCAACAACTATACGGCCGTAGGCGGCAGTTTCGTAGCTTCCGGTTTAAGCAATACCTTGAGTTATGTGGTACAGAATTGATTTTACACGCTTCGTGCAGCAGCTGCTTCCTCCCATATTGAGAAGCAAGGTTATGATGGCACTGTTCCGGGTGTTCATAACACCATTGCGATACCTGTATGACAAGTTCCTCGCTTACCGGGACAACGTATCCTCAAGGTTGAATATTACTGCCAACGTGCAGTATATCCAAAAGGCATTGAATGATGCATTCTATCTGACCGACAACCAAATCTACATTGAGACACCGGAGGATGAGCGTACTCCTTCGTTCTATTTCCAAAACGAAGGACAGCCAGCCATCTATTTCTATATGGCAGGGAGCAAACCATTTTATCTGAGAAGTCCGGATGATGTACCACAAAGTGAAACATACATCATATTTATACCAACATTCTTGTGTACTTCACTTGATACGACAGAGGATAAATACAAAGGAGAAAACTTGCAAATCATCTACAATATATTGAATAACTATAAACCAGCGGGACGAATGTACTGCATAGAAATATACGATTATGAATAAGATTATCTTTAGCGAAGGTGGACAACCCTTATTCTTGAACGACATTAAATTGTTGCAAGATAACAGCCTTTCAGTCTTCACTTCCTTACTACTTGGAATTGTTGGGCGCGGTAATAATGTATTCCTATTGCATCCATACACTTTCGATACAGAGATTATCGATGAAGATGAAGGTATTGTGCGATTGACGGTACACGGGAATAGTATTGTCATAAATGGGGAAATTATAGAATTCCCTTCCGCATCATTCCTTAACACGGAAGTGGCCGAGAAAGGTGTTGTGTGTGTTTGTATAAGACGTATCCAAGAGGATATGAGAACATTTGAAGATGGACAGGATAAATGCTGTATCGAAAAAGCAACCGCTTATTTGAGTTGTGAGACTCAAGGTATAAGCGAGTTTTACGATATTACCAAGTTGTCTTCATTGATTGAATTGTTGAGTACAAGGCTCGGCATTCCGACTGTTGCTGTATGGGCTAATGTTCCTGTTACGTTCTACAATGGCTATTCCGGAACAGTTTCTTACAAAATATCAGATGGATTAGTTCAATTGAAAATCGAGATTTCAAGTTCTCAGCAAACGTGGGATGCGGATAATGTGGGTGTATTGTTCAAAATTTCGGATTATACTCTCATTGACATTTTGGCAAATATCCGTAGTGAAGGATTGGCCGCAGTTCCTGTTGATGGGGAGGGTAATATTATGGGATATGGTTCTGTCGTTTCAGTTACGCCAGAAGGATATTGCAAGATTATAAACAGAAGCAATGGTGGTACTCTTGTTTTAGGATATATACAGCCTTGCCCACCTAATGCTACAACAGGTATTATTAACATCACTTTAAGCAAGTAGTAAAATGGATTCAATATATAAACTACAGCAACGTGCATCAGCTCTGCGTGACAAAACGCAGATAGATAGCATAACCCCGGAAGAGGTCGGAGGCTTGCACTTTGATACACTCGCATACTTGGCCGATATGGAACAGAACCTTGACGGCCTCGGTATCCGCAAGGTGTATGTATCAGTAGCCGCCATGAACGCGGACAAGTCGCCCATTGGCACTAATGGAAAGGCTCTCCGCTTGGGACAGCTTGTAACCATTTATAATGCTTCTGCTCCCACTGCACAAGGTACGGGTAATGTGTACGCTTACCAAAAGCCCGGTTGGTTGTTGGTTGGTAACATTGGTGGTATCTATGAGTTGAAGGCACAGATTGAGGCAGAGACCAGCGCAAGACAGGCAGCCGTTACAACATTGGAGGAAGCTCTATCGGAAATAGAGGAGACAATTGCAAGTATAATCAGAGAGGTCGGAACAATACAGCTTGCTATCAGTGATATCAATACACGCCTTTCCGGGTTAAGTGGTGAATTTGCAACATTTAAGAACTCCGTAGGCAAGGCTGGCGGTATTGCACCTCTTGACGATAGCGGTAAAATCCCAAGCCGATATGTGCCGGGTACTCTCGATGATGTGGTTGAGTTTGACGACATAATTGAGAGCTGTACAATTGAGCCACGCGAACTTCCGGAACTTGGCGTCGAGGGACTATATACTCCTATTTATTACTGTTCGGCAGTAAACTATTTTGTTGTCTTCAACCCCGAAGATAGCATGTATTACACAAATTGGGTAGGCGACGAGTTGTTTCAATCTTTATATAAACCTTTGAGAGGGAAGGTATTCCTTTGTAAGGGAGACGGCAAATCATACCGTTGGAGTGGTAGTCAATTGGCAGTTATAGGTTCTGACTTGGCATTAGGTATGACAGAGAGAACGGCATACCCGGGTGACCGAGGAGCCGTAATCGAAAACGAAATCGATAGACTATGGGAAAATGTTTCAGATTTCGGTCGTTCTTTTGTAAATATCAATACTTGGAAAGGTATAACAGAAACCATCACTTTGGATGAAGCTATAAACCATTTGCTAAATGCTTCGAGAATACAGAAAGGTATCGTAATCTCTCTCTTTACCATTGATGGGTGGATTACCAAACAATATATAGGCGAAGAATCATTAACAGCATTTCAAAATCATGACAATTGGAAAGATTTTGGTAATGGCGGTGCAGCTGTAGGTAATATCTACAACGTGACAAACGAAGTACCCATCAGTGGTTACTATGAGCTTTGCGACCCCAATAATCCAACTGTTTCTGCTGTACACGTTGCGTGGGAAATGGGCATGGCTGTATCCGGTTTGATTATCTCGTTTGAGATTGCCAGCGGTATATGGAAGACATACCAATACACCGGACGTACCTTGACCGAAGACAATTGGAAGACATTGGACAATTGGAAGGACTTCGGTTCTTTGGCAGCCGGAAGCGAAACGCATATCGTAATAGATACCCTTGTCGGTGCTCCGTCTGTAGGTCAGTTCTATACGCTGGAGAGTGCGGTTACCGCGTTGTTGGCATACCAAAAGGAGAAAGGTGTAACCTATGCAAAGCCCGGTCTTGTCATCTCTTACAAGGTGGCTGAAAACTCAATGGAGACAAAACAGTTCCAAGGCGCAGTTTCCGATTTTGGCGAAGTGGCACTTTGGAAGGACTTTGGCGGTGGTGGTTCCAAGGTGGAACTCGGCGACGCTCCTGAAGAAGGAGGCGAAAAGGCACTATCAACAGGCGGTGCGTATGACTGCATTCCGGTTGACTTCACTCTTGACACAGAGACCGAGGGTGTTGTCAAAATTCAGATGGTAAATGCCAAAGGTGAAGGTGTAGGAGAAGAAAAGCAATTCCTTGTCGGAACAGGCGGCGGTGGCGGTGGTGGTACTATCGTGGCCATTGCCTTTGAGAACTCGCCTGTATATGGTGCATACGGTGCTACCATCAAGGCACGAGCTGCAATCCGTTCCGTTACAAGTGGCGGTGGCATTGAAACAGAGAACTCTATTGAGACGCTTGAGATTGTGGACAGGGACAGCGGTTTGACTGTATGGACAGAGCGCGTGAACAAGCAAAGTTCCGGCGACTTGACGGACTACACTTTTGAGCTTGATTTTACACAGTTCTTTACGGCTGCTGGAGCACGCAAGTTCAAATTGGTGGCCATTGATGATGCCGGAAACACCGGAAGCAAGAACATCGCTGTGACGGCTGTAGATGTCACCTGTACTTGTGTGCAAGTGTTGCAGTACAGCGCGGATATGCTTATTACTCCCAAGACTGAAAGCGTATCAATCCCGTTGTACAAGTTTGCGAACAATCAATCCGATAAGGGAATATCAGCCCAAATTGACATCAAGATAGGTGGTGCTTGGCAGCCATTGGCGACAGCGACCATCAACGACAGCTTTACGCACTCCATAACCTTGCGCCCGGCAGACCTCGGTTTACATCACGGCAGTTATCCTCTCCGCATACAAGGAACGGATATCGCCAGCGGAACAACCGGAAACATTATCTACACGGCTATTATGGTCGTTGAGGAAGGTAATGCGACACCGATTGTATCACTGCGTTACGATGACAAGACAGGAGGAAATATAAGGCTGTATGACACCGTAGCAATAGATATCGCTGCATATACACCGGATAAGACACAAACCTATGTGTCTGTAATGGCGAATGGAGTGCAGATAACCCAATTGAACGCACTCCCGACACGCAGCTATCAAGTAACTCAGCAAGTACAGGGATATAAGTCCGACGGCAGCGAAAGCATAACCTATCAAGCAAGCACAGGTAATGTGTCCAGCGATTCTGTTGTGCTGACTGTAAAGGGTTCTGCTATCGAGGCACAGCCCAAGGAGGGTGCTCTGTACTCGTTCGACTTCTCATCCCGTAGCAACTCCGAGGCAGACCATAGCATTGTCTCAAATGGTTATCAAATGACTTTGACCGGGGCGAACTATACAACCAACGGCTTTGGCAATTTTCTCGGCGAGAACTGTCTGCGTGTCGCAGAGAATGTAAAGGCAAGTCTGCCACATTACCCGTTTGCCGCATCGAGCATCGAGGCAACCGGAACGGCCATACAGTTTGCTTTCGCCGCAAAGAATATCAAGGACGAGAAATCGCGTCTTATAGAGTGCTACGACCCAACCACAGGCGCTGGCTTCTATGTAACAGGTAACAAGGTTGCCATCTTCTGCAAGAACGGCGTACAGGCTCTTGAGGAGAGAAGCTACCGCCAAGGTGAGAAGATAACCGTCGGTATTGTTGTGGAGCCTTCTACCATCTACTATGAGCGTAGCGGTGTCAAGTACTCGCTGATGAAGATGTATCTCAACGGTGAGATGGTCGCTTGTATCGGTTATGTGGCCGGAAGCGGAAACCTGTTGCAGGAGAAGAATATCACGATGGACGGTACGGATGGCGACCTCTATCTCTACTATATGATGGCTTGGAACTCATACTACGAATGGGCACAGGCTTTCGAGAACTACCTTGTGAAGCTCACAGATACAACCGCAATGGTCGAGGAGTACAACTTTGAGAATGTGCTTGTATCACAGACCGCAGAAGGTAGCACAAAGAGCCGTCCGAGTGCTGCTGCCTTGTATGCGCGAGGTATTCCTTATGTAGTCCTTGTCGCTTCCGAGGAGGCACACAACGAGTTTGATAACGGAACATCTACCAGCGACAACTTCCCGATGGATGTGTACTACTACGACCCGGTACGCCCTTGGCGCAGTTTCAAGGCGACACAGGCGCGTATCAGAAGACAGGGTACAACCTCGGCCAAGCGTCCAAAGAAGAATGTCCGTATCTATCTTGAAAAGGCAAAGAGCATCGTACCGCTGTACTCAGACTATACAAATGAAGACGCATTGCTCACCTACGCACTGTTTGCGGAGGGTAAGGTACGCGTTGGAGAGAACACTATCCCGGTTGACTTGATTACAATCAAGATTGACTTCTCCGATAGTTCAAACTCCAATGACTGCTCTGTGTGTGATATGATGAATGCGACCTATGCCGGATTGGGTGGCAGATACCTCACCCCGGCACAGCGTGCCTACGATGGAACGTATGACATCGGCGATGTGCATATCGATGGGCTTGAGATGAACCACTCGACAGCCAACCATTCAATCGCGGTGTTCCGTTCAACGGACAGCACTCTGCAAAACATCTATTATGAGGCAAAGGGCAATTGGAAGGAGGATAAGGGCGAACAGCAAGCCCTTGGATTCTACAACACGCCCGGTTATAACAAGGGCTGCTTGAACTACCAAGATGAGAGCTTCATTGAGTTCTTCGGCCAGCGTGATGAGACGCTCGATGCGATTGAGGCACGTTTCAAGACCACAGAGGGACTTGATACTTCAATGCCTTATCTGCTCTCATTGTACTGTGGTCGTGACTATCGCTTTATGCGCTACAAGAACGGAGCGTGGAAAGCATCTACAGGTTCTATGAAGCAGATAAACGGCAAATGGGTAGTCGAGGGCGATGTTCTTAACCCTGTAACAGGCTTTGAGCTGCTCAACTACCAAGGTATGGACTGGTTCAAAGGCGTGTCAAGCATAGACGATATGATGGCTCCTTCTACCTACATATCTTCTTGGGTGAAGAAACTTGTCGATAAGGGCGAGATTTCCGGTGATGCGTTCCCGGCTTGGACATTCTATTTTGAATGCATGGTGGATAATGACCAGCTGGCCATTGACTTTGCTCTCGGCAAGAAGGTTCCTTATGACCTATACCGCTTCCTGCGCTTCTGTGATGCCCACGACTACGAGAAGTACACAGATTGGCAAGAGAGTTGGAAGCGCAACTTCCATCGATATGCAAGTGTGGAGTCTGCATACGCATATACCGGATTTACCGACTACCGTGCAGCTACAGACCAGCGTGCCAAGAATATGCAGCCGATGTGGTTCTTGGAAGAGGGATTCTACGTTGAGAACGGTATATACAAGAGCACCGACAGCAGTTATACAGGCGATGATGCTGTGCGTATGTATCTCAATAAGGTTTACGATGCCGATACAACCGACGGAAAGGATAACGACGGAGGTTGTACCGTAGACCCCGAAGTTGACCCCAACAAGGAGAACAGCGAGACATTTACCAACCCTTATGCCGGACACGGTTCTATCCTGTTCAAGAACATCAACACCCAGCAAGTGGCGTGGATAGACAATGTCGGAACAGAACTCGCATTGCGTACCACAATAGCCGCCATGCGTAACGTACAGTGCACGGTAGATGGAATGACGCTCAACCCGTTCTCACCCCAAGGAGCGATGTATTACTCCGTAGAGAAGCGACTGAAGTTCTGGCCTAAGATGGTATCATCTTATGACGGTGAACGCAAGTACATACAGTACACTGCAACTTCGGACGCTATCTATTTCTATGCGTTGCAGGGATTGGGATTGACCGCGTTGCCATCGTTCATCGAGAAACGCTGGAGAATCCGCGACGGTTACTATCAGACAGGTGACTTCTTTACAGGTGTACTGTCCGGACGTATCGCCTGTGGTTCTGATGCTAAAATCCGCATCGTGGCCGCAAAGACAGGCTTCTTCGGTGTCGGTAATGATGCCAGCGGTAACCTCTCGGAGAGTTGCTTCCTTGAAGCTGGACAGGAGTACACATTCACCAACTTCTCACACGAGGAGGGTGCGCTGTTGTACATCTATCAAGCAGACCGTATGCGTGAGATTGACCTTTCGCAAATCTCGCTTGATGCAAACTTCAGCTTCTCGGTGATGACACTGTGCGAACGCCTTATACTTGGTTCTGACAGCCATATAGAGTACCCCATCAAGAGTTATGCGCCATTGTCAATGCTCAACCTTGGCGAACTGCCGTTCCTTGTGCATCTCGACATAAAGAACACAGGCGCAAAGAGCCTTGATGCTTCGCAGTGTCCTCGCATCGAGCACATCTATGCACAGGGCAGCGCATTGGAAAGTATCACCTTGGCCGAGACCTCGCCAATCAATGACATTGCATTACCAAATACGATGGTTGAGCTGCGTTTTATCGGTCTTCCAATGCTGACCTACAAAGGTCTGTCGGCTTCAAGTGGTCTTCAGATGACAAACCTCCCGGCTGTGCAGCGACTCCGTATCGAGACCAGCCCGAAGCTGGATGCGATAAGGATGTTGGCCGATGTGCTCTCATCACAATCAGCAAGCAGGGCTTTGACCCTATTGCGTATTGTGGGGCAGACGCTCAAGGGCGATGCAACAGAACTGCTCACCGTTATAGAGCGAGGTGTAGCCGGACAGGATGCCGACGGCAACAAGGTCAGCAAGCCTGTCATCGACGGAACATATCAGCTGACAGTGATACTTGAGGACTACGAAATAGAAGCTCTTGAGAACGGTATCTCCGAAATGACTATCCTTGTTGTCATCGAGGCATATATTGACCTCATTGATGATGTGAACGCGGAAGGCTACGGAGGTGCTGAGGAGGTAGAGAATGTTACGCTTGATAATATCGATGAACACCTTCTATACTACAATGGAGAAACATATGAGCAATATCTTTCCGGCTATGCCGATGAGAATGCGGACATTAACGACATAATCAATTCATAATTATGAGTACGAAAGAACAAAGCGTTACCCTGCTACGCAAGAACAAGCAGGCACAAGTGGCAGCATTCAATGCCATTGGAATGACCGACGTAACGGAGAACAGCCGTGCCTCGGAGTTTGCAAAGCGTATCAAGTGGGCTGGAGGCCTACTTGATATATGCCTTGCCGTACAGCGTTACAGCGACAAGAGTTATTGGTACTTCACAAAGGAGGAATGGGATAGCCTGACCAACGAAAATAAGATGAAGTTCATCAAGCGTGGTCTCCGTGTCCGTGCCTATGGACACTCCTTTGTCCTTGCTGCGAATGACTGTTACGACGGTGACGGCAATGTCATAATGGCGTGGGGCAACCGCAAGAATGTGGAAGACCTCGACAACCGCAATTGCGGTACAGCCTACAATGATTTCAAGGGTGCAGAGAATACCGAGCTAATATTGGCCTCTTTGTCCGGAACAACAGGAAGTCAAGGTGTTGAAGGTGCTCCTGCTGCTGAAGCAGCAAAAGCGTATAAGGCATACACACAAGAGTACGACGGTATAGAGGACACCAGCGATTGGCATTTGCCGGGATTGGGTGTATTGCTCATCATCTACAAGTGTAAAAATGAGATACAAGAGGCTTTGGAATACTTTTGGAGTTCCGAAAGTCTATTGTGTAAGGCCACAACCAATCATTATTATTGGAGTAGCACAGAGTACACCAACGAATACGCATTCGGTTTATCCGTTCATTATGGATATATTTCTGGCTCACAATACAAAGAAACGAAAAGCCGTGTCCGCGCGGTATGTGAGGAAGTCTAATCTTTAATATCAATATAATTATGAGTGCAAATAAAGACGCGATATTGCTTCGCATAAACAAAGAAGACCAAGTGAAAGCTCTTCAAGAGTTGGGTTTTACAGATGTAACATATAACACTCCGTTGTCCGAGATTGCGGAGTATATCCGTTGGGCTGGCGGTCTGCGCGACCTGCGTATAGCCTGTGTGAAAATATCCGATGGCAGCATCCATAACTTCACTGGCGAGGACTGGAGTGCTATGTCGGCTAATGCAAAGTCTCAGTATAGCAAAATAGGTGTGAATATCCGTGCTCGTAAAAGAGAGTTCATTGTCGCAGCCGCAGACTGTGTCAGTTCTTCGGGTGGCAGCACATTCAAGTTCGGAGGCTATGGCACGGACTTCAAGAACGTGAAGAACTATGCAGCCGGGAACACCGGATTGTTTGATGTGAACACAGGCTATGAAGATACAAAAGCTATCATCGAGCAGACTGCCGGAAAGACCGACTCGCAGAGCACGACTGGTGCTCCTGCAGCCGAAGCTGCGTGGAACTACAAGGCGAACAGTTACGACCCTATGCAATGGTATCTGCCAAGCGTAACAGAGCTTCGATTGATATGCGAGTATAAAACTGAGATAAATGCATTCTTGACTAAATACTTTGCAGGAGGCACAATTGCAGGTGATTGGTATTGGAGTTCTACTGAGTACGATTCGTCGTCTTCGTGGGGCGTAGGTATGAACTACGGTGGTTCGTACAACCGCTATAGGAATTATACATCTAGGGTTCGTGCTGTGTGTTGTCCCGTTGTGTCTTCCGCAGAATAAACCTTGTAACTCTTTATCTCTTTACCCCTTGATCTCTTTATTTCTTTTCCCCCGTAAGGGGGATTTTTTTTGTCGATTTTTCGGGTAAATTTCCGTATCTTTGCAGCCGATAAAAATAATGTGATATGGCACTCGCACAAGACTTACAGATATATAAACAAATGTATGCCTTGCTCAATCTTATTTTAGATGCAAGGGAGCATTTCCCAAAATCATTCAAATATGCCTTCGGTGAGCGTATGATGATGGTTGCATTGG
>JAUNQV010000010.1:24342-31038 GCA_030535995.1 Bacteroidales bacterium
AGCAGCCAATATGTCGCACGCTCGTAGGGTGTCATTATTGGAAGAGTTCTCTATAAAATTCAGCAGTCTGCAATTGATGATTAGGTTATGCCGAGACCGTCGTATAATCGACGAGGGCAAGTTCTGTGATATTCTCTCCCTTGCCGGAGAGATAGGAGCGCAAGCCACGGGTTGGCGCAAGTCAGCGTTAGCCCGTCAGCCGGAGTCCTAATTGGTACGCTGATTAGGAGTGAGCAGTGAAACAAGGTTTATTTGGGTATTCCCCTTGTGTAAAAGCGAGGAAAGAAACAAAAGTGAATACATACTTCGTCGTCTTCGTGGAACGTAAATATGAACAACGGTAATTCGAACAACAACAATAGGAATAATACACATAGGGTTCGTTCTGTGTGTTGTCCCGTTGTGTCTTCCGCAAGTGAACCTGTCACCTATGACATTCCCTTTTCATCGATTGTAGCTGCTTTTGAAGACTGCATAAAGGAGAAGATGTCAAGCAATGATTGTCTTGCATTCTTCTGTACCTATCAAACAGACCTCAAACGCTTGTGGAACGAGGTTAGAACGGGTAGATACTATCCGGGAACCTCCAAGAACTTTGTTGTCAAATGGCCAGTGTACCGGGAGGTCTTTGCCGCAGATTTTGCCGACCGTGTCATTCATCATTGGTGGGCTTTGCGTGTCAATCCTATGTATGAGGAGCGTTTTACAGCACAGGGCAATGTTTCAAAGAACTGCCGTAAGGGAGAGGGTACACTGTCGGCTGTCAAAGCGGTGCGTAAAATGGTGGACGAGCACCCGGACTGGTGGGTTGGTCATTTTGATTTTGAGGGATACTTTATGTCGATGGATAAGGCTCTGTTGTATGAAATGCTCGACATCTTTATCCGGGACAACTACCAAGGTGAGGACTTGGAGTGTTTGTTGTATATAACCCGTGTGATAACATTCCATTGTCCGCAAGATGACTGCATACGAAAGAGTCCGCTCGAATTGTGGGATAATATACCGCCGAGAAAAACACTTTTCGGACAACCGAAAGGCAAAGGGTGTGCGATAGGCAATTTGCCCTCACAGTTGAACGCAAACTTCCTTGGCAGTGTATTTGACCATTGGATAAAGGAAATTAAGCACGTGGAGTGTTATATACGTTTTGTGGATGATATAATCATATTGCAACCCAACCGGGAAGACTTCAATACCCTTGTGCCGGAAATGAGAACATTCCTCGATGAGCAGCTACTTGTGAGGTTGCACCCGAAGAAGATATATATTCAGCCTGTACAGAAAGGTGTTCTGTTTGTCGGTGCGATGATATTGCCGGGCAGGACATATATAAGCAACAGGACACGTGGCAAGATGTATGACCGCATACGAATGTACAATGAGCTGGCCGAGGAAGGTGAGGCTTTGGAGAACTTGGAGCACTTTGTGCAGTCCATCAATTCATATCTCGGTATGATGATACACTTTGAGAGTTACAATATCCGCAAAAAGGTGATGTATATGTTGCACCGGGAATGGTGGAAATACATAATGATGGATGGGAAGTTTTCAAAACTAATAATAAAGAAACGGTATAAAAGCCGGGAACAACTCAAGGTAAGGATACGAAGCGGAGAATACAAACGTCTGCTAACACCGGAACTTGAAACCTCAACAGATGGGGAGAAATAAAAAAAAGCCCCCAGCCTGTTAAATGTAACGCCAATCACATATAAACATAAAACGCCTACAGAAGCGCGACCGGGGGCTATATACCCTCTGCCGCTTCTGTAGGCATTATTTATAAAATGTGATTGGCGATACAAAGATAGTAAAAATAGAAATATGACAGTATTTGAAATATTGAATTTTAACAAAGAGTTGCTAAATCGACTCATCGAGATAGGTTTCAGACCGGAAGACTGCAAGTATATCGACCTTTATTCGGACTACGAACGAATGAGGAAGGGCGGCGACAAGGTTACATATATAGTCAGTATGCTGGCCGACAAGTACAACGTCAGCGAACGCAAGGTGTATGGTCTTATAAAGCGTTTCGGAAAGGACTGCACGCTCCGTGCAGTGTGATGTAGGCTATATTTTTGTTGGGCTATCGGATTGTTAAGACCTTTGCAACATCAAAAGTTGTTGCTATGAGAAAAGAATATCTATCAGCCCCATTGCCGTTTGTAGGCCAAAAGAGAATGTTTGCCAAAGAGTATAAGAAGATACTTGCCACATTGGATGATAACGCCGTGTTCGTTGATTTATTCGGTGGCTCTGGTCTGTTGTCCCATATCACCAAATACAACAAGCCAAATGCGACCGTAGTATATAACGATTACGACAACTACCGCCAGCGTTTGGAGAACATCGACAGGACAAACCTATTGTTGGCCGACCTTCGTGTCATCGTAAAGGATTGTCCACGACAGAAATTGATAGACACGAAGACACGAGAACTTATCTTTGAACGCTTGGAACGTGAGGAGCAGACAGGCTTCGTTGATTATATAACCATATCATCCTCGTTGCTCTTCTCTATGAAGTATGTGCTTTCTCTCGATGCTCTACGCAAGGAAGGAATGTATAACAACGTCCGGAAGAATGACTATTCTTGTGATGGTTTCTTGGATGGCCTTGAGATTGAGAGTTGCGACTATCGAGAGCTGTTCAACAAGTACAAAGACAATCCGAACGTCGTGTTCTTGGTTGACCCTCCTTATTTGTGTACTGAAGTAGGCACTTACAATATGAGTTGGTCGCTGGCTGACTATCTCGATGTTCTTACTGTTCTGCAAGGCAAACGCTTTGTTTATTTCACTTCTAACAAGTCTTCTATCGTTGAGTTGTGTGATTGGTTAGGGAACAATCAAACGCTCGGAAATCCGTTCAAAAACGCGCGTAAAATCGAGTTCAATGCTCATATGAACTACAACTCACAGTACACAGACATAATGCTGTATCGAATTGCTTAAACTATATATTGTTCCTTTTGAATGTTGTTCGAATACCGTTTGAACAAATGAAAAAAGCCGCTCAAATGAGTGGCTTTTTCTGTATTTTTTATGCATTTCGTTTTTGCTTTGAAAATCACATTTCGTTTTTGCAAAGTTGCGCTTTTGGTTTTGCCGTGATTAGATATTCTGCAGCAGAACCATTGTCATTTACTTTCTTCTATTTTTATCTATCTACAAGGTTGGTTGTGCTTGCGAAAGTTATTTTTTTATTGAAAATCGCGAAAAAGTTCTTGTATTCACGAACTTTTTCTTTATCTTTGCATCAGCAAGCAATATAAAATCAGATGAAAATCCTTAAATATAAATTATTGAAAGATTTTTGGAAAAAGCATCCAGAGGCCATTGAAACGCTGGGCGGAATTAGTGGAGAATATAGACTGGAAGTCCCATGCAGAACTTAAAGAGACCTTCCCTGCCGCCGATTATGTGGGCAACGACCGATACGTTTTCAACATTTCCGGCAATAAATTCAGGATGGTCACCGTCGTGGTCTTCTTCAACGGCTTCTTACATGTGCGTTTCGTCGGAACACATGCGGAATATGATAAGATTAAAAACATTAAAACCATTTGAGTATGAAGATAAACAATGAAACAAAATACGTGGAAATTGAAGCACGTATTGAAGACTTGATTGAGAAAGGAACCATGCTGGGCGGTATGGAACAGCTAAGTGATATGGAGAAAGAAGAGCTGAAGGTGCTGAGTGAAGCTGCATACGAATGGGAATGTGAAGAAGAACCACATCCTTGGCGCGCAAAGCCGTCGCTCATAGCAGCAATTAAGGTGGCTCTCAAGAACAAAGGCTATAAACAGAAAGATGCCGCCAAAATTATAGGCATTTCTGCTACAGGACTAAGCGACATTCTGCATGGCAGACGAGCCATTAGCTATGAGGTTGCACGAAGCCTTTACCACGATTTGGGCGTACCAGCCAATATCGTATTAGCATAAGCTGACTTTCAAAACAATTTTGTTTTTGCACTCTTTTCCTGCTTTTGAGCATTAAACGGGGCACTTGTGGTGAAAAAATGAAAAAAATATCGTATATTTGCAACCCTAATACTCTGTTTTGACTTAAAACCAACCAGTATTGGAACATACACATTAACAATCTATAAGAATTATGAGTTTGAAAATTATTGTACTCGCAAAGCAGGTGCCAGACACACGAAACGTTGGTCCTGACGCGATGACTCCAGAGGGTACAGTGAACCGTGCAGCACTTCCTGCAGTGTTCAACCCCGAGGACTTGAATGCGCTTGAACAGGCTCTCCGCCTGAAAGACGCTAACCCTGGTTCTACTATCACCATGCTTACCATGGGTCTCCCCAAGGCTGCCGAGGTGCTGAAAGAAGGCATCTTCCGCGGAGCTGACGAGGGCGTGCTTATCTCTGACCGCCCTCTTGGTGGCGCTGACACGCTGGCGACTTCTTACACGCTGGCACAGGCAATCAAGAAGATTGGCGACTACGACATCATCATCTGCGGCCGTCAGGCTATCGACGGTGACACAGCGCAGGTAGGTCCACAGGTGGCAGAGAAGCTGGGACTCACTCAGATTACTTACACTGAGGAGATTATCTCACTTGACAAGGATGCCAAGAAGATTGTGGCTAAGCGTCACATCGACGGTGGCGTGGAAACTGTTGAGGGTCCACTCCCTATCGTTGTCACAGTGAACGGCTCTGCCGCTCCTTGCCGTGTTCGCAACGTGAAGCGCGTATGGGCTAACAAGAACCGCGAATTCCCTGTTTGGGGCGCAGCAGACATCGACGCTGACCCAGCACAGATTGGCAAGGCTGGTTCTCCAACTAACGTGAAGGCCGTGAAGAACATTGTCTTTAAGGCTAAGGAAAACAAGACTCTTACTTCTTCTGACGAGGACATTAACAGTCTGATTGTTGAACTTATGGAATCAAACACTATCGGATAATGAATAACGTATTTGTATATTGTGAACTTGAAGGCAACAAGGTTGCTGATGTAAGTTTGGAGCTCTGCACCAAAGGTCGCAAGCTCGCTAACCAACTTGGTGTACAGCTTGAGGCTGTCCTTGTAGGCTCTGGTCTTGACGGTGTTGAGAAACAGGTGATTCCGTTTGGTGTTGACAAGGTACACATTTTTGATGCTGAAGGTCTTTTCCCTTACACTTCACTTCCACATACTTCGGCTGTCGTAAACCTCTTCAAGGAGGAGCAGCCACAGATTTGCCTTCTCGGCGCAACTGTCATCGGTCGTGACTTGGGTCCACGCGTATCTTCTGCGCTCCACTCTGGTCTGACTGCTGACTGTACGCAGCTGGAGATTGGCTCTTTCGATATGAAGGTGAAGGATGCTGAGGGTAATTTCGTAGACAAGCACTACGAAGACCAGCTCTATCAGATTCGCCCTGCATTCGGAGGTTCTATCATCGCGACTATCGTGAACCCTGAGCATCGTCCTCAGATGGCTACTGTCCGCGATGGGGTGATGAAGAAGGAGATTCTCGACGAGAACTACAAGGGCGAGGTCATCAAGCATGATGTTGCCAAGTATGTTCCCGAAACAGACTATGTGGTGAAGGTGCTCGACCGTCACGTTGAAGCTGCGAAGCACAATCTGAAGGGTGCGCCAATCGTGATTGCCGGTGGCTATGGCGTAGGCGGTCCTGAAGGATTCAAGCTGCTCTTTGACTTGGCGAAGGAACTTCACGCAGAGGTGGGCGCAAGCCGTGCCGCTGTCGATGCCGGCTGGATTGACCATGACCGTCAGATTGGCCAGACTGGTACAACTGTACGTCCTAAGGTGTACATTGCCTGCGGTATCTCTGGTGCCATCCAGCACGTTGCGGGCATGAAGGACTCTGGCATCATCATCTCTATCAACAACGACCCACAGGCTCCGATCAACCAGATTGCCGACTACATCATCAACGGTACCATCGAAGAGGTTGTTCCAAAGCTGATTAAGTATTATAAGAAGAATAGTAAGTAAATTGGAGTTAAAAGAAGATAAAGGAAGGTAGAAGAAGATAAAGGACAATAGTTATGACGCGGAAATTTGAGGATATAGTAGCATGGCAAAAAGCTCATCAGTTTGCAGTGATGACCTATCACGCGACAAGGGCTTTCCCAGACTTCGAGAAGTTTGGACTGTGTTCTCAGTTTCAACGTGCCGCAGTGTCTATTGCAGCTAACATTGCTGAAGGATACAAAAAATTGAGCAAGGCCGATAAACTACGTTTCTTCAATGTCTCTCAAGGTAGTCTCGAGGAGTGCAGATATTATTGTATCCTCTCAAGAGACCTTGGCTATATTGACGAAACAACCTATCAGCAACTCGTTCAGGCCATTTTTGATACCAGTTACATGCTGAATGCCTATATCAAAGGCGTCGTCAATGATAATGGCATCGAAGACTAATGTCCTCTATCTCCTTTTACCTTCTTTTATCTCCATCTATCTCCTTGAAAAAGAAAAAATTATGGCTAATTCCTATACAGACGTTCCGGAAATTAAATTCCACATGGAACACCCGCTCATGAAGCGCATCGTAGAGCTGAAAGAGCGTAATTACGCTGACTACGGTCAGTACGACTATGCACCCAAGGACTACGAGGATGCACAGGAGAACTATGACAGCCTGCTCGAAATCACAGGCGACATCAATGCCAACATCATCGGCCCTAACTCTGAGGATGTGGATGCTGAAGG
>JAUNQV010000071.1 GCA_030535995.1 Bacteroidales bacterium
ACTAAATTGAAAGCAAATCACAACTGGTAGGCATTACCGCTGACTGCGGAAACAACTGTTTCCGATATTTCAAAGATACTAAATTGAAAGCAAATCACAACTCTATTGGCGAAAATTCGACATTTGGAGGCACTGTTTCCGATATTTCAAAGATGTTCCAAGGTGAATGCTTGCTTTAGATTTTTACAATGAGCCTAGAACATTTTCGCCGAAGGCAAAGATACTAAATTGAAACAGCAAATCACCCGGTTTCCCGCAAATTTGAGTTCATTTTTGTAGCAGCCTTTAAAAGTCTTTTTTGTGCCCTCATTGTTTTCACTCCAACTCCACTACCGTTATTCCTGCACCACCGAACTGAACGTGCTCGTCGTGGAAGTTCTTCACGAAGGGTAATGTGCTCAAATATTGGCGCACAAGAGTTCGCAGAATTCCATTGCCTGTGCCGTGAAGTATGCGTAGCTGGTGTACGCTGCACACTACGGCATCGTCAATAAAATAGTTCACTGCTTGTACTGCCTCCTCGCCACGCATGCCGCGGATATCGATATCCGATTTGAAGTTAAGGCGTTTCTGGTGCAATTGTTCCTGGGTTTCACTGCTTAAGAACGAGACTTTGCGAACCTCTTCTTTGGGAGCATCGCATAGCTGAAGCCTGTCGATGGGAACGGTTGATTTTATCATTCCGAAACGCACTGTTGCGCCTGCCTTGTTTACAGACAACACCTCGCCGGCTGTCTGCTGCCCTGCTATGCGCACATACATGCCGGCCTTTATCTCGGGGAGCTTTGCTACCTGGCGTTTCTGTTCAATACCGCCTCCTTGTGTAGCCGGGCTGTTTTTCTCCTTTTTACCGCTCTTTTTACGCTCCTGACGGGCTATAATCTTTGCCATCTCACGGTCGGTCTGCAACTGTTGTTTCTGCTTGGCAAGTTCTTCGAGTTGCTTGCCGAAATCGCTCAATTCCTGACGTGCTTGGCGGGTACGTTCCTTTTCGGCCTTTGCCTCAACTATTGTACGTATAGTGTTCTCTATCTTGGCATTGGCCTCGCGCAAAAGGCGCTCTGCCTCTTCGCGGGCATCTTTGAGTATCTGCTTGCGACTGCTTTTGAGTTCATCGGTCGACAGTTGCACACGACCCAACATTTCGTCGAGCTCTTTCTCTTTCTGGTGCACATTCTTGCGTTTGCTCTCCCAATAGCGTTTGTCGCGGACAATATCTTGCAGATATTTATCGGATTGTATATAGTCGCTGCCGACTATTTGCGAAGCGTCGTTTATAACCTCTTCGGGGAGGCCTATCTTGCGCGCAATCTCCACGGCAAACGATGAACCGGGGTTACCAATCTGCAGTTGGAAGAGCGGACGCATTTCGCCACGGTCGTACAGCATGGCACCGTTGACAATGCCCGGGGTAGCATCGGCAAAATGCTTCAGGTTCTGGTAGTGTGTTGTTATTATACCGAAAGCCTTGCGTTCGTTGAAGCGCTTGAGAAGAGCCTCGGCAATGGCTGCGCCAATGAGAGGCTCTGTTCCACCGCCGAACTCATCTATGAGTATAAGCGACGAAGCATCGCAATTCTTAAGAGTGAGCTTCATGTTGAGCAGGTGGCTGGAGTATGTACTGAGGTCATCCTCAATGCTCTGCTGGTCACCGATATCAATAAAAACATTCTTGAAAAGGCCCGCACGGCTACGCTCATGGACAGGAATCAACATTCCGCACTGGAGCATATACTGCAGCAGGCCGGCTGTTTTCAGACAAACTGATTTTCCGCCGGCATTGGGGCCGGAAATGAGCAATATGCGACGCTCCCCGTCAATCTCAATATCGAGAGGCGACATTTTGCGTCCATGCTTTCGGAGCGAGTGTTCAAGCAGGGGGTGTATGGCTGTACCCCAGTCCATCATCGGGCGTTCGAGAAGTACCGGTTTTACAGCATTAAAGCGAGCAGCAAGTTCTGCTTTTGCACGGATAAAGTCCATTTCACCGAGGAAACTGTATGCTTGCAGCAGTGCCGGCACCTGCGGCCGCAATTCTGCCGAAAATGCCGATAGAATGGCTATTATCTCGCGTTTCTCCTCGGCCTCAAGCTCACGTATGCGGTTATTTGCCTCAACCACCTCGGCCGGCTCTATGAATACGGTTTTTCCGGTCGCCGACTCGTCGTGCACAATACCGCCCATCTTGCGTTTGAGAGCAGGAGCCACAGGAATAACCAAACGGCCGTCGCGCATTGTTGGCGAGGCATCCTTTTCTACAAGCCCCTCGCTCTGTGCACGACGCAGAATTGAGTTAAGGACCTTCGATATTGAGCCCGAGGTGCGTACGAGCTCGCCTCTGATGCGCGCAAGAGCCGGCGAGGCACTATCCTTAACAGCACCGAACTTGTCTATAATCGCATCAATATCACGTACTATGCGCGGGAAAGCCTCCACATCGCCGGCAAGCGCCCGCAACGCAGGATAGAGCGGATTGTCTTCACCGTCGGCCGAATCGCCACTCTGCTTGCTGAGAATGGAAAGTATACGGCCAATGGTATCGAGCGAACGGCGAAGGGAGAAAAGTTCCTCGGCACCCATGTACATACCCTCTATGCGTATGCGCTGCAACGGCTCACGCACATCGAAATAAAAGTCTCTGGGGAAAGCATCTTCAACCTGAAGCATACGCATGAACTCCACCACCTCATTCAAGCGGGTATCTACAGCGCGGTAATCTGTCAAGAACGACATATCATCGACCCTCTCCCTGCCTATCTGGCATAGACAACACTCCTTGAGCATGCGCCTTATGGCATCAAATTCTATCCTGTTTTCAAAATCCTGCGGGTATATCATCGTGTACATTGAATTACAAGGCACAAAGATACGTCAAATTTAGCCCACCGCAGCCATAATAGAGAAAGAAAAACCAAAAACGACAAAATTTTAAGAATAAATATTTTATAATAATTATTATTACATAACTTTGCAAAATGGGTACAGCCCTGCGAAAGCAGAATTTTAAAATACAAACAACTCATAATTCACAATTAATCATGAAATTTACCCGAAAGACCATTAAGGCAATCCTGCTGTCGGCAGCTATGCTTGTTGCCAGTATGCCGGTACAGGCTTTTGCTTCGAACGACGGAGTACAGGCAAGCGTTGAGAAGGTTGTACAGATTAACCCCACAACAGTTGAACTTCGCATGAATAATGGGCAGAGGATTACCCTCGACTTCTATGGCGACAATATCTTCCGCATGTTCCAGGACAACAACGGTGGCATTGTACGCGACCCGCAGCCCATGGACGGATACCCCGATGCACAGATTCTCGTCAACAACCCACGCAAGGCTGTGGAGAAGCTCGAGGTAAAGGAGAGCGACAAACTGTTCACAATTACAACCGCAAGAGTTCAGCTTGACGTATGCAAGGCCACAGGCAAGATAAAGGCCACTAACCTCGCCACAGGTAAGGTAGCCTTTGAGGAGACTGCGCCGGTGCTTTTCAAGAGTGCAAAGACAACCATTACTCTCAAGTGCAATGAAGGCGAGTTCTTCTACGGCGGCGGTGTGCAGAACGGCCGTTTCTCACACGCAGGCAAGGCTATTGACATCGAGAACCAGAGCAGTTGGACCGATGGCGGCGTGGCTTCGCCCACACCATTCTTCTGGTCATCAAACGGCTATGGCTTCATGTGGCACACATTCCGCAAGGGAAAATATGATTTCGGTGCAACAGAGGCTGGAACAACAACCCTCATGCACGAAGAGAACTACCTTGATGTATTCTTCATGATAAACAACGACGGTATTGCACTGCTCAACGATTTCTTCCAGCTCACTGGCAACCCGGTGCTGATGCCAAAGTTCGGTTTCTACATGGGACACCTGAACGCATACAACCGAGACTATTGGACCGAGAGCAAAGACGGAAGCGGCATGCTCTACGAGGATGGCAAGCGCTACCGCGAAAGCCAGACCGACAACGGCGGTGCCAGGGAGTCGCTCAACGGAGAAAATGGGCCCCACCAGTTCTCGGCTCGTGCTGCAGTTGACCGTTACCTCGATCAGGACATGCCTCTTGGCTGGTTCCTGCCCAACGACGGCTACGCTTGTGGCTATGGCCAAACCGAAACCCTTGACGGCAATATACAGAACCTTAAGGAGTTCGGCGAATATACACGTGCAAAGGGCGTCGAGATTGGTTTGTGGACCGAGTCTAACCTGTTGCCGCGCGAGGGTGTGAGTGCGCTCTTGCAACGTGACCTCACAAAGGAGGTGCGTGACGCAGGTGTACGCGTTCTCAAGACCGACGTTGCATGGGTGGGCCCGGGCTACTCGTTCGGTCTCAGAGGCGTTACCGATGCTGCCAATATCATGACCTATTACGGAAACAATGCACGTCCTTACATAATCTCATGCGATGGCTGGGCCGGCACACAGCGTTTTGCTACAATTTGGAGCGGCGACCAGACCGGTGGCGAGTGGGAGTACATACGTTTCCACATCCCTACATTCATAGGCGCGAGCCTTTCGGGACAGCCTAACATCACATCTGACGTTGACGGTATCTTCGGCGGAAAGAACACTCCTGTATTCGTGCGCGAATACCAGTGGAAAACCTACACCCCGATGATGCTCAATATGGACGGCTGGGGCTCTAACGAGAAGTACCCACACGCTCTTGGCGAGCCTGCAACATCAATAAACCGTACATACATGAAGATGAAGTCGGAACTTCTGCCCTACACCTACAGCATAGCACGCGAGGCTGTTGACGGCAAGCCAATGATACGTGCCATGTTCCTCGAAGACGAAGCAAACGACTTTACAATGAGTGCAGCCACACGCTACCAGTATATGTATGGCCCATACCTCCTTGTTGCTCCAATATACCAGGAGACAGCCATGGATGCCGAGGGCAATGACATTCGCAACAACATTTACCTGCCCCAGGGCACATGGTACGACTGGTTCACAGGCGAGGTATATGAGGGAGGTCGCATAATCAACGACTTCGATACTCCGCTGTGGAAACTTCCCGTATTTGTAAAGGCTGGCGCAATCATCCCTATGACAACACCTAACAACAATGTCAAGGGCATTGACAAGGCACTGCGCATATACGAAATTTACCCACAAGGAACATCATCTTTTACAGAGTACGATGACGACGGTGTTACCGAGCTTTACCGTGCAGGCGAGTTCACAACCACCCTAATTGAACAGAACTGTGACAACAAGGGTAACGTAACCGTAACAATCAACCCCACAGAGGGAAGTTTCAACGGCTTTGTAAAGGAGAAGGTTACAGTGCTGAAGGTTAACGCAAGCGCCGCACCAAAGAAAGTTACAGCAAAGGTTGGCAAAAAGAGCGTGAAACTCACGCAGGTAACTTCTATCAAGGATTTCGACAACGGCGAGAACGTTTGGTTCTACGATGCGCAGCCTAACCTCAACCGCTTTGCTACGAAGGGCACAGAGTTTGAGAAGGTTGAGATTATCAAGAACCCTGTAATTATGGTAAAGGTTGCAAAGAACGACGTTACAGCAGCCGTTACAACAATTACCATCAAAGGCTTTGAAATGAACATGCCTAGCAGCCTTCTCGTTAACGAGGGCACACTGGAAGCTCCAAAAGCT
The DNA here is from genome assembly GCA_030535995.1 of Bacteroidales bacterium. GTDB lineage: Bacteria > Bacteroidota > Bacteroidia > Bacteroidales > Bacteroidaceae > HGM04593. The sequence continues at coordinate 5,631 of JAUNQV010000071.1, forward strand.
ACCGTTGCCGAGGAGAACATACAGGCTTACACCCTCACCCCAAGCTGGGAGGCTGTTGCCGGTGCCGACTACTATGAAATAAAGTTCCAAGGCCGCATATACAGTACAATAAAAGGCACAAGCCTTCTGTTCGAAGACCTGACACCCGTTACAGAGTACACATTTGCAGTGCGCGCTGTGAACAAGAGCGGTGCAAGCGAGTGGGCAGAGGTCAAGACCACCACAAAAAGCAACCCGCTCGAGTGGGCACTCACCGGCGTAACAGCAACGACAACATGCGCTAACCAGGGCGGCCAAGGCCCCGACCGCCTCTTCGACTTTGAAGAAGGCAACATATGGCACACCGCTTATGGCAAGAATGCTATACCTTTCGACCTTGTAATAGACCTCAACGGTCTATCAACACTCGACAAGTTGCACTACCTTGGCCGCGAGGATGCAAGCAACGGCACCATTACAAAGGCAACATTCTGCTACAGTACCGACAAGGAGAACTGGAGCGAGCCTGCTGCAATAGAATGGCCACGCACACCCGACACGAAGGTATTCACATTCGACGGCAACCCCAAGGCACGTTATATCAAGATTAACGTTACCGAGGCTGTAGGCAACTTCGGCTCGGGACGCGAGATGTACATATTCAAGGTTCCAGGCAGCGAGACATACCTCTCGGGTGACATCAACAAGGACAAGAAGGTAGATGAGAACGACCTCACCTCTTACCTCAACTACAACGGCCTGCGCAAGAGCGACAGCGACTTCGAGTATGTGAGCATAGGAGATGTCAACGAGAACAGCCTCATCGATGCATACGACATCTCTGTTGCCGCAACACGCATTGGCGACGGCGTATACGAGAAGCCCGAGAACACTATTGCCGGCACAATCACCATTGTAGCCGACAAGAAGAGCTACAAGGCAGGTGAGGAGGTTGTGATAACAATCTGCGGCCAGAGCCTTGCCAACGTAAATGCATTCGGCCTTGCACTGCCCTACAACCCCGCCGAGTATGAGTATATTGGCATTGAAGCCTTAGGCACAGGTGAGATGACCAACTACAGCAAGAACCGCATGCACAGCAACGGCGAAACAGAGATTTTCACGACCTTCATCAACGAGGGCAACAAGGAGACTGTAAACGGCGATATTGAACTCGTTAAGATAACCTTGAGAGCGAAGAAGAACGTAAAATTCAACATTAAGGCTATTGACGGCATTATAGTTGACAAGCACCTGAACACAGTGAAATTCTGATACAGTACAGCAATAGAGCAAAAAAAATTCCGCCCCTTCAAAAAAATGGGCGGAGTTTTTTTGCACAGAGCCTGATTTTTCCGCTGTAACTAATGACCATATTTTGACAGAATTCACTATCTTCGCAAGAAATTATATTTTCAATATAACTTTCGAGCAAATGACCTTCCGTTACAACAATATAGATGTAAACATAAACGTGGTAGGAGAAGGAGAACCTGTTCTTCTGCTGCACGGCTGGGGCTGCACTAATGAAATTTTCAAGCACATCCAGGCAGTGCTTGCCACTGAATACAAGACATACAATTTCGATTTCCCCGGTTTTGGAGAATCGGACGAGCCTAACGAAGTTTGGGGTGTAGAAGAGTACACACGCATGGTAGAGGCCTTTGTAAAGGAGAACAACATTGAAAAGCCGGCACTCATGGGACACTCGTTCGGCGGCAGGGTGAGCATTGTCTTTGCCTCGCGCAACGAGGTGAGCCGTGTGGTACTGGTAGATGCAGCCGGCATCAAGCCCAAGCGCCCGCTGAAATATTACTGGAAAGTATACACATTCAAGACAATGAAATGGCTCTGCAATACATTCCTGCCAAAGGAGAAGGCGCAGGCAATAATCGACAAGCGCCGCAAGGGGGCAGGCTCAAGCGACTACAACAACGCATCGCCCATGATGCGCGCCATATTGTCCAAGGTTGTGAACGAAGACCTCAAGCACCTTATGCCGAACATAAAGGCCCCCACCCTGCTCTTCTGGGGAAGCGCAGACACAGCCACCCCGTTGAGCGACGCCAAGACAATGGAGAAGCTCATCCCCGACGCAGGTCTTGTGGTGGCACACGGTACAGGACATTTTTCATTTCTTGAGAACCCGGGATTGTTTACAGCAGTAATAAAGAATTTCTTCAAGATAAAGTAAAAGGATATGGGTACTATCGTCACATATACAGTTGTCGCATTCGCTTTCTTCCTGCTTATAGCGAAGTATGACATCCATATGTTCCAGCTCAGCTCTTACCGCTACAGCCGCTATTTCCGCTGGCTTGTACCGGGGAACATAATCTCACAGAAGCGTTTCATCGCATTCATGATGCTCGTACCTGCACTGGTACCGAACTATGTGGGCGTTGGATTTGCCACAGGTATCACCATCGGGGCATGGGCTGTCGCGTGGCGCGAGAAATTCAAGACTCCCCTTGTGTACACAATGCGCGTAAAGAGACTGTTCGCGACAAACATACTGCTCTTTGTTGCCATAACCGCTCTTGCACTGCTCTTTGCAACAGAATGGGCAACCGTAATCATTGCTGCGACATTGATACTCTCGAATTTCCTGATGCTGCTTGCCAACCTTGTGAACACGCCTATTGAAAAGGCAATCAACCGCCACTACTACAACGATGCCAAACGCATCATCGACAGCCATAAGGGCCTCATCATCATAGGTGTAACAGGCAGTTTCGGAAAGACAAGCACAAAGAACTACCTCGCAAGCGTACTTGCCGAGAAATACAACGTACTTGTCACCCCCGGCAACTTCAATACCCTGCTTGGGGTAATACGCACCATCCGCGAACAGCTACGCCCCTATCATCAGGTGTTCATCGTGGAGATGGGTGCAAAGCAGAATAACGACATCAAGGAGATTTGCGACCTGGTGCACCCCACCATCGGCATTGTAACCGCTGTGGGCGAGATGCATCTTGAGACATTCAAGACAGTAGAGAACATACAGGAGACAAAATTCGAGCTTATCAACTCACTGCCAGCCGGTGGCCTTGGAGTAATAAACTACGACTCGGAATACATAAAGAGCTACAAGGGCATAAAGAGCCCATGCAATATAATTAGATATGCAGTAGAGGGCGAGGGCGACTACAAGGCAAGCGACGTTGTATACGGTGCCGGAGGCGTGTCGTTCACTCTTGGCAACGGCGAGCACTACAACAGCCGCCTGCTGGGTGTAGGCAACCTGCTCAATATATTGGCATCCATCGCTGTTGCCGACCACTTGGGCGTACCTGCGAACAAGCAGCGCAACGCCATTGCGCGCTTGCAGCCCGTTGAGCATCGCCTGTCGATGAAGGTCGCTAACGGCATAACAGTGCTTGACGATGCATACAACTCGAACCCGACGGGCGCAAAGATGAGCCTCGGTGTGCTGAAGGAGTTTGCCGTGGGCGAAGGCAACAAGCGCATTGTCATCACCCCCGGATTTGTAGAGATGGGAACACGCCAGGCTGCTGCCAACAAGGAGCTGGGGCGCACCATCGCTACAAGCTGCGACTACGCCATCATTGTAAATGCCGTAAACCGCGAGGCTATAAAGAGCGGTATTGAGGAGGGCGGCATGCCGGCAGAGAAATATTTCCTTGCCGACTCACTGAACCATGCCCACCGGCAGATGGCAAAGATACTGTGCCCAGGAGACGTGGTGCTTTATGAAAATGATTTGCCTGACAATTTTAAATAAATTGTAAGGCAAATTATAGGCGAGCCTTTTAGCGATTGGTCGCACGAAGGATGGATAAAACAATAACTAAAACACTATATAACGATGAAAACAAATGTAGGAGTTGTATTCGGCGGACGCTCCGTCGAGAACGAGATATCAGTAATTACAGCCAACCAGGCTATGGCAGCCATGGACAGAGAAAAGTATGACATAACCCCGATATACATTACCAAAGAGGGAAAATGGTATACCGGCGAGGCACTTTTCAACGTAGCCAACTACCGCGACATGAAGAAACTCGCTACCATGTGCGAAGAGGTTTACATGAAGCCCATCTACGGCGACACCAACCTCTACCGTACCAAGAAGAGCCTATTTGGAAAAGATATTGTAACAAGGCTCGATGTAATTATGCCGGCACTTCACGGCACCAACTGCGAGGACGGAACATTCCAGGGAGTGATGGAGTTCTCGGGAATTCCTTACACAGGTTGCAACACCCTTGCCTCGGCAAACGGCATGGACAAGATTACCATGAAGATGATACTCAAGGAGTGTGGCATACCCGTTATCGACTACTGCTGGTTCAGCGACAAGCAATGGGCCGACAAGCAGGAGGAGACCGTTGCCTCTGTTGAGAAGAAGCTCGGCTACCCCGTGATTGTGAAGCCTGCCAACAGCGGTTCAAGCGTGGGTATTCGCGCCGCACACAACCGCGAGGAGCTGCTCGACGCTGTCGACTATGCAATATCTTTCACCAGCCGCGTGATTATCGAAAAATATGTACAAAAGCTGAAAGAGGTAAACTGTGCAGTGCTGGGCAACTACTACGAGTGCCAGGCATCGGTATGCGAGGTACCCGTTCGCAGTGGCGAAATACTCTCTTACCAGGACAAGTACATGAACGGCGGAGGCAAGCAGTCGCAGGGCATGCAGTCGACCGTGCGCGAGATACCGGCCAACTTGCCAAAGGAGAGTACCGACTTTATACAAAAAGCAGCATGCGACACATTCCGCGCCCTCTCATGCGACGGTGTTGCCCGCATCGACTTCATTATTGACGAGGCTACAGGCGATATTTTCGTTAACGAGATAAATACAATCCCCGGCTCACTCTCATTCTATCTCTGGGAATACAGCGGAATTAACTTCACAGCACTCATCGACAGGCTCATTGAGATAGCCTTCCGCCGCAAGCAGGATGCAGGTTTCAAGGCAGTGAACTACGGCGAGAACATCTTTGCGGCACAGAGCACAGGCGGCGCAAAGACAGGCGGCAAGTTAGGCAGCAAGATGGGTGGAAAATTCGGTAAATAAGATGAAAAAAACACTGTTTGCAATAATTACCCTTTTGTTTTTCTCAACCGCAATGGCAGTTGAGAAGGAGATAGTTCTCAACACCCCAAGCGGTGACATCCACGGCATGCTAATGATGCCGGACAGTTGCGATACACAATGCCCGCTGGTAATAATAATTTCCGGCAGCGGCCCCACCGACATGAACGGCAACACCATTGGCAGCGAGTTGCAGAACAATTCATTGAAGATGCTAGCCGAAGGACTTGCCGCAAACGGAATTGCAAGCATACGCTACGACAAAAGAGGCATCGGCAAAAGCAGAGCCGCATGCATAGACGAGGAGGAACTGCGCTTTGAGCACTACATCGACGATGCAGCAGGCTGGGCCGATATGTATGCCGACGACGCACGTTTCAGTACCATCGCCATTGCAGGGCACAGCGAGGGCTCCCTCATAGGCATGGTAGCTGCTCAAAAGAGCAAGGCGGTAAAGGCATATATCTCTATCGCAGGATGTGGAAGACCCGCCCATGAGGTTCTCGAAGAGCAGTTGAGAAAACAGCCCGAGCAGGTTCAGCGCGAAGCTGCCGCCATACATAGAGAGTTGCTCGAAGGGCGCACCGTTGAGGATGTTCCCAATTACCTTGCCTCACTCTACCGCAAAAGCGTACAACCATACCTTATCTCATGGTTCCGCTACAACCCTGCCAAGGAGATTGCCAAACTGAATGTTCCCGTACTCATTCTGCAAGGAGACAAAGATATTCAGGTGGGAGTAAAAGAGGCCGAGACACTACGCTTGGCACGTATATTCTCTTCGTATCAGGTAATAGAGAACATGAACCACGTACACTTGTAGAGCACATTGTACGTTTCTTGTTGAACAGGTAAGCAGTTTAGGAAACA
>JAUNQV010000156.1 GCA_030535995.1 Bacteroidales bacterium
AGGTGTAATATGCAAAAATAAACAATTTTTATTTCATTTCATTGCCAAAGGTCAAAATTGTTAAAAACAATCCACATAAGATCTTATACAACACAAAAAAGCCTCCCTACTTAACATAGAGAGGCACAAATAATTACGATAGATACCTACATCACCCCACTTGCGGTAACAGGAAACATTTCTCTGTACGGGAACTTTTGACAATTTCATTGTCGATTTTCGGCTGCACTCGCCGAGAAACCTGCAAGTAAACTTGCGTTTCGCTCGTTGGCACGAAAATTCAGCCCCCTACAAAACTCCGTTTGTAGAAATAGGATAAAAGTTTCTTTGTGGAAACTTTTCACAGCCTATGAATAGCGTATCGAAAGCATCTGTTCCGTCGGTGCGGTGTTCGAGCAGGTTCTCTTCCGTCTCGTCCAGCTTCTCACCGCCTTTGTCCTTGCGGAAACCGTTGCGCCCACGCACAACGCCTGCTGTCTGAATGGCAAGGATAAGGTCATCGTTGTTCTGACGGTTGAAGAACGGCATAAGCCTCTGCTTGCCGGCAAAGCCTTGATTGATTAAAAGGTACTTTTCATCGTGTCGCATAGGATTGCCAAGATAGACATCTTCCACTTGCCAGCCTCGCTTCTCAAATTCGTGGCACACCACCCAATGAAAGTCCTGCTCATTGACGGCATAGTTCGCACCAAGTGCTGTGGTGTCATAGTAGTAAACCACTGTCTTGTTTTGGTGGTGTGCATAGTAATTGCAGAACTCCTCAACAAGTGCCGGGATTTTCCTCTCGAACTTCACATAAAAGGATTTTATGATGTTGAGCCTGCGACCTTCGGGCTGTCCTGCGACTATCCAATTTATGTTTGCATTGTAGTCCATACCAATGCAAATAGGTGCAAGGGGATTAACATCGCTGTCGCAGAGTGAAGAGTTGAGAGTGGAAAGATGAGAGTTGAGAGATGAAAACTCCTTTTTTTCTGCTTCGAGCGAGGCATAATATTCCTGTGCGTACTTGTCGAGGTATTCAAAATCGCTGGCATTGTACTTATGCCCCTCACGCATTGAGGAGTAGAAGCCGTCCTTCGCTATTCCGATCCTCTGACAAAGGATAGAGGTTTGGAATGTTTTTGGCGTAAGGTCGCGCTTCATCTGCTTAATGTAGTTCTCGCCCAATAGCTGCAAGTTCTCTATGCTGCTGTACTCCTTGTAATAGACTGCAACGGAACGCATCTTGTTGAGGTTCGTATCGAGTGTGCGAAGGTATCTTTTGAGGTATTTCGGCACAGCTTTGCCCTCGCCTTTTAATCTACGCACACGCTCCTTTGTCTTCCATATCTCGTATATGGTGGCCTTGATTGTCTCTATCAGCTCTTCGTCCATCTTCTCCTTGTAGTGCAGGAACCACGAGCCTTTCTGTGTCTGTGGCATATCGCTCAAAATCATTATGGAGTGATTGAACGAGTGCTTGCCGAAATATGACTTTATACCGCCATTGGCAGGGAGTGTTTCATCTTTCAGGCGTTCATAATCTATGAACTTTGCTTCGTCAATAAGCAACCACGAGAGCGTAAGCGAGTTGGAAGAGCCGGGCCTGTCCTGTGATATAATGACTGCAACGGAGCCATTATAGAATGATATTACGTGTTCGTAATCGCTCGGCTCGATGATAGCGCGTGCAAAGGATTTGGGAGGCTTGCGACCAACGACATAATGCACTCCTTGAATATATCCCCAACGCTTCCACGCGGCGAAAAGCCCCGGCAAAGTGTTGGTAAGTCCGTGTTTGAAGGTGGGTACTACGATACCGCCTGTACTGCCCGGCATACGCTGCATATTACGGAGAACGAAAGGAGCAGCAATACTGTCCGTCTTTCCTGTTCGACGGCCTGCGACAATAACGGTGGTGTTAGCACCGATAAGCTGGGTAAGGCGTTGCGGTGAGTTAAAGTATATCTCCTTGTTTGGCTTTGACATATTGCAGTGTATGAGTAACACTGCAAATTTCGCGTGCGACTTAGCGAGAAAAAAAGACAAGCATATAAAATGACTCAAGCCCAATCGACTAAGGATTGGGCTTGATACTGTACTGTTTAACGTGCAAGACACTGCGACTACGGCTGTGAATTACACGATTCTGTGTGCAAATATATGAACAAAAGTTTTGCCAAACAAGTTTTTGATAGTTAAAAATTAAGACCGGAACATTTTTTGAGTATTTCCACAAGTTCAACTCTCTGTTTCTTGAAACGTGCATACAAATCATCAAGTTCCTTTTGCAGGTCGTTTGCTCTATTCTGTGATATTTGCTTCAGTACGTATTGCAGAACAGTTATTGCTCCATTTAAGTTTTGGCAATCAGCACCGGCAAGCCCAAGCTTCGGGCCTTTTGCACTAATACCATTCGGGAGTTGCAAATCAAATAGTGCAGAACCATGAGCACATTTGTTGCGTAAAGTGTATATAGCATCAATGTAAGATGTAAACACCGCCGATTTACCTACACCAAAGTTTTTCGCAATAGTTTTCTTGTCGTCCTTGTTGTCTATCGATTTATATAATCTTACAATACTGCCGAATGTCATAAACTCAACCGTCTTCCAAGCTGGAGCATATTTGTCCGCAGGATATTTATTGTGATGTCTCTTAATCTGCTGGTTTTTCTTAAACGCTTCTGACTGATATACTTTCCTGTCAAAGTCGTTTATAAAAGATTGAATAACCACAGTAGGACTCACAAACCACAACGGGTCAGTTTTATACTGCAACGACATATAGTATGTAAGATAGGTTCTGAAAGCCACCTCAACACGAGTCAAATATCTGTTAAGTATGTTTCTCAAATCAAAATCGAAATAGTACAACGCAACTGCATCTTCAAACAATGTTCCGGGTACAACATTATGAGTTCTGTTCGCCGTTTGTGGGTGTGTCTGTTCAAACGGGAAGAAATAGAAACCTAAACGATAATAACCAATATCGTGCAATATCTCTTTTGCTTTCTCGGAGTCATTGATTATGATACCACGAGAACGCAATATATCAATTTGTTCATCAACAGTTTTTGCCGTTTTCATTACGATTTATTATTTGTTTACAAAGGTAATAAATAACTTTCATTTATAACTGACTTTTGGTACTTTCCGTTTCTTTATCGTTGAATAAAACATCTTCCTCCAAGTCGGCCTCTTCGTACTCCACATCTTCAATGTCGATTGTCTCGGC